>CAYQAJ010000054.1:0-4500 GCA_964415245.1 uncultured Pirellulaceae bacterium | reverse complement strand
GACGCGGGGACACGGTGACGCGGGGACACGGTGACGCGGGGATTTGTCCGTGGTCCGTTGTCGGAACTGAACAGGGAAAATGGAAGACTCAACGCTGACGGCTGAGAACTGAAAGCTGACAGCTTGGGAGCGGTAGCCAACTAAATACGTTTGGGGCGGGAAAAAAAGAGGTGAATTCATGAAACGCATCGCAATCGCAATTTCAGGCGCCGTCGTGCTGGCGGCGGTTCTGCAAGCCGCGCCGGTTTTCGCGGCCGACTGGGGCAACCTATCGGGAACGTTCGCGTACGACGGTACGGCCCCGGCTCCCAAGGCGGTAGTGGTGGATAAGGACGTCGCGTTTTGCGGTAAGTTCGGCCTGGTGGACGAGTCGCTCGTCGTCGGTAAAGAGGGAGGCGTGAAGAACGTCGTCGTGTTCCTTTATTTGTCGCCCAGCGACAAGCCGCCCGAGCCGCACGAGTCGTACGCCGAGGCGGAGAAAGCGGAAGTGGCGCTCGACAATCTGAAGTGCCGCTTCGAGCCGCACGTCGTGGCGATGCGTACTACGCAGACTCTCGTCGTGGGCAACAAGGACACGGTAGGGCACAACACCAAGGTGGACCCGCTCAACAACAACCCCTTTAACATCCTCATCCCGGCCGGCGGCTCGCTCAAGCACGAGTTCACGGAGACCGAGCGGCTTCCCGCGACTGTCGGCTGCAACATCCATCAATGGATGAAGGCTTGGGTGTTGGTGCGTGACAACCCCTACTTTGCCGTTACGGACGCAGAGGGTAAGTTCGAGATCAAAAATCTGCCGGCCGGGGAGTGGACCTTCCAGGTCTGGCAGGAGAGGGCAGGGTACGTGCAGGAGGTGAAGCTCGACGGCAAGGCCACGGCCTGGAAGAGAGGCCGCTTCACGATGACGATCAAGCCGGGCGACAACGACCTGGGCCGCATCGAAGTGCCGCCTAGCGTGTTTGAGAAGTAAATGACGAGGTCGCACCGAGCCATGAAACAAAGCGCACTGGTTCCCTTGGCACTACTGGCGCTGGCGCTCTGCGGCTGCCAGCGCCCCATGGCGGCGGAGGTGGCGGTCGACGCCGACCGCGCCGACGCATTGCGCGACGCGCTGAACGAGAAAGGGACGACCGATGGCGGCACGGAGGTAGTGCAAGCTGAGCCGAAAGGCTGGGCGACAATTCGAGGCGAATTTCGCATCGACGGTACGCCCCCGCCCAGGCGACCGGTGGCCGTACAGGGCGACGACACGGCCTACTGCGCCCCGGGCGGCAACATTCCCCTGGGCGAAGAAGTGAGGGTGGGCCCTGACGGTGGGATTCGCGACGTGCTGGTGTTCCTCGACACGGAGATTCCCGACGACCCCAAATGGATCAACCCCGAGCGGTACGACGCCGACAAGACGGCCGAAGTGCTGTTCGACCAGAAGCAGTGTATGTTCCTGACGCACGTGATGGCCATGCGATCGACCCAAACGCTGAAGATCATGAACAGCGACGACGTAGGGCACAACACCAAGCTCGATCCCCGCGACAATTCCAAACCGTTCAACCAGATCATTCCGCCCCACAGGTTCGCTACTCATCAGATCCTCGGTCCGGAAAAGCAGCCCATGCCGGTGTCGTGCAGCATCCACACGTGGATGCGGGCGTACATCATCACCCGCGATTCGCCCTACTTCGACGTCACGGACGAGTCGGGCCAGTTCCGCATCGAGGACGTGCCCGCCGGCGTGGAGTTGGAGTTCCGCGTGTGGCAGGAGAAGGCGAACTTCATTCAGTCGGTAACGGTCAACGGCCAGGAGCAGCGCTGGCGGCGGGGGCGTTTTACGCTGACGCTCGATCCCGGCCAGGAGTACGTGATGAAGGTAGTCGTGAGCGCGTCGTTATTCCAGTAGTCGGGGCGTTAAGCGGCACCCAATCGACATGGGTGCCCATGATTGGAGTCGAGTCGAAGTGAAGCGAGTTGCAATCGCCGCATCGGAGCAATCGAGCACACAGCCGCGCGCCCCGATGCGCGGGGGCCGTGGCGCGCGCACGGCGGGCCGCGGTGTCCGGTTCGGCGCCGTCTGCGTTTGTCTGGCGGGCCTGCTCCTGTCCGGATGCGGGTCTCCGGCCGCCCAATTCCGGCTCAACGAAGTGTACGTACTCAAGAAGGAGAGGCAGAACAAAGAGGCATTCGGTCGTCAACGGCGGCAGGACGTTGCGGTCGTGCTGGCGGCGGAGTGGGGCACGCCGGACGATCCGGCCGTTCCTGTCTTGCCGGATGTCGACGTTGCCAGCGTGCTGAACCTCGATCTGTTGCGGATTGCGGCCGGCCCGGTGGGACGCGATGAGCAGGGGCGCGAGCACGGGCTGTACCGCAGGCACTGTGCCCATTGTCACGGCATCACCGGCGACGGGGCCGGCCCCACGGCGATCTTCCTCAACCCCTATCCGCGCGACTACCGGCTCGGTGTGTTCAAATTCAAATCGACGACGAAAGGGGAGAAACCGACGCACGACGACTTGAAGCGCACGCTCGTCGAAGGGCTCCCCGACACGGCCATGCCTTCGTTCAAGCTGCTTGCGGAGCCGGAGATCGAGGCCCTCATACAATATGTGCGCTACCTGAGCATCCGCGGCGAGGTCGAGCGAAGCCTAATCGACGAGGCGGCGGATGTGGACGAAGAGAAAGGCGAGCGGCTCATCAATATGGCGCTGCAAGACGAGGATGCCGTCCGCTTTGACAAACAATTGAAAACGCTTCGCGAAAAATCGGCCGACGTGATCGCTGACTGGAAGAACGCCCCGTCGGCCGTGACGAAGATTGCGCTCCGCGAGGGGGGCGCCCGCCACGGCGAGGCGTTACAGGCGTCGATCGATCGAGGCCGCGAGCTGTTCTATGGCGCGGTCGCCAACTGCGTAAAGTGCCACGGCGATTCGGCCCAGGGCGACGGGCAGGCGACCGATTACGACGACTGGACGCAAGAGTGGACCATCAAGATCGGCATCGAGGACCCCAAAAGAACGAACCCAAGCGAGGCACGCACCATCCGCGAGTTTCTCGCCGTGGGCGCTCTGCCGCCGCGCAACATTCGACCCCGCAATTTGCGCGAGGGGGTGTACCGTGGTGGCCGACGTCCCATCGACCTGTACTGGCGCATTGTCAACGGCATCGACGGCACGCCGATGCCCGGCGCCGCGCGTAAAGCCGACGACGCACCGGAAGGCGTCGAAGGGCTGACCACCGAGGATATCTGGTGCTTGATCGACTACGTTCGCCACCTGCCGTACGAGCCGATGAGCCGGGGAGGGCAGGCGGTCGTCGAATTTACAAGAGAGCGGCCGAACTGACGAGCCGGGAAACACGCACCGCCGCGGGAGACGCATTGTGGGAAGATTGTGGAGCCTGCTGTTTTTGATGGTCCCCGTGCTGGGGGTCGGGCTGTTCGTGTGGTGTATGGCCGACCTCTGGCCCTTGCAAGGACACTGGCTGCCGGAAAACATCAACCGATACGGACACGTGATCGACGACCTGTTCCTGTTCATTCTCGGTTTGACGGGCATCATCTTCGTGGGCACGAATCTGGCGAAGTTCTGGTTCCTGTGGAAATACGATGCCAATCGCAATACGGAGGCGGTGCGCTACACCCACGGCAGCCACAAGCTGGAGGTGGTGTGGTCGGTGCTTCCGGCGGCCACGCTTTTGTTCATCGCGGTGTTCCAGATGAACGCCTGGGCCGACGCCAAGATGCGCCGCCCCACCGAGGTGGTGAACGGGGTGGAGATTCCGATGCGTCCGCTGGCCGAGGTGACGGCGCGGCAGTTCGAGTGGCGCATCCGCTACGCGGGTCCCGACAAAGAGCTGGGCACCGAAGACGACGTGTTCGTCGTCAACGACCTGCACGTGCCGGTCAACGAGGAAGTCGTGGTCGTCATCAAGAGTAAGGACGTGCTACACAGCTTCTTTCTGCCGAACATGCGCGTCAAGCAGGACATCGTGCCGGGCATGAAGCAGTTCGTGTGGTTCGAGCCCACCAAGACCGGCGTTTACGACCTGGTGTGCGCCGAGCTGTGTGGCTGGGGGCACTACAAGATGCGAGGACAGCTCACGGTCGAGTCGCGCGAGCAATTCGAGCAGTGGCTGGCGGACGAATATCGGGAGCAGGAGCGCGCCGAGTACAGCGTGCCCACGGGGGACGAGGAATGACGACGGCCGCAAGTGGATCGCACGAACACGCTCATGCCCATTCCGCTTCCCGGGGTGGATCGGTGGGGCATTTCATCGGCACGTATGTCTTTTCGCGCGACCACAAGATCATCGGCTTGCAGTTCCTGTTTTCCACGCTGCTGTGGTTTCTGGTGGGAGGACTGTTGGCGCTGGGCATTCGCTGGCAGCTTGCCTGGCCGTGGAGCGACATGCCGGTGCTGGGGCGGATGCTGTTCTCCGCCGAAGGGGGCCAGATATCGCCCGAGTTCTACACCACGCTGTTCACCATGCACGCCACGGTGATGATCT
>CAYQAJ010000053.1:0-22662 GCA_964415245.1 uncultured Pirellulaceae bacterium | reverse complement strand
GTGAGCTTGTCGTACTCATCGCGCGGCAAGAGTACGTAGGGTTTGCCTTCGAGCACGATGGTCTGCGTAGCCATGTTTTCACTCGTCGTAGGATCGGTCGCGATGCCCGATCTTGTCCACTGTCACGATATCCCGCCTTGCCGAAAAAATCCTCTACGGTACGAGTATTGTCGCGGCGCCGCAGAACGTTGTACAATACCAGCATGAAGGAAACGCTTCTGAATCTACTCCGCCAGCAGCCATTTCAGCCGTTCGTGGTGCAAATGTCGAACGGCGAACGGTTCGAGGTGCGCCACCCCGAAATGGCCGCGCTCCTCAAGTCGAATCTCATTGTCGGCCGGCCCGATTCGGATACCTACGACGTTTGCACGTTGCTCCACATCGCGAACGTGGTTGCTAACGGTAACCTTACGCCACCACCTGGGTCCGGCGAACAGCTTCCTCGCTAACGCTTCGCGCTTACGAATCGGTGGATAGGCGACCGTTACGATGCGGTTGCGTCGGCCGCTGCGAATTCGTGTACGCCCGGAAGCATTCCCTCGTCATCCAACGGCAGCGGGCGGGGATCGCAGACGACCGTCAGGTCGCTTCGCCCGTGGGCTTCTTCCAGATACGCGGCCGAGCACTCGACTTCGGCTACGTCGAGCGTGTTGCGAATCCACATCAGTCGGGCGTCGGCCGGTTCCGTCAGCCCAATCGTCGGCAGGGCGGCGGTGAGCGCTTCGCGGTCGGTGGGGTAGTCGAGCGGGAGCATGGCGGCCGAGGGGTGTCCGCCGGTGAGGCAGTTGGTACGCGTGGCGTGTACGTCCATCTGCTTCAAGAGCCGCGACAGGCAGAACTCGGCGATGCCGATGCCGGTGGCGTTGCCGTGCGTTTCGTGCGTCAGGCCGCGGACGATGATCCGCCGCACCTTGGGGTACTCATCGGGGGCGGCGACGCGGTCGTTGTACTTGCGACCCACTACGTTGGTGTCCATGCCGGTGCCGCTGATGTTCTTGCCCATCTCGTCGACGATGAGGATGTCAGCAGTCGGAAACGGCAGTTTGGGCATCCACTGCCGAGCCAGCCGCAACAGCTCACTTTCGCGCTGTTCGAACTCGATCGGCGGCACGGCGGCGATGCGAGCCGTTTCGTCATAGCCGTTTTCGACGATGGCCAGCCCCCCCACGATGCGGCATCGCTCGAGCACCTCGCGGGCCACGCTGCGGACGATCTGGCCGAAGCTGTAGTTGATGATGGCGCGGTGGTAGATCTTGGCCCCTTCGTGTTTGCCCAGGCCGATGAGCATCATCTTCATCAGCCCGCTTTCGATGTCGCCCACGAAGTTCGTGTGCGGCTTGACGCGGCCGACGACCAGCACGTGGTCGGCGCCGTGAGCGTGCTTGTCGAAATGGACGGGAAACCCCTCGGCGGCGCGGCACACGACGACCGTTTCCATCGACGCGCGAATGGGGCAGCCGCAGAACTCCTCGGTCACGCCGTACGACTCGATCACCTGGCGCTGTCCTTCGGCCGTTCCGCCTCCGTGGCTGCCCATGGCGGGCACGATGAACGGCTGCGCGCCGAGCCGCTTCAGATGATCGACGGCGGCCTTGATGATCACGTGGATGTTGGCGATGCCGCGGCTGCCAGCGCTGATGGCGACCGATTGCCCCGGCTTGATCTGGCTCCCCAGCGAGAGCCGCGCGAGCTGGGTTTCGACTTCGCCGGGTATATCGTCGACCCGGGGCGCCTCGAACGTCTGGCGAACGCGAAACACTTGGGGAAAGTCGGGCATGGCATCGATCCGTTTGCGGGCCGCCGAAACGGCGAGTATCATCGTGGCACGTCAATGGCGCCGTGGCCAGGGCCAGCGCGCCAGTGTATCCATTATTGCAGTTGCACGGCTGCCCAGCCATGCCTTTCGCCCGGCCTGCAGGTGCTCGTCGCGCGGCGCGCGGCCAGGGCTCGGAAGTGCGGAGATATCCTGACATGCGTAGGAGTCTGACGATTGCCGCGAGTGCCGTAATCCTGCTCGTTTCGGCTGCGGGCGCAACTCCCGCGTCGGGCCAGAACGGTAACGCGGCTGGTGGCGGCGACGACGAAGCGAATACGGAAATCCCTACCACCGGTAAGGCGCTCCCGCAGTTCGCCGAATTCGACAAGTGGATGGTCGGCTTCATGGACGAGAGCAAGATCCCCGGTGGTTCGCTGGCCATTGCACGTCACGGCCGGGTCATTTACGCCCGCGGCTATGGCTATGCCGACCGCGAGACAAAGGAACTGGTGCAGCCGGATTCGCTGTTTCGCATCGCCAGCGTGTCGAAGCCGATCACGGCGGCGGCCATCATGCGACTGGTCGAACGCGGCAAGCTCAAGCTCGACGACAAAGTGTTCGACCTTTTGGCCCTGGAACCGCACCTGGAAGAGGGAGCCAAGTTCGACGAACGCTGGCGGAGCATCACCATCGAAAACTGCCTGACGCACACCGGCGGCTGGGACCGCGACAAGTCGTATGACCCGATGTTCCAGCAATGGCGCATCGCGGCCTCCATGAAGCTCGATCTGCCGGTTGAGACCGAGAACATCGTCCGCTACATGATGGGGCAGCCGCTCGACTTCGATCCTGGCGAGCGCTACGCCTACTCGAACTTTGGCTATTGCATCCTGGGGCGGGTGATCGAGCACGTCAGCGGTAAGCCGTACGAGCAGTTCGTGCAGGAGGAAGTATTTTCCCCGCTCGGCGTGACCGCCCCACGTATCGGCCACTCGATCGAATCGGAGCGTGCAGAGAAAGAAGTCAAGTATTACGAGCCCACTGGCGCACGAGAGAAGGCAGTGGTCGGTCCCGGCGCGGGCAAGGACGAGGTGCCCATCAGCTACGGCGCCTGGTACCACGAATCGCTCGACTCCCACGGCGGATGGATCGCCTCGACGGCCGACTTGGTGCGATTCGCCGCGTCACTCGATTCCGACGCCCGCACGCCGCTGCTCAAGCCAGATTCGATCCAAGCGTTGTTTGCGCCCGGCGTGCTGGTGCGCGAGGCGCGGGGCGACGAACCGGCGTTGCACTATGGCTACGGATGGCGGCTGCGAAAGGATGCGGACGACCGAACGATCGCCGATCACGGCGGGGCCCTCCCCTGCACCGCCGCCATGCTGCTGCGTCTGCCCGACGACGTGAATGTGGCCGTGCTGTTCAATCTGGGCAAGTCGGCCGACGGGCAGTTCCTGGGAGGTGGACTGCCCGAGCCCCTGATGCGACTTGTCGACCACGTCAAAGACTGGCCGGAGCACGACCTGCTCAATGGCGATGCAAAGTCGCCTTAGGCCCATTGTGTACGACCGCCGTGAGGTCGCAAATTCGCCGTTCAGCCGCCGCTCCGGCAGCCTACACCCATCGCACCGCGATTCCGATGGGTGAGACTATTCGGCCCGCCCAGGTGACATGGCTTACGCGACCGGTTTGGCCCGTACCCGGGCTGCCCGCAATCCCTCGCTCCCGTGAACATCCATGCGGCATTGGATCCGATCATCGGGTATACTATTGCGCCTCGGATGGATGTGGATCGAGGGCGACCGACGCGAGCGCGAGATTCCCGAGCATGGGGACTCGACACCCCTCCTTGCCTCCATCTGAGCCGCGATCGACGGGGTTCTCCGCGGGCCGCCAGGGGGGTGGGCGGCGCGACGGCCAGTCACGAAGGCGCCGGCGCACCATGAAGCTGATCCTGTTGGGTACCAACGGGTACCATCCCAACGACCAACGGCAGACCGCCTGCATGATGCTGCCCGAGCTCGGCGTACTTCTCGACGCCGGCACCGCCATCTACCGGGCGAGCGACTATCTCGAGTCCGACTCGCTCGATATCTTCCTCACGCACACGCACCTGGATCACGTGTTCGGGCTTACGTTTCTCTACGACTTGATCTACGCGCACCAAGCCGAGCGCGTCGTGGTGCACGCGCTGCCGGAGAAACTGGCCGCGATCAGCGACCACCTGTTCGCCGAGGCGCTGTTCCCCGTCAAGCCGCCGTTTCAGATGCAACCGCTAGCGGAGACGACCGTGCTCCGCGACGGCGCGCGCCTGACTCATTTCCCACTCGAACACCCGGGCGGCTCCCTGGGATTTCGCATCGACTGGCCCGACCGGTCGATGGCCTACGTGACCGATACTACCGCGCGACTCGATGCGCCGTACGTTTCGAAGATCGCCGGCGTCGACGTGCTCGTGCACGAGTGCCAGCTTCGCGACGGCGAGGAAGAATTTGCCCGCATCACGGGTCACAGTTGCACCACGCCGGTTGCCCAGGTTGCGGCCAAGGCCAAGGTGGGGCGATTGATCCTGGTACACCTCAGTCCGACGTCGACCGACGACGACCCCCTCGGCCTCGACGTGGCACGGGCGATCTTCCCCGCCACCGAAATCGGCGTGGACCGCATGCAGGTCGAGTTCTGACCCGTCGTCTGGCCTGTCGCGTTGGGCACTCTTGGTCGGCGGCGCTTTTCCATTGGTCGTGCGCCACGCAGAAGATAGAGCGATGGACGCTCTACCCCAAACCACGCGATCCTAGCGCGTCGAGAATGTTGTGATAGGCCGCCTGAATCGCCAGCCAGCACAGCCAGGCGAGCAGCGCGGTGTAGAGGATCACCAGAATGGTCAGCCCCACCTTGGCAGGGCGCGAAAACGCACGGCTGACCCAAAGCAAGGGAAGTCCGAGCACCGCCATTACGAGAAACAGCAGCCCCAGCACGCACCAGCGATTGTCAACCACTTGGCGAATCGGTACCGATGCCGAATGCACACCAGCAGCCGCGCCCGCGGCAGCGGCCGACTGATCCGCCGTGTACGTTTTTTGGTCAGAGTTGGAGTGCCAAGGGCGGGCCGTTCGTTTCCCAGTGACCGGAATCTGGCCAACGGCTGCGGTTTCATCGACTGCGCTGGCCGCGATGATATCGCTTCGTTCTCTCGCCCCGCAAACGTGGCAGCGATCTGCGCCCGAGTGGATCGGCGCGTGGCAACGAGAGCAAACGGAATCGGACACGATCTCTCCCTCTGGCTAGGCGGAGTCGGGGGGGGGAGCAAGAACTGGCTGCCCCGACGAAGCAACACGACAACTCCCAGCAGTACCGCGAACAAGGTGCGACAAGAGACGAGTGGAAAGTTCTCCAGACACGGAATCGATGTGACCGACTGCCCTTTTTCGCCCGACGACAGCCGAAAACTCGCCGCCGTGAGAAGCCATCGCGGAGTCATGATAGCGGCGTCGAACGACACCGGCAAACGCCCGAATTCACACGGCACCAAGTGTCCATTCCACGTCGCACTGGTTTGCAAGTAGGCCTTCCTGCGGCATCCGAGGTCGGATCTGACGGCGCGTCATATCGCGCGCAGCATGCCGAAGATCGGCAAGCCGCGAACGAATAGGTCCCTGACACGCGAGCCCGCACGGTGCCTTCTAGCGTGCCAAAGATTACAAGAAAATTCTTGCATGGCACCGTAAGGTTAGAATTTTGCGACAGACTCGGCACCTTGCTGCTTTGGCAGGGTTTATTGGCTATGAGGCTGGAATTGCGGGGCTCGCTACGCGCGCTGCAATTCCCCCGCACGACGTTGCCGCCCTGCTTGCCGTATCGAGCCGGACATGCCGGGGAGACTCAGCCGCTTGCCTGTAACTCGCGGAGCGATTGTGTCGCGGGCAAATGGCAGAAACGGATTTTCGACTTGGATCGTCATGAGATAGGCACCCGGCACCCGTAGTCAACGTCGTGGTTGATTGACACCAGGAAAACGAACAGAGAACACCCTCGCCGCCCACATCGCCTGCCGCGCCATCCTGGTGCGTGGCCGAGCGGTGTGTCGTTTCCGCGTCCGCGCCGGCTGGTCGCATACGGGCAAGCGAACCTTTGCGCCCGCCCGATGCTCCGCTGGATGGGCGACCGCTGAACACGGACGCAGAAGGCACGACGGCACAGGACAGGTGGTGAGTAGTCGCTTTGCAGGGGCGGCGGTCGACTGGTCTGGTCGAACGCGGTGCTGCCGGCGATGTGCTCGTGCCCGAGCATGGGAAAGGCTTGCATCATGATTAAGGCGACTCCGAATAGCGCCGCCGAACAATATCATCTCTCCTCGAAGTACGAATCTCTACGCGAGACGCTGCTCGACCACCGTATTTTCGACAACCTCGAGAAGCCGCTGGCCTATTGGGCGCTGCCGACCGACCGGCGCTTGCCGCTGGCCCTGTTAGGTCAGCCGCTCGGTGAGCTGCTCTCCGCCAGCTTCGACAAGCTGATCGCCACGCCGGGCATTGGCCGCACCAAAATGCGGTCGTTGTTGACGCTGCTGGCTCGGGCCGCCAGCCACGACGTGCCGCCGGAGATCGACCCCGCCGAGGGAAATGGGAACGGCCACCCCGCCAACGTCAACGAGTCGTCGCCGGAGAGCTACGATCCATCGACCGTATCGGAAGCACTCTGGTCGAAGTGGCAGACGACGGTGCGCCAGCACAAGGCCGGCAGCGCCAAGCTCGGCTGCCTCGCTCCCTCGCTGCGCGCGCTGCCGACGGTCGTGTGGCACACGCCGTTGGAGTTCTACCTCGACAAAACAATCGTCGAAGTACGTGCCCTTAAGACACACGGCGAGAAACGCGTCCGCGCCGTGCTCGAAGTGTTCTACACGGTTCACACGATGCTTTCCCGCGTCGGCGCGGAGAACCATATTGCCGTGCGCCTCCTGCCAAAGTTCGTGCCTCCCATCGAAGCCTGGATCGGCAACGTCGTCGTCGCCAGCGGCACGATTCCCACACTGGACGAGTTACGCGAACACGTCGTGACGCCATTGCTCAGCCAGATCGACAACGACGCTACCGAGACTCATTGCCAGCTCGCCGCCCAACGCCTCACCACCGACGGCAGCCGCCAAAGCGTGCGCGGAGCCGCGCGGCGGCTGGGCGTCACGCGGGCCCGCGTGTACCAACTGCTGGAAGACTGCGGCAGAATCATGCAGGTTCGCTGGCCCGACGGGCGCGACGAATTGAGCGGGCTGTCGGACCACATTCATGCGGTAGCGGCGGAGTCCGACGTGGACGAACTTTGCCGGCTCGCGCGCGACCTGCTCTACCCCGCGAAGCTCGAAAGCCGCTCCTCGGCCTGAGCCGCTACCAAGCGCAATTCGCTAGGAAGCCGTGCTCCAAGCTGGGGCGTTTGCGCCGACCGGGCAATTCCCGTCGCTCCCCATTGCCATCCGCCGGTCGCCCGCGCAACGGGTGTCTGGTACGCTAAATGCGTTTCCATTGGCGTTTCGGCAGAACAGCCTTTGCGACGGGAGAGGCGCGTGGCACGGACGAATACCCGCTACCTGGTCTTCGACGTCGAGAGCGCGGCCGACGGCAACCTCGTCTCCAAGATTCGCTACCCCGGCGAGAAGCTTTCTCCCGCCGATGCGGTTCGCCGCTACCGCGCCGAATTGCTGGAGAAGTACGAGAGCGACTTCATCCCCTACACCTTTCAGGTGCCGGTGGCCATCGTAGCGGCCAAGGTGTCGGCCGAGTTCGAACTGATCGATCTGCACGCGCTCGACGAACCGCACTACCGCTCCCATGTGATGACCGAGCACTTTTGGCGCGGTTGGCAGGCCTACTCCCGCCCCACGCTGGTGAGCTTTAACGGCCGCTCGTTCGACATGCCGCTATTGGAGTTGGCGGCGTTTCGCTATGGGCTGGGCATGCCGCACTGGTTTGCGACGGAGACCCGCAGCTTCGAGCAGCCGCGCAACCGGTACAACATCGAGTCGCATTTCGATCTGCACGACGTGCTCACCAACTTCGGAGCCACCCGGTTCACCGGAGGGCTGAATCTCGCCGCGACCTTGCTTGGAAAGCCCGGCAAAACCGACGTGCAGGGCTGCCTCGTGCAGGACATGTACGACGCCGGGAAGCTCGCGGAGATCAGCCACTACTGCCGACGCGACGTCCTCGACACGTACTTCGTCTTTCTTCGCGCGAGCGTGCTGTTGGGGCGGCTGACGCTGGACAAGGAGCAAAGAATCGTCGCGCGCACGAAAGAGTGGCTCGCCGAACGGGCCGACGAAACGCCCGCCTACCGCTCCTACCTGGACGATTGGGGCGACTGGCCGAATCCCTGGGAAGCTGGCGACAGCGCGAGTTCGGGCACGCCTTCCACCACGGCGACGAGTGCCAGTCGCGCTGCCCCGCGCTGAAGTAGGTCCCGCCGGCCGGGCGGGACTTGATAGTTGTGGCCGGTCTCCCGACCGAGCCACATTGGCCGACCGAAGGTCTCAACGGCGGAAACCTGCGGTCGCATCATCGGCGGGGTCGGGAGACCCTCGCCGAACGTAGCATCGGCACGGTCGGGAGGCCGTGCCGAAACGTCGATCGTGCCGAAACGCGGAGGTCCCGCTCGGCAAGCGGGACCTACCCCAGCACGCCCCGTATCGGGTTGCAGGAGCATCTTCAGCGCATCCAGGTGATTCACGCGCAGGATGTGGCCGACGGCTACGATCCGCCTGAGGCGGACACGGTGCAGGAATTGCTCGGCCACGAGGACGTTCGCACGACGATGATCTACACGCGCGTATTGAACCGGGGAGGGCGGGGAGTCCGTAGCCCGGCCGACGCCTTGGCTCGCGGCGTCACGGAGCGCTATCCAGAAACTGGATTACGCGCAGGACATTTGGCAGAATCAACTCACCCAATTGCCGTGATTGGACTTACCGCATCCGCCTGCCTGCGTAATAGGCCGCAAATGTGCGGTCTAAAGGTGATAAGCAGAAACTTCCTATAATCAAATTACGCCACAATAGAAGTCGGAACCGCAGGTGCCATTTTTGCGTCTTATGTGTGCGTTATCCATTCTCAGGCACTAAGGGGATTCACGATGAAACGAGCGACTACTGTCTTGGGCGCAATGATTCTGGTTTCGGCGTCTGCGGTGTACGCGGATTTCGGAGTGGAAGAAAATGGAAGTTGGCCAGACACCTGGCCCAAAGAGATTGAGGGGTTGCGCAACCAGTCACGCACACTTGAAGGGCCGCGTACGCCATTCCTGAATTACGCAATCCCGTTCAATAAGCGAAAAGCGTTTGAGGCAGCATGGCCGCATCTCCTGAAGGTCAAGAGCCAAGGCGCGCCCATTGTGCTTCGGCAAGGACCGAGCTTTTGGTTCGGCAATAAGTCGAGCGCAGGTGTTTGTGTTCATACCCCGCCCAAAGGAGAAGCCCCGATCGAGGACGGAAGCCAGATCGGCGGACATTGGGAACGCACGATCTATATCGAGTTGATTGTGGACGGCGAGATCGTTGACTTGAATCGCATTCCGCTACCGCCGAATACCCCGATCATCGACGAGCGCTTCAAAGACGGCATAACCAAGCAGTGAACCGGAGCCGCCGAGAACTCCGGTTTTGAAAACACGCTCTTTCGCGGCGGCCCGGTTACCGCCGTCGATATACTGCCAATGCAGGGAATTCGCGCCTCGGGGATCAAAGCGGGCCATCTGATCAAAGGAGCTGACATGTCACGCCTCGTCGTCTATTCCATTGCTGTTGTGATGAGTATCTCGCTCTGGGCAGGTAGAACGACGGCGGCGGGCGATGAGGTTGTCTGGTCGCAGGAGTCGAACGGCTTGCAAGCCCAACTTTCGATGCGTCGCTCCCATGTGAGCAACGGCACCGGCATCATCGTCACTTACCTCGAGTTGAAGAACGTCAGCGACATCGGCAATCCGATGCTTGTCACCGTGGGCCGGGAGAGCATGACGTTCCGCGTGACCAACGCCGATGGGGGCGACGTGCCGATGATCAACGGCCCCTTCAGCGGGATGGAGTTCGGCTCGCCCGAGCTTGTCCTGCCGCACGACAGTTCCATCCGCTTCCGCATCGGGCCGCGTGGCTGGGGCATTCCCGGCGATCAGGCGGCGTTGGTTGACCTGGGCCCGACTTTCGGCTGGGTGCTGCCGCGCGACGGCAAACAATACTACCTCCAGGCCATGCTGGAGGTTGCGAAGGAGAAAGACGATCGCAAAGAGCGGGGCATCCGCTGGCATGGGCGGCTCGATCTGCCACGCGTCCGCATCCCCACCGAACCCGAGCCGGTCGATCCGGCCACGCTTGGGCCGCTCATCGACGACTTGGCAAGTAAGATGCTCGCGAAAGACGCCCGCGTGTCGGACGCCGCCACACGCGGGCTGTCTCTGATCGACGACCCGCGGGTGATCCCGTGGTACGTCAAGGCGATCAAGACCGATAGTTACAGCCTGAAGTTCAACGCGCTGGATCGCCTGTCGCGGCTCGAAGGAGACGAGGCTCTGGAAGGCCTCAAGATCGGCATGGACACGCGAGGCGAGGACATCGGCAATTGCTCCACACCCGCTGTCGCCAGGAGTTTGGCCGTGAATATCCGCCACGCCGCCGCGGGCGCCCTGGCGCGGAGTCCGCATCCGCAGGCGAAGGCGTTGCTCCTGTCCCGACACGATGACCCTGCCACCGCTGTGCGCATCACGGTCATCCAAGCGGCGGCGCGGATGGACACGCCGGAGTCGTTGGAGCTGCTCAAACGCCACACGCGCGACGCCGACGCGACCGTCCGCGACGAGGCGGTCCGGCTGCTGAAGCTCCGCGAGGATGGCTCGGCGAAGTAACGCCCGACCGAGATCGGGCCGGAAGGATCAATGCTCCAAATGAGGACACCGGATGTCGCCTCTTGCGTTCATTGGTTACAGTCCGATGAGCATAACCGTCGCATGCACCGGAGCGGCGGTGGCCGGCATTTTTTGAAATCAACGTCACCCGCGCGTGCCCCGTGATGCTGGTCGTTGGGCGGAAACGGATTGCAGAGATGCCTGCCGAAGAACCAGATGATGTGGAAGAGCCGGGGAGTGATCCGAATTCCTCGACGCGTATGGCTTTAGGCATAACATACGGCGCGGGTGTTGGCGTGGCGCTGGGTTTGGCCTTGGGCGTAGTATTCGATGACATTGCAATGGGCGTGGGGATGGGAATCGTGCTGGGGCCAGCGATCGGAATGACTCTTGGCATGATGAAGAAGGGCTAGATCACCGCGCAACCAATCGGTCGAGCGAAAGCGCTTCCCGGTTGGCAGTTGAGGTGACTGAGTTGATCGAAAGTTCATTCGCGCTGGGAGGCTGTCGCTTCCGGCGCGTCGCTCAGCTTGGTCGTTACCGTCCGACGACCTTTCCCCGCTCCCACGCGAACCCGACTCGTTCCACACGGCTACCCATCCTGTCCCGAAGCGCAAGCGAGCCAGAAGCGTCGTTGACCGACGCGGTAGAACAACGACGGGCCCCCGCTTCAGCACATTACCGGGCAATTCCCTCGCGCGGCGAGGGCGTACTGGTGGGCCGCCCTCGCTTACGCGTCGCCTTACGATGTGGTTGCGACCCTGTAGGTCGCTACTCCTTCTTCTCGACAACCCAGATGTTGCGAAACGCCACGGGATTGCCGTGGTCCTGCAGGAACAGCACGTCCGGTCCCGGGCCCTCCTCGTGGTAGCCCGGCGTTCCGTGCGGAAGCTCGAGGTCGTCGTGAATCACCACGCCATTGTGCCGCACAGTAATACGGGCATTGGCGGTCTTCTTGCCATCGTCGCCGTAGCGGGCGGCGGTAAAGTCGATGTCGTACGTTTGCCAAGACAGCGGCGGAAAGCACATGTTGACGTCCGGCTCGGCGATTTGATAGATGCCGCCGCACTCGTTGTTCTCCCCCTTCAGCCCGAACGAGTCGAGCACCTGCACTTCGTACCGTCCCTGTGCATAGACGCCGCTGTTGCCGCGCCCCTGACCGCGAGCCGCGGGCATGAAAGGCGTGCGGAATTCAATGTGCAGCGTATGGTCGCCGAACTTGCGCTTGCTCTCGCAGTTCGAGGCGGCGAGCAGATCCTCCTCCACGATGCGGCCGTTGTTGAATGCGTCGGCGTTGGTTCCATCGAACAACACGACGGCGCCTTCCGGCGGTTTGGCGCCCATCGTCTTGCTGGTTCGCTCCACCTTCTTGAGATGGCCGATCGGTTTGTCGTCGATCGTTACGGTGAGCACACCCTTGGCGATTTCGGCTCGCCAGTTTTCGTCGTCACCGTCGCCGCCCGCGGGCTTGAACGACGCGGTATCGCCGGTTCGTTCGCCGGTGCCGTGCACGGTTTCGTCTCCCTTGTTCCACCCGTCGCCCGGGAGGCCGCCGTGATAGCCGACCAGATCGAATTTTCCATCGCCTAGCGCGACGATCTGGGCGCCGACTTTCTGCTCCTTGTCCTCCATGGTCATGGTTCCCTGGTACTCGCCCTGAATGGCGAAATCGGGACCGGCTTTCTCCGGATCGGTGAAGGTCTGTGCGCGGCATGCGGTGCCAAGCGCGACGACGAACAGCAGGCCGACGCAAGCAAGCGCCCGTGCGGGCGACAATCGCAACAACATGGATGGGACTCCTGGGCAATCGGGGTGGTACGGGCGCCTGAGTAGCAGCACGGAGATCGAGGCGGCTGCGAGCGGTTGCCCTGGGCGAGATTCGCTGTGCGGGCCCCGCGCCGCTTGGGAATCATTGTGACTGTCCCGAATTGACGACGCAAGTTGGTTGCGGTCGGCTCCACGGGTTGCGTCCGTCCTTCCTGCCGGGCATGACCTGAAGAAAATGACGGGATCTGAGCCAAAGGTTTGGCTCGCCAAGCAGAACCCCCGGCAACGGCACGTACTTAGAGCTTATCCAAAAACCGTCGGGGACTGGCTCATTTTGCGCAGTCCGCGGAGCAAAAATTTGCCTGTCCCCTTCTCTGAGACGGTTTTTGGATAAGCTCTTTGGCAGCCGCCGGCAGGGGCCATTTGCCCCGATTCGTACATACTTGGCCGCCAGCATCGACTTACGGCGTCTCGGTCGCGGCTAGGTTGGCTGGAGGGCGACGCGCATCTCGTGACCTACACTTTCATGCTCGGTTGTGCGCGGCCCACCGTTTGAAATCGACTTTCACCGCGCGATCAGAGGTTCGCCGTCATCCGTTCCGCCGGACATTACGCCTGACACAGGGACCGTTTGGGAGGACTGTCGTGCTCGACCGCAAGGCCAAAATCCTTATCGCCGATGAGTCGCCCCAAGAGCGCTCGCTACTTGCGAGCATTCTGGATTCCGACGAGTTCGAGATCGTCGAGACCGAGCTGCGCGACGACATGGTGGCCGTCGCGGTGCGCAACGCCCCGGACTTGATCCTGCTCGACATGGCGCCGACCGGCGCCGCGAGCATCGAAGCGCTCGTCCAGCTTCGGCACAACGAGCCGACGCGGCGCATTCCGGTCATCATGGTAACCGACACGCACGATGAAGACATGCTCGCCAAAGCGCTCTACACCGGGGCGGTCGACTATATCACCAGGCCGCTATCGCGCGTCGTCACGCAGGCCCGCATCGAGGCAGCTTTGCGAACCTATTGGGCGTTGAAAGAGTCGGCCTATTCGCGGTTGGAGCTGGCCGCCCAGTCGGAAGTTCACGCCGCCGAGCTGCTCAAGGCCAAAGAGAAAGCCGAGCGAGCCAACCAGGCCAAGAGCGATTTTCTGGCCAACATGAGCCACGAGCTGCGCACGCCGCTAACGGCCATCCTGGGCTATACGGAAACGCTGCTCACCGAAGGCGACCTCACCAAGGCGCCCCCCGAGCGAATTGACGCCATTTACACCATCTTGCGCAACGGCGAGCACTTGCTCACGCTCATCAACGACATTCTCGACCTGTCCAAAACCGAGTCCGGCATGCTGCACGTCGAACGCACTGAGTGTTCGCCGGCTCGCCTGTTGATGGACGTGCGGCAGCTCATGAAGGCCCGCGCCAGCTCCAAGGGCATCGAGCTGCACATCGACTTCGACGGTCCCATTCCGGCAACGATCAGGACCGATCCCACGCGGCTGCGGCAGATTCTGTTCAACGTCGTGGGCAACGCCGTCAAGTTCACGCACGAGGGCGAGGTGCGCGTGACGGTCCACTTGGTGCGACCGGACGGCGGCCCCTCGATGCTGCAATTCGAGGTGAAGGACACTGGCATCGGCCTGACGCGCGAACAGCTTCGCAAGCTGTTTCGCCCCTTCACGCAGGCCGACGCCTCGATCACCCGCAAGTACGGCGGCAGCGGACTTGGCCTCACGATCAGCAAACGGCTGGCCAACATGCTCGGCGGCGACGTTACCGCCGTCAGCGCGAAGGACAAGGGAAGCACGTTTACCGTAACCATCGAAACGGGCGACGTCTCACAAGTCGCGCTGGTCGAACACCCGGAGACGTTGCCCGATGAGTGGCGGCAGCAGCTTCTGCGAGCCACGGCCTCCAAGCCCCCTTCGCTGCATTGCCGCGTCCTGTTGGCAGAGGACGGCATCGACAATCAGCGGTTGATCACGTTCGTGCTGCAAAAGGCAGGCGCCGAAGTCGTCACGGTCGACAACGGGCAGATTGCCTTCGACACGGCCATGGCCGCCAACCGCACCGGACACCCGTTCGACGTGGTTCTGATGGACATGGCGATGCCCATCATCGACGGTTTCGAGGCCACCGCTCGACTCCGCGACGCCGGTTACGACCGACCCATCGTGGCTCTGACTGCCCATGCCATGTCGGGCGACCGTGATCGATGCCTCGACGCGGGCTGCGACGACTACGCCTCCAAGCCGATCGATCGCAACTCGCTGATCCAACTGGTGGCCCGGCACTCAAACCCAGTGAGCCACGTGGAACCCGTACTCGCCTGAACCGCGCCCAGGCGGCAACACACGCATTCCAGAAGCACGTTCAACCATGAAGACCGCCCGGGAAATCATGTCCACCGCCGTGATCTCGGTAACGCCCGAGGTGGCAATCGACGAGGCGATGGCCATTCTGATCGAGAACAAGATCAGCGGGCTTCCCGTGGTCGACGGCGAAGGGCGTTTGGTGGGCATCCTTTCGGAGGTCGACCGGCTGAAGATGCTCCGCAACCCGGCCTCGATCCGCTTCACGCAAGTGGGCGACATCATGACCCGCAACGTGGTTTCGGTTCACGCCGACGTGCCCCTCAACTCGGTGGCCGACCTTCTGCTGGGTGGCGCCATGCGACGACTACCGGTGATGGACGAAGGCGGCCTCATCGGCATCATCAGCCGCTGCGACCTGGTACGAGCCCTGTACGGCGATTCGGCACTGGCGGGCTAAGCCGCAAAGCGGCGGCCCTAAACCAGCCCGGGGTGGAGCGCAGCGCAACCCCGGGTAAACGTGCCCCCAATCAATCGGCCAAAGCCCCAACGGGGCGGCCCTAAACATGCCCCACTTCATGCCATCGTCGACTGTGGGTAGAGCCTGCACGCTTGCACATCCGCCGCTTCCAGCCACGGGTATCCCTGGAGAATCGTCTCGACCGAATCTCCCGCCGCCAACATTCCCAGCACGTGCTCGACCGCCAAGCGCCGCCCTCGGATGATCGGCTTGCCGCCGAAAATCTGCGGGTTAAAGGTGATGCGTTCCAGTAGCTTTTCGTCGTCCATATTGGATGTCTCCACCGGCTCAGGCGCGATCGGCTAATGTCTCCCATTGCTATTCTACAACCCCGGCCTTCCGGCCGCGGCTATGCGCCGTCGAAAGCCAGCGTTTCGAGTAAGCGTGCCCCAAAAGACGTTTTCAAAGCCCCAACGGGGCGGCGCTAATCTCCGCCCACCATCGTCCCCTCACCCCGTCTTCGACTCCGCGTGTTCCAGCGCCCACCTTCGGCAGCCCTCCAGAAGCTGGGCCAGCTCGCGCGGCGAAGTGCCATAAACCGGGAAAACGACTAGCGCGCCTTCCTCGGGAGACCCGTCGTCGCCTCCCGCTTGTCCTCCGGACTGGGGCCGTTGGGAGTACCGCACGACGACCAGCTTCTCAATGCTCCGTGGCATTAACGAAATGTCGAGAATCGTCGACCAATACACTTTGTTGGCCCGACGAACGCCACGTATTTCAAACGAATCTGCGGTAAGTACCAGCAATGGACGACCAAAAAGCAATCGAATGAATAAGGGCGCAGCCACGAACAGAATCCCCACAGGGAGCGCAAATAGGAAAACGCCGCCTACCACGTTACACGCATCGAGTTCTGCCTTCGGAAGCAGCAACACTGCGGCACCGACGCAACCGAGCACCATGCACATCAGCATTGAGCTTGGAAATAGTGCCTGGCGGCGCGAAGCGGGTACGACGACAATTGCGTTCGCATCCTGCTGCGTCGCCGACTTGAATTGCTCGTAAATCGCTTCCGCGTGCACTGCGCCACCTCGATACAACCCCGGCCTGCCGGCCGCGGCTATGCACCGTCGAAACGCAACGTTCCGCTTTCCGCTCTCCGCTTTCCGCTGTGTCTCACTCCGGCGTCAGTGTCACCGTTCGCAGGTCGATCAGCGCTCCGTTTACGGGGCCCGCCGGGCGGAAAATCAGTTCCGTCGCGCCTTCGGCCAATTCGATCGTGCCGATCTCGCGGGTCACGTAGTTGTCCCACGTGCCGGTGCTTTCGACCTTGCCGCTCAACGTTTGCCCGGCCACTTTGAGTTGGAACGAGTTGCCGGCTGAGCCTGCATCGACGGCGTAGTCGAACGTAACCCGGTATCGCCCGGTCCGCGGGCTGGCGAACGTCCATGCGGCGTAGTCGTCTTCGGTGTGCCAGTAGCCGAGATTCTTGTAATGCTGCTCGAATACAATCTCCGGCCCATAAATGCGGCTGCTGGCCGCCGCCAGCCGCACCGCGCCATCATCGCCGGCTCGCACGATCTGCGGCGTGTTGCCTTCGAACTGCTTGGGGGGCGGGCCCGTGCTCCGCACGTACGCAATCAGATCGGCCAGGTCCTGCGCACTAAGATCTTTCTCGACCCCCTCGGGCATCAGCGATTTTCCCGAGCTGCGAATCTCGTCGAGCTCGCTGCGAAGAATGACCTGCTGCTTCCCCTCCTGGCCGGCAAGCGTAATGCTGGTGCCGGTCTCGGCGGCGATGATGCCGGTGAACTGCCGGCCGTCGGTCGTAACGGCCACGTAGTCGAGGAACTTATCTTCAACCGCGCGGTTGGGGTCGAGAATCTCGACGAGCAAACCGTCGGCCGACTTGTCGGTAAGAGCCGCCAGGTCGGGTCCTACCGTGTGTCCCTCCCCTTCGAGCACGTGGCACACCGAGCACGTCTTGCGAAACACGGCCCGGCCGCGCTCGACGTCGGCTTCCAGCGACAGCGCCGCGCGGTGCGTCTCGATCACCTTGCGGCGATCGGCGTCGCCGGCCGAAGCAAGCGCCTTCTCGGCGCGGGCACGCAGCGCATCGTCGCCGTACGTGCGAAGCTGTTGACTGCGGCGGGGATCAATCTGACCAGCCGGCACTTTTCCGGCCTCGATCGCCGAAACCAGCCGCTCGGCCCACACCGTTCGACTGAGCAGGATATCGAGCACTTGCGAACGCAGCGCGGGCGAGTGCGAACCCCAACCCGCCAACAGCGTGTCGGCCGATTCGGCCGATTCGCCGCGTCCCAGCGCCGCGGCGGCCGCGGCTTGCAGCGCGGGGGGCTGTTGCGGTGCCAGCAAACTCGCTAACAGCGCAGCGTCGTCGACATGGGCCGGCAACGCTTCGCCCAGCAGTCGCACGGCGGCCAAGCGCTGTGCTTCGGGCGCTTCCGCGTCGTCGGCCGACTTTCGGGCGAACGCCAGCGCCGCGTTGAGCGAAGTAGCAGCCGGCTTGTCGAGCGATTCCCACGGCGATTCCTCCCGCCGCCGCAGCACTTCGAGCACACCGGCCAGCGCCGCGATCTGCCACGTTTCGAACTGGCCGTCCCGCGCCTTCAGCACGTCGACAAGCAACTGTTCGATCACGTCGCGATCGCCCAACGCCGCCGCCATTTCCAACAACCGCCCCGTGAGCGCCTCGGGCGGACGCTTTCCCTCGCCGCCGAGTACCACGGCAAGCGCCGCTCGCACGTTGCCCGCATTGACACTGCTGAATACGGCTGCCGTCATGTACGGATCTTCCGCATGAGCCAGCGCGATCCCACCGAGCACGCGGCCCGACCGCGGATCGTCCCACGCGCCCAGGCTGTACGCGACCTGCATTTGCACCATGGGGTCGGGGTCCGCGGCCAATAGCGCGACCGCCACGCCCAGTTCGGCATCGTCGCCGAATCGGGCCTCGGCCAGCCGCACGGCGTTACGCCGCACGCCGGGATGCTGGTCGCGCATCGCTAGCTGCACCAGATCCGACTTGAGCGCTCCCAACCCATCGAGCACGCACAAAGCGTGTAGCCGCGCGGTGGGGCGCTTGCCGTCGCGGGCCAACTTCTCCAACAGTGGAACCACCGCCCGATCGTCCCGCCACAGCAACATCTGATGCGCCAGATCACGCACGGTGCAGTTCGGGCTTTCGAGCTGCGCCACGAGCCCAGCGGTGTCGAGCTCATCCAACCGCGGCACTTCGGGCGCCTCGCGATCGGCCGGGTACACTCGATAAATGCGCCCCCGATCGTCCCCGGCGCGCAGATCGAGCTTCCGTTGCCACGACTCGGGAATCCACTTGGGATGCTCGATCACGAAGCGGTACATGTCCGAAACCCACAGCGCTCCGTCCGGCCCCGTGCGGACCATCGACGGGCGAAACCAGTTGTCGCTCGACGCTAAGAACTCCGACTGCTGCTCGTCGTCGGCGCGGCGGCTGGCGAACGTGACGCCGCTCGGCGAGACGATCTCGCGGTGTACCAGGTTGTGCACCGGCTCGCACACGAACGAGTTGCCCGCGAACTCTGGCCCAAATAGCTCGTCGCGGTAAATGATCGGGCTGCACGCCGACGTGAATCGGTTCGCCCGGTCGAAATCGTTGAACCGCTCCAATGTGCGGCTGGTGGGAAACACCGGCGCGGCGCCCGGCTGCTCCGACACCTGCACTTTCACGCCGGGCGGGGCGAAGTGCGGATTGCGGCGCAGGTACACGTCGTCCAGTACGTAATGCCACATCGGCTCGCTGTTATTGCCGCCGAACCAGTCGCCCCAGTCGTCGCGGCAGCGGCCGTACTGCGTTGACCCCGATTGCGGGTCGAGCAGCCCTTCGTCGGGGCGGATGCGCAGGTCGCGACCTCCCACGGAGACCACGTCACCAGTGACGTGCGACTTAATGTTGCCGCCGCTGTCGCCGTTGCCCACGTAGAGCCAGTTGTCGAGTCCCCACCGCAGCCCGTTCACGCGGTGCTGCTGGTTCCCCTCGCCGAACCCCTCGTACAGCACCTTGCGCAGGTCGGCCTTGCCGTCGCCGTCGGTGTCCTCGGCATAGAAAATCTGCGGCGCCGCGGTGACCAGAATCCCCTTGCGCCATACTTTCACGCCGGTGGGAAAGGGAACTTCGTCGAGGAACAGGTCGGCGTGGTCGTACCGCCCGTCGCCGTCGGTATCGCTGAGCACCTTGACGCGGCCACCGGGAGCGCCGTGATCGTCCATGCCATTGGGGTAGTCGTGCATTTCGACCACCCACAGCCGGCCGTCGGGCCCCCAATCGAACGCGACGGGATCGACAATCAAAGGCTCCGACGCCACCAGCTCGATCTTCATCCCGGGCCGCACCTTAATTGTGGCGAGCGATTCTTCGGGCGACCTCGGCGGGGGAAAGTCGACCTGCTTCGCGCGGCTGTAGAACACCTGCGGCAACAGTCGCTGCACCGCGTCGGCGATAATGTCCTCAACCTCGGGCGCGAATCGCCCTGGCCGCGCGTAATAAACCATCGACTCGTCGGCCTCGTAGCCCCCTTCGCGCAGCACGCGCTTCGACGCGATGTAGCACGGCACGTCGTTCGCGTACGCGGTGATCCACAGCCGCCGTGCGTCGTGCTCGCCCTTGAGCCGGATCGCGTAATCGACCACGACCTCGCCCCCCAGGAACACCATGGCCAGGTCGTCGGCGAACGTCCAAGTGGCGACCGGGTAATGCACCGACTCGGGTAGCTTCTCGCCCGCTTCAAGCCGCTTCACGAATTGCTGGGCACGATAGGCGGCTGCGCCGTCGCCTTTAGCTTGCTCGCGCCACTGGTCGACGGTGGGGAGCGCGTCGAACGGCAATTCGACGTGATCCAACCGGCACGCGAGCGTCGGATCGAGCGGCACGAGCTCGGTTGTCAGCAGCCGCTTTACTTCGTCGGCCAACTCGCGGCCATTCTGCTTGCACTGTTCGAGCCCGCCGCGCGGGCGCGGGTTGGCGTCGGCGCCGCAGCCGATCGAAATGAGCGCGACCGCGCCTGGATTTTCGTGCTCGATGTACTCTTGCGCGTAACCGGCCCAATCGCCGCACACCTGGTTGAAATCACCCCCCAGCGTTGTGCAGTGGCAGGCGTAGTTGGCCAGCACCGCCACCAGCTTTCCGTCGGTGTCGCGGGCCACCAGAATCGGCAGGCTGTGATCGACCGGACCATCGTTCTGCTCGCCGAATCCGGTCCAGCGGCCATCGGCGATGACGCGACGATTCACCGCGAAGCCGACTCGCCCTTCGCCCCACTCCAATCGTGCCGGTCGGCGCTTGTCGAGCGCTTGCCCGGCCACCTCGACCAGCTTGTCGGTCAGCTCGCGCGTGTAGCGCTCGACGTTACGCATGTGTTCGGGCAGCTCGGTCCCACCGAAGATGAACGGCGCAGCTCCAATCAGCCACGGCGCCGAGTGCGAATGGCTCGAACAAACGACGAGCCGTTCGCGCCGCACGCCCCGTTTCTCGGCCAGCGCCTGGGCGACTGCCTCGGTCATCGCAGCAGGCACGCCGCAGTTCTCGACGGTGATCAGAATCGCGGGCCCTTCACCGTCATCACCCCCGATGGCCACCGCTTTGGCCCAGATTCGCTGCGCCACGCCTTCCGACTCGGTTCGCCGGCCGCCGTACCCGCTCAGCCGCACGGGATAATCGGGCGTGATATCGATCGCCGCCGCGCCCACTGGCACGGGCGGCATGTTGCGCTTCGCTTCAATGCTCTCCCGCGCCGCCAAAACGTCGGCAAACGCAAGCCGATCGACGCGGTCGGGCAGTCGGTCGGTGTCTTCGTTCTGCACCCACACGTGGCCGGAGTGGAACCACGCCCCGTTGTTCGTCCCGCTGCGGACGATCATGGGGATGCCTCGCTCGCGGTTCCGCGCTCCGACCATCGCCGTTTGCGACCAGCCCGACTGCATGTCACCGAACAGCCAGGCGCCGTATCCGTCCTGGTTCGAGAAGATCACGTCGTCGCGACCGTCGCCATCGACGTCGACCAGCCGCAGTCCCGCGTCGCGGCCCGTGTCGTCGACGAACGTTGTCCCATTTGGCAGTCCGAACGGAAGCTGCCGCCACGCGCCGAGCTTTTCATCCAGGGCGAATGCAGCGCTGTGGCGCGGACCAGCCACCAAAAGCTCGCACACTCCGTCGCCATCCAGGTCGCGCAGCCGCACCCCCTGGTCGATGCCCGCCACAGCCGTGAACACGGACTCGTCGCCAATCACGAGTCCTTCGAGCAGGCGGTCGTTGCGTACCCATTGCCCGTCGTCGAACGACCATACTCCTAGCGTCTTGTCGCTCTCGACGAGAATGCTGGCCCGGCCGTCACCGTGCAGCACGCCGAATTGCACCCCGGTACTGGCGACGTTCCCTGCCGCGTCGCGCTCCACCAGTCGAACGGGAAAATCGGTCTCGGCCCACGCGCCGCTCTTCGGCTGCCAAACCCGCGTGCGCTGCATCTCGGCGCCAGCGATCACCACGTCGAGAAAGCCGTCGGCGTTCACGTCCACCAGCCGCACGCCGTTATCCTGCCCGTCGTCTGCCCGTAGCGGTTGGCCCGCGAGCAGGTTTTCGTTCAGCCGCTTCTGCGCCTCGGCGAACGACAGGAACTTCACCTTGCCTTTATGGGCGGTTTCGGCGTGGTCGATCAGCTCGACGACCTGATCGCTGCGAATCCAGCCGTGCGGATGAAACACCAGGTTCATCGTGGCCTGCTTGAGCACGATTGCGTCGAGGGCCGCCTTCCAATCGGTCACCGTGCGAGGATTATTGGGCTGCTGCACGTTCTGGGCTTCCCAGTCGCTGGGCACGATGCAGGGGAACTCCCAGCACAGCCGCCCAATGACGTACGGGTACGCATAGTTTTCGATCGTGTTGACGAACGACGGGAAAGGCAGGTAGCGGCGGAACCGCTCGTGTCCATCGCCGTCGATCACCAGGTCGCGCGGCAGTTCGGCGTCGGCGGACGTGAGAATCGTGAACACCGACGAATCGATCGACAGGTAGTTGCCGCGCTCGGTGGTGCGGTTGAATATCTCGGCCCAGAACCGCGGGCTGGGCGTGTTGAGCGAATCGCAGCACGGCATGCGAAAAGCCACGGGGCGGTTGCCGGGGATTTCATTCAGCATGTCGACACAGCGATCGACCGTGCTTTGGGCCCGCGCGAAGTCGCCGCCGTACAACAGCGGGCAGGGATGGTCGATCGTATGCACTTCGATCGACAGCCCCTCCTTGAGCCACTTTTGGATTTGCTCGCCTTGTGGATCGACACTGCACGTCATGATGCTCATCGCGGATCGGCCGTCGATCTTCGCCAGCCGGTCCAGAATCGGGCGCAAGAACGCCTCGTACCGGGCCGGGTCGCGCATGTCGTCGATAGCCAGCACGACCACCGCCTCGACTCCCTCCTCGCCTACCCACTGCGGCGTGGTG
>CAYQAJ010000052.1:0-22886 GCA_964415245.1 uncultured Pirellulaceae bacterium | reverse complement strand
AACCGTCGGGGACTGGCTCATTTTGCGGAGTCTGCGGAGCAAAATGTGCCTGTCCCCTTCTCCGGGACGGTTTGGAAATGCACGTGTTGTGGCACGGCCGCTGTTGTGGCACGGTCTCCCGACCGTGCCATGATTGTGGCCGTATGACGTGTCGCGGTCGGGAGACCGCGACACAACGCCCAAAGCGACACAACGCCGGCGCATTCGCGCGATCCGCGTTGAACGGTCCGTCGTGCGCGGTTATTCTGGCGTTCTGCCACGCGCCTGAATTGCCCACGCATAAGGAGTTGCCCGCCATGCGCCGCGCATTTTTCCCTTTCGCACGATTCTTGTCGTCGCTTGTACCGTTATCCGCCATGGCCGTGGCTTTCTTCGCGGCACCGGCCCACGGTGCCGAGAAGCTCACAATTACGGTTACAGCCGGTAAACACGACCGGCAAGGCGCGCCCGTGAGTACGCCCGTCGTGATTCCCAGGGAGGTGGCCAAGGCCACTACGGCGGTCATGCTAACCGACGACGGGCGCGTGCTCAGCGGACAATTGACCGCTCCCAGTTTGCTGTCCGACTACCCCGAACCGCCCGAGGGAAAGATTGTCCGCGAGTTGCACTTCATCTTGCCGAGTCTGGCGGCCGGCAAGTCGTCCGAGATCGAGGTGCAGATTCCCGGCAAAGTCGGCGATCGCGTACCGAAATTCACTTGGACCGAATCGAACGGTAAATCGTGCGATCTCACCTATAACGGCAAGCCTGTCCTCCGCTATATGCACGAAGCGCTCGACAACAGCACACCCGAGCGCCGCGGCGAAACGTACAAGCCCTACCACCACGTGTTCGACCCGACGGGCACGCGCCTGTTGACCAAAGGGCCCGGTGGCCTGTACCCGCACCATCGCGGTTTGTTTTACGGCTTCAACCGCGTCACCTATGGCGTCGACATGAAGGCCGACGTCTGGCATTGCAACAACGGCGAATACGAATCGCACGATGGATTCCTGCGATCCGAGGCAGGGCCGGTGCTGGGGCGGCAGCTTGTGGCCATCGGGTGGCACGGTCAGAACGGCGAAGTGTTCGCCCGCGAACAGCGCGAGATGACCGTTTACCGCGCGGGCAATGGCTGGCTCATCGAGTTCGCCTCGCGCCTCAAGAGCACGGGTGGCACGGTGCACCTCGACGGCGATCCGCAGCATGCCGGTTTTCACTTTCGCGCGTCGCAAGACGTGCCCGACAGCACGAAAGACCAAACCTACTACCTCCGCCCCGACGGCCGCGACAAGCCGGGCAGCTTTCGCAACTGGCCCGACGACAAGCGGCAAGTGAACCTGCCCTGGAACGCCATGAGCATCGTGCTGGGAGACCAGCGATACACGATTTGCTACCTCGACCACCCTCACAACCCGAAGGAAGCCCGTTACAGCGAACGCGACTACGGCCGCTTCGGCTCATACTTCGAATACGACCTGGAAGAAGGCAAGTCGCTCGACGTGCAATACCGCGTGTGGGTACAAGAAGGCGAGATGACGGTCGAACAGGTCCAAACGCTAAGCCACGACTTTGTCGACCCACCGTAGCAGAGCGTGCGGCGACGCCTGACCCGCCGCGATGCCGATTCGCGCAATTCGAACGACGAAGCCCGAAGGTCGAAGATCGAACGAATGACCAATTTCCAAATCCAAATGACCAATGAACGCAGATGGCCTGTCCGCATTGGTCATTGGGGTTTGGTCATTAGTGCTTCCCGCGAAAGCGGGCCCTACGTTTCATCTTCCGCCAGCACGACTAGCTCGTCCTCGGGTTCCAAGACGTAGCGGGTGTTCTTGTTGGGAATGAGCTTCACGCCGTAGTTGCGCTCGAGCTGCCCCTCGAACACCTTGAGCTTGACGCCCAGGCAGACTTCGTGTCGCTTCTGCGTAAGTCGCATCAGATCGGCGAAGGTGACGTTGGCGGGAAAGTCGTCCAGGTACAGCGACGCCGGCTTGAGGTAGACTTCGGCTCCTTTCTTCTCGAACAGGATGTCGTACACGCGCTTGATATCTCGATCCTCGCTCATCTGGGCCAGAAGCCGGCTCACGATGCGGTTGGAAATGATGAAGTCGTGCACCCCGGTCTGCGCCACCAGCGACTGGTTCTCCGATACCAGCACTTCGGTAACGAGGATGGTGCGGAGCGAGCGATCGGGCTCCTCGGCCAGGATTTTGCGAAGCTGCAACAGGATGACGATGGTCTCGGAATCGGTGCGCTCGGGGTGCCCGGCGAGTTCTCCCTGACTGAGAATCACGATTACGTCGTAGGTGTGCGGCTCGATGGCCAAGAGGCCGGTTTTCTGCAGCGGGTTTCCCTGGAGTAATTGCACCGAGATGTTGGGCAGGTGCTCGTCGAGGCGGCTGATCTCCTCGCGCATCGCGTCGTTGGGCGACTTCAACATGACGTCGACGTGGCTCCCCGGCAGCACGTAATCGGCGTAGTGGTCGAGCATGATTTCCAGCTTGGGCGACCAGCCGATAATCAGAGTTCGCTCCGTGGCCCTCACGCGCCGCCGATCGACGAGCGAGAGCTCGCACGGCACGGCGACCGGCTCTTCGCGGTACTCGATGGTCGAGTCGTCGGTGGCCAGCATGAGCACATCGTCGTCGCCGGCCACTTGCGAATCGGCTGGCGGATTCAGCTTAAGCTGGCCGTCGGTGTGCCGGAGGCCCACGGGCACGCCATCGGGAAAGTGATAGGCCAGGTCGCCAAACGTCGTCGGGCCCCAGTCGGCATGGTAGAAATACATTTCGGCCCCGTCGAACGACAGGACCTCGTCGTACACGACGCTCAACCCCACGCACCGCGAGGTTTGCACCAGGATTTTGGCCAGCACCTGGTTCGCATTGACCGTGGCGATCTCGCCCGGCGCCAGGTCGTACACGATGGCCCGGTTCCAAGGAAAGAACAGCTCGGCCACGATGTGCATTTTCTGGCCCGGCGGGCGGCAGGCCAGGACCCCCAGTATGGTCTTGATGGCGAGCGTGTCGCTCTCGGCCTTCTCCTCGTCGCTGGCGCTAACTCCCGCGCTGGCCAGCACGATCACCGATTTGCTCGTGGCCACCGAGGCGATGTGCAGATTCACGAGCGACGAAACCGAACCGCTCCGCGTAACGACGCGGGTAGTTTTCGTGTCGCGGAGCCGCACGTCGAGAAAGTCGTCCATGTGCTCCTTATCCACGTCGGCCAGGATGACCACGCAGGCGTCGTCCTCGCTTTCGTTGGCTAGAATCAGCTCGCGAAGAATCTCCAGCACGCGCTCGCTCCAGCCGAGAATGAGCGTGTGTCCCTGCTCGACAACCCGGGAATGTCCCTTCTTCAGATTGGCCAGCTTGCCGTGCAGACCCGTTGTGACGAGTGCCACCAGCGACGCCAGCATGACCACGCCCGACAGGCCGGCCAAAACCGAAGTAATCTTGAAGTACGGCCGCGAAAGGATGTCCTGGTTCATATTCCCCGGGTCGGTCATCTGCAGGAACGTGATGTACACGTGGCGGAAGTAGCCCCCGCCGCGCTCCACGTATTCGGTGCGCTCCTCGTCTCTGACATCCCTGGGAATCGTCAGCAGCATCAGCCCACGAATCGACGAGAGCGTGAGCAGGATGGAGATGTAGACCACCACCAGGCAGATGAAGGACGATCGGCCGCCGCGAGCCATGAACGTGTCGAAGCGATAGCGCAACATCTGGCCAAGCGTGTAGGAAGACATGGTCGCAACCTCAGAAGGAAATGGTTTGTTGACGCTCGGATGACTTCCAGCGGCGTCGTAAATGACGGAACACGCATGCACCCGCGACGTCGTCGCGCCGGCATCGCCGATGACCCCTCAGCGCCGCAGGCGTGCCGAACTATAATGTCCATCGCCCCCGGCCGCGGCAACCGGCCCCAGCGAACCTGCGGCGCCCCGCCGGTGTCATGTCGGCCGAGCCCCCGGCATTTTTCCCGCCCGTCCTTCCCCGCCACTTCAGTGAAGCATGAGCGCTGCTGCCGAGCCGGCCGGCTCCCCGCCTTCCTCCCGTGAGCCGCGCATCCCACGCGACGCCGGTGCCGATTCCAGCGGTTATGGCGGCGTGTTCTGGCTGATCTACCTGGCCAACACGTCGCTGATGGTGGCGGTGAGCCTGCTGTTTCGATACAGCGATTTCGTGCACCTGCTGGGGGGGACCGCGATGGACCTGGGTCTCGTCGTGGGAATCGGCATGTGCGGATCGTTGATCATGCGCGTGTTCCAGGGAGTGGGCATCGATCGCTACGGTCCGCGGCTGGTGTGGCTGGCGTCGCTGGCGCTGTTTGTCGTGAGCATGCTGGCTCACCTGGCAATCGCCCGCGTCGATTCGCCCGCCATCTACGCCGTGCGGATTCTCATGATGATCAGCCTCGCCGGGGCGTTCGGCGCGTCGATTACCTTCGTCTCGTTGCGGGCGCCCGAGAATCGCATGGCCGAGATCATCGGCACGCTGGGCTCTTCGGGGTTCGTGGGGATCGCGCTGGGGCCCGTGCTGGGCGATTGGCTTTTTTCGGGTTCCGCGGTCGAGGCGTACCACGTGCAGCGGATGTTCCTGTTGGCCGCCGCCGCGGGCGCCTTTTCCCTGCTTGGCGCGGCGATCGCCACCCGCAGCCACGTGCGCCGCCCACGGCAGAGGCGCCGCATAACGCCCTGGCCGATCGTGCGACGGTACCACCCGGGCGCGCTGCTCTTGGTGGGAGCGGCCATGGGGCTCGGCATCGGACTGCCAAGCACGTTTCTCCGCCCTTACGCGGAGCACGTGGACGTGTTGGGCATCAAGACGTTCTTCCTCGTGTACGCCTTCGTCGCATTCATCGTCCGCATTGCCGGCCGCCGGTTGCCGGAGCGTATCGGCATCCGGCCGGTGATCTTGCTCGGCTTGGGCTCATTGGCCGCGAGCATGGTGATGTACCTGTTGGTGGTGGACGAGTGGACCCTTGTACTTCCGGCGGTGATGGGGGGCGTGGCGCACGCGTTCTTGTTTCCCGCCGTGGTGGCGGGGGGAAGCTCGACCTTTCCCTTGCGCTACCGGGGCCTGGCGACCACGCTCATGCTGGCCATGTTCGATATCGGCATCTTGTTGGGACAGCCTCTCGTGGGGGGCATCGTCCGGTTTTCCCCCCAGCTCGGGCTGCCGCCCTTTGCGACGATGTTCGTCACCGTCGCACTGGTGCTGGTGGCGGTGGCGACGCTGTACGCCGTCTTGGGGCGGCGACCGGCCGGTCGGCGAAGTCGCCGCAAAGTGCGAGGGCAAGAGAAAGGAGCCACGGGGCAGGCCGGGCTGAAAATACCCGGCGCGCATCCCAGCACGCCAGCGAGACAAAATGCCACAGCAGACTCCCGCCCGATTGCCGTAGGTGACGGCAAGGAAGCATGATCGACTCGCGACGTGGCAATTACGCCCGCCGGGTATACCCTGCGTCCATGCGTGGCCGGCCCACGAGAAGGCAAGAGGGGCATTTTCGAGCCAAGTAGAGACCCCGATTCCGTGGCAGCATATATTGTTCGGGTGGAAAGGCACCCTCGCCAACCCATCGGGGAAGGCCGATGGACGGCCTGACGCAATGAGTCGCCTTCCCCCCCAATCTGCGGGCGACATGTGCCGACGGGCGGAACCGGGCAACCCCGCCGGGGTTTCTATGGTATGGCGAATAGTCGTTTTGTGGCGTTGACGTGCGGGCCAACGAATTCGATTCGCTACGAGACTCGGCCCGCCCTGGAAGAGTTTCTTTTTTCTACGTGGGGAGGAAGTGCAATGAAATGGCTTGTGTGTGCGAGCGTATGCGTGCTCACCTTCGGCGTTGCCGGCATCGCGAGTGCCGCCGAGAACCCGACGGGCACGTGGAAGTGGACGATCACCCGCGGCGATCAGGAGCGCGAGGTATCCGTCACGCTAAAGCTCGAAGACGGCAAACTGACCGGTTCGATGCCGGGCCGCAACGACCAGGTAACGGAAATCTCGGACGGCAAGTTCGAGAATGACACCGTGTCGTTTAGCGTAAAGCGCGCGCGGGGAGATCGGGAGTTCGTCATCAAGTACTCGGCCAAAGTGAGCGGCGACACGCTGACGGGCACCATTGAGATGCCGGGACGCAACGGCGGCGAAGGCCGATCGCGTGAATGGACGGCCAAGCGTTCGGCCGAATAGCGCGGCGGATAATACGGGCAGGGAAGTTCGAGCGCCCAAGGAATCAACCGGCCGGGAGCCAACACGGAAGGCTCTCGGCCGCCTTTTTGCGCGCGCCGCCGCACGCGCCGTCATTGCCGCTGAGGCGGGAATCCATGCGCTACTCCATTTCGCTTCACCGGGAACGATCGGCGATTGAATCGTCGCGTGGGTCGCGCCCCTCTTCACGAGGCCGTCCGTGCCTGCATCCCCTAGATGAATCCAGACTCGGAGCTTGTCCCCTTTTCGCATCGCGTTTCGATCCCAGTACGATCGCGAACATTCATGATGCACTCCGTCTCCGACGTGAGCCGGCATTGCGGCCCAGTCGAATCACAGTTGCCACGGGGCGCGGCCATGGTAGACGTTCGAGTGCGCCGCGTCGCCACCCCACATGGGCCAGCCCGTGGCGTTGGGATCGGCGGCCGAGACGCACACGACTTTGCCGTCCTGCGTGCCGACGTAGATTCGCCCGTCCATGACCGTCGGCGCAAAGCGGACCGGGGATCCGATGGCATACCGTTTGGTGATGGTTCCGTCGCCGGGGGAAATGCGGAGCACCTCGCCGGCGACCGTCGCCACGAACAGCCATTGGCCCGCCGCGACCGGGGGCGTTCCCAGGTGGCCTCCCACTTCTTCGATGTTTCCCTCGAGCTGGCGCTCCCACACCACGCCACCGCTTTCGGCGTTCAGGCACACGACCCGGTCGCCCACGCAACTAAAGCAACGATCGGCCCACCGCAGCGGGCGCGACCCCTGATAGCATTGCAGTGTCGAAACATTCCCCAACCCGATCACGAGAGCCGCATTACCCTGCGTGCGGGCTAGAAGGTCCACCGGTTCGGCTTCGTTGCCGTCGCCAACTGCCGGAGTCGCGCCGCCATCCGCCGGCCCGAATGGGTCGTCTGATTCCAAATCGTCCGGATTTGTTGGACCCGTCTGGGCGTCGAGCACCTGAAAACTGCCGCCGCCGAATCCACCTTGGAATCCACTGCCGGAACCGCCGCCGAAGCCAAAGCCGCCCCCGAACCCGCCGCCGATTCCGTTCATCTGCTCAAACTTGCCGGCCTCCCGCGTCATCTCGGATTGCTCCTGGATGGTCCGATCGAGATGCGGGGCGTGCCAAGCGCGCGCCAATTCCTGCATCGGCCGGCACTCCAGGTCGCAGCGCACGATCGATTCGCTCACCGCTTCGTCGCCGTCTTTCCCCGCGATGCGGCGCGACACGTGCATCGAGCCAGCGAAGATCACCGGCGGCGAGGTCGCCATCAGGTCGTGCGCCGCGATCGCCGCGCCGTCGCTCTGGCGGAATTGATACAGCCGCCCCGACATCGTCGTGACAAACACCGAATCCGCCGCGGCGACCGGAGTGGTGACGCAGTCCGTATCCAGCCGGTGCTGCCAGAGAATCGCGCCGGTTTTCAGGTCGAAGCACACCAGCACGTGCGTCGGGGCCGAAGCAATCGGATCGTCGGCTTGCTCTTCCTGACTGGCCTCGCTGGAATCCCCATTCCCCTCCGGCATCTCTTTCTCTTCGGAAACCGAGGGAGTCTCGCTGGGCTGCTCGCCGTCGGTCGCGTCGTCGTCCGGCTTCTCGTCGCCTGCCATTCCCTCGCCCGGTTCCTCGTAATCTCCGGTTTCCTCATGAGGGTAAACGGTGAACACGCGCCCGCCGGCGACGACCGGCGACGAGAGCAGCGGATCTCCCAGGTAGTACGACCACAACTGCTCTCCCGTATCCGCGTTGACCAAAAAGAGCGTACACGACTCCGTGTTGAAGGCGACGACGCCGTCTTCCACCACCGCCCACGATGGGCCGTCGTCGCTGAGATCGATGCTCCAGATATGCTCGCCGGTCGCCGCGTCGTAGCAGTGAAACTCGGTCGAGCTGAATCCGCCGCTGACGTAGAGCCGTCCGTGATCGACGGTGGGCGTGGCGATCGGCGTGCCGGAGGGCATTTCGATCACGAAGCCGTCGTCGGTCTTGGTGACGGTGGGCAGGTCCTCTTCGCGTGGCGAAACGTGACCGGCTTCAAACTCGCTCGGCAGCGTGGAATCCCACTCTCGGTATCCGACCACGTCGGACAAGACATCCGCCGCCGGGGAGATCGAAATGAGAGTGCCCCCCGCGACGGTTGCGTCGGCACGGGGAAGCGGCGAAGGCGCGGGAGGTTTGTTGCATCCCGCGAGCACAACACCCAGGAGAAAGATCGTTCCGCTCAGCGCGACCGCTGCTCGATGCCGCGACGACAACTCAAGACACTGCGTTCCGGTTACCTGTAACATGGTATTCCTCCCGCCGGCCCGCAGGAGAATGGTTGGCCCCTTCCTCGTGAAATCGACCAACCAAAATTATACCAGAGCGACGGCGAATCGCTAAAAAGCTGTTTCAGAACCGTCTTCGGAGAAGGGGACAGGCACAATTTGCTCCGCAGACTGCGCAAATCGAGCCAGTCCCCGACGGTTTTGAAACAGCTCCTAATTTGTGCCCCTTGGAACTGGCAAACTGTCGGCGCAGAAGCGAGGATAGGGCGGTCGAAATCGCTCCTGCCACCCGATCGGAAACGTGCCCATGAAGTTCCACGTAATTGTCGCGGCCGTGCTGGCGTCCCTCGCCTTCACCGCCCGTTGTATTGCCGCGGAACCGGACACCGGAGAAAGTCCGGCGGACCACCTGCCGCCGCACATCAGGCAGGTAACCTGGTTCGGCGAACGTGCCGATTGGTCGCACGACGGGAAGAAGATTCTCTTCCTCTCCAAGACGTTCGGCGACGCCATGGAAATCGACCTCGAAACGAAGCGTATCCGCAATCTAACGTCGCACTACCCCCACCACGGCTACACCCGGGCATTGTATCTGGCCGATGGAAACATCCTGCTATCGGGCCCCGCGTCGTTCGACCCGGCGCACATCGGCGAGGCGCGGACGCAATGTTTCCTGTACGTGCTCGACAAGAGCCTCGCCGGTCCTGCCGAGCCGCTCGGCACCAAGTGCAGCGAAGGGCCCGCCGTCTCGCGCACGCGGCTGCACATCGCCTGGACGCACGTGGCGGCCGAGTATCCCGACGAAATGCCGTCGGGCAGCTCGCGAATGCAGGAGGCTGATATTGTCCACGAAGAGGGCGGGCCGCGACTGGCCAACCAACGCGCCATCATCGCGAGCGGCGACCTGCCGTTCCGCTGCACTTTGGAGACGCAGAACTTTCGCCCGCCGGACGAAAGAGAACTGATCTTCAGTGCCTACGGTTACCAGGGCACCGACGTGTGCGGCGTCGATCTGGCCACGAAGAAAGTGATCAACTACTCCGACTCGCCCGACCAATACGACGAGCCCGAGGGCATCTACCCCAACGGTCGATTTACGCTGGTGGAGTGCGATCGGCAGAATCGCCGGGGCCCCGGCCACGTCGACCTGTGGAAGCTCACGCTCGATGGCAGCGGCGGCGTCGAGCGGCTCACGCACTTCACCGACTACCCGGGCTACAAGGCCTCGAATCCCGTGGTGAGCGACGACGGCCGGTTCATCGCGTTTCAGATGGCGAAATCGCGCGAGGCGGCCGGTGTCGGGCACGGGCTATTCATTTACGACATCGAGAAGGCGAGGCAGGCAAAGCCGTGATCGGCTACGCGGGAAACGCGGCATCGCCACAAGCTTGGGAGAACGGCGGAGCCCGTCGTCCCCACGCGCCTTCACCGCGCGCCCTGCGCTCGCGTCACTCGACCGAGGCGTCGCCGATTGGCCCGAATTGCAGACAGCGGTGCACGCCGTGCATTTGAAAACCGCCGCCCACGCCCAGGATCGTCGCGACCTTCGCCGCGCCGACAAACCGAGTGCCGGCGGACAGCGACCGCTCGATTTCCTCGATCAGCGTGCGCAGCGGTCGGTCGAGCGCGCGGTACATGCGGCTCAATTGCGACGCCTGCTGGGGGTTCCGCTTGAGTTGTTCGGCCTGCGCCCAGGAGAGCTTGAAGGGGCGGACCAAAGCGCCGGTGAAGTCGTCGCCCCCCAATCCGAAACTGCGAAACCATGCCGACCGGGCCGAGCCGATGACGACGTCGGTCGCCTCGCGGCCGACGTCGACCAGGGCCAAGGCCGGTGCATCGCCGCCGTCCACGGAGTCGCCGCCAGTCGACCCGAAGAACTCGTACGCCAGCAGATTGTAGAGCGCCGCGCAACTGCTTTGTACGATGTCGACGTTCAAGCCCGCTCCCTCGAAGGCCGCTGTCACGGAGAGCACGTAGTGTTTCTTGGCGGCCAATATGACGGCCGGCAGGCGGGCCGCGACCTTGTCCTTATCCTTTTCCGTCTCACCCATCAGCGCGTAGTCCCACAGCACTTCATCGAGCGGGAAGGGAATCTGGTGCGTGGCCTCGTACTCCATGATCGCGGCCACCTTGCGCCTCACGACGACGGGAAGGTCGATAAACCGCGACAGCGTCTGATAGCCGGGCACCGCGACGGCCACGCGCTCTCCGGAGGCCTGAAAGCGCTCGACCAGCTCGCCCAGCGCCGTCTCGACGACCGCGATACGCTGTGCCGCATCGCGATCTGCGGCGGCACTCGTGCCCGTGGAGGACGAGGGGTATTCGATCCGCGCCACTTCCAGCGCCACTGCCCGCTCGGTCTTTTCATCCCAGGCGAGCTTGACGGCGTGGAGGGCTCCGGCGCCCACGTCGATGCCCCACGCCGAGCGCGGCGCGCGGCGCAAGCCCTGTGCCAGCCCCGCCAGTCCTTTCTTTCGCGCGCTCGACAGCAGATTCAAATCCAGCGTCGCTCGGCCGAGCAATTGCAGCGCCACACCACAGGCCACGAAGAAGGCACTGCGGTGCGGCGCGAGCTCGCGCGTGATTAGCTCCTGCCAGTCGACGACACGTTCGAGCCCACCCAGGCTTTTGACGGGCGCCCCCAGCACCGGCGGTTGCTTGGACCGCGAGACCCACGGCGCCAGCGGAAACCGCCGATCCGACGAACCGGCAGCCGCCTTCTTCGACATGTCGGCCCGCATTTTTGTCACTTGCGGGTTGTCGGGCGAAAGCCTCGCCAGCCGCTGCATGATGGCCGGCAGCGTGTCGTCGATCACGGGTGAGCTGCGCACGTCGTCCAGCAGCCAGGCCGCTTCCGCGGCTTGCGCAAACAGCTTCCGCGTTACGTCGTTGTGCCACTGCTGCGGAACCTGACGCAGCAGCTTTAGTGCCGTGGCATAGTCCGACGCCTTGAGGCGAGCCGCGGCTTCGCGGATCATTCGCTGGACGATCTGGCCCGCCAACCGCTTGACGTCTTCGTTGCCCGGCTGCAATTCCATCAGGCGGAGCACCTTGGGAAGCAAACCGGCAATGTTCTTGGTTTCGACCGCCGCGCGAATCTCGCTTTCCAGCTTGGCGACCTCGTCGCGCTTCTCGCGAGCTTTCTGCAGCAGTCGATCGATCTCGGCGCTGCGCAGCGGGGCGGGGATCGCCGCCAAGGCGTCGGCCGCCAGCCGATGAGCGCCGGCGGCCGTGTACTCCCGGGCGTGTTCGATGGCCGTTTGGGCGTTGGCGGCGCTTCCTTCCTTGTGGCGGCTGATTTCTTCCAGCAGTCGAGCGCACGTTGCGACCTGCACTTCCAGCAAGGGGTGTGTCTCGTTGGTCAGTGGCTCCAGCAGAGCGGCCGCTTCGTCGAAGCGATGTTCGGCTTGCAGCTCGCGCGCCTGCTTCGTGGCCGCCTCGTATTTTTTGATGTGCTGCTGGTGCAACTCGGCCAGGTTGGTGCCGCACTCGCCACAGAAAGCCTCACCGACGGGACCGGGCTTCTGGCACTGGGGACACGTTTCCCACAGCGCGCGGCCGCAACGTCCACAGAATCGTCGGCCGGCGTCGTTGTGCTGGCGGCAAAGTCGGCAGATGGTGTCCGAAGTGCCGGGCGATTCGGCGGGTCCATCGGGCGATAGGGAAAGCGAACGCGGTTCGCTGGTCGCCATCGTGCGCCACGTGCTCTTGATGTCGGCCATTGCCGATTCTGGCTCCACTGGGTGAATGGTATCGGCCCTCCTGGCAATTTGGCTTCGTTGTGGCTCGGTCTCCCCTACGTTGTGGCACGGTCTCCCGACCGTGCCGCGATGACGCCACCACGTGTCGCGGTCGGGAGACCGCGACACAACGTCGAGGAGCGCGACACAACGCCGCGATCCGTGAAGCCCCCTATCGCTTCGGCGCAACCGCAAAACTCAGCTTGAGCTCGGTTACCGGCAAGCGCGGATGGCCCGTCACCAGGCGAATTTGCCCTTGATTAACGCCAAGGAAGCTGCACGCGGGCGCATCCCGCGGAATCTCGACATTCAGGTAGTACAGTCCGTGTCCCACATCCGAGCCAACTCCCTCCTGTGGCTCGACTGTCACTTTCACAAACTTGGGCACCACTTCGATTCGTTCGAGCGCCAGATCGGTGTCGGTGTCGCGCACCTTCATCATCAGCTTGAGTTGGGCTCCCCGTCCCCAATCCAGCACGCCCGCGTCGACAGTGCCGCTGGCGTCGACTCCCGTACCGTATACCGACAGCCGCCGCAGCACTTTTCCCCCAATGGGGATCGCGAGGCTCTGCGGGCCAGCAGATTGCGAATTGGGTCCGAGGTCATCGGAGGGCGGCGAACCAGCGAGTGACGATTCCGACGCTGGCGTTTCCGATTCCTGTGGCGCGGCAGTGTGGCCGGCGGCGCCGGGTGCTTTGTCGTCCTGTGGCGTGACAGTGGTGATGTTCAGCACGGTGGAAAAATAGCCTTGGGGCAGATCGGGCGGAGTGGTGACGCGAACAACGTAGCCCGAGCGGGCTTTCCACGGGGCGAGCCGCTGCGCGTCGGCCGGCTCGGCGCTCCACTCGAGCCCTTCCAGGGGCGAGTCGATGGATGCAAGCGAAAAGGAATCCCACATCTGCGAGTAGATCAGCACTTCGGCAGTCGAAGGTTGGTCGGGCTCCACGCGGCTGAAGGCGACATCCGGTGGGTCGCTGCCCAGCAACGTGCGGACCACCCCTTGCACAATGAACACCAGCGAGTGATTCTCGGGATCGTTGGTAAAGACTCTTGCTGCCTGGCGGTAGAAGTCGTACTTGCTGCCGCTATTCCACTCCATGCGAACGGTTGCCTCGCCGCCGGGGGGAACTTCGTTGTTGTCCAACGTGCTCAGCGTGCACTTGCAGGTAGTGTCGCCCTTTTCGAGCTTCAACGGAGCTTGCCCCTGGTTCCGAATCACGAACGTGTGCTCTCCCATGGTGAGCGGGTCCATGATGCCGAAATCGTACTCCGTTGCGTCGGGCACGGCCTGGGGAAAACTCTGAGCAGACTCATCGGCCGAAGGGGCGCGGTTTTCGCCAACCGCGACGATGTGTCCATCGCGAATCTCGAACTGTTTGCCGGGCGCCTGGGGATGCCGAAAGGTAAAGGGCGCGGCGGCGACGGCGATGGCGGCGATGCAGATCAGCGCCGCTCCCAATGCCAAAGTCCACACGACTGGTTTTCTCATTGCTCCATTCCATCGCTTACAGGCGAGGCTCCTTTTCCAGTTTGGGGCTCTCGATTCCGGACTCCGCCACTTCCTAGCTGATGCTTCGGGTAATTCCATTCGCTTGCGCGGCAGACTTCGGTGTATACCCATGCGTCAAGTGCGTACGGCGGCCCTGAGCGCATCGCGCCCAGGGCCGCCGATTCGCGTTTATCATCGCAGCACGGCGGACGGCACTATTCGAATACGGACCGCTTCTGCAGGTTGATCAGGAACACACCGTTGAAAATGCGTTCCGCAGGCAGCTCGACCTGGCTGTCGCGGTAGCCGATGACGGCGTATTCCGTATCGGTCAACGTGTCCGGAATCGGGAATCCGGGATTCAGGAACTTGTCGTTATTCAGGTCCGCAAACTCCTTCACGCTTCCGTCAGCCATCAAGATATTGCAGCTCGCGTTGCGGCCGCCGCCGTGCACGGCATACCAGTCCCGCGTGTCCTGCAAATAGGTTCCGCTGCCGGTCGTCGGCGGCGGGCAGCTTCCCCGCACTTCGCAGTCAATCTGAAACGTAAGGTCCGCCGGGTGGGTGACCAGATTCAGAGTTGCCGACGTGTTGTCCCAGAAGGCCGGGCCGTCGTTAAACGCCTCGTTCAACAGCTCGCCCGCGTCGATAAATCGCTTGGTCTCGTTGCTGAGGTTAGCGAACGGGTCGGCCGTAACGCCGTCGGCCAGGAGAGGGCCGTAGGCCAGCGTCTGCGAGAGGATCGCCTCATCGATGTCGCCTGGGGCCGCATCGCCCATCAGAGCTACGTTGGAAGATACAACCGGCGCGTTCTCCAGGGTGCGCCGTTTCAGACCGCCCTCCGTCGTGCTGAGGCCTTTCATGCCCTGGTTGCCGGCAGTGCCCAAGCTGACAATTGCCGCTGGACTGACGCTGGCGTCAAAGTTGAACTTTGGCACGCTGCGAACGAAGTGCCAGCCCGACGCGTAGTTGTAGTTGTAGCCCTTGTCCATGATGGCGCGGCTTACGATCGCGGCACGTTCGTCGGTGCTGGGGGCCGTGTTCGCCCACGTGCCTGCGCCGGTGGTGCCCGACAGGCCAGCCCACTGTGCCGAGCCACACACGCCCGAAGCCAGACGGTCCAGCGGGGCGCCGTCCTTCGCGTCGGTCGTATCCTTACCCAAACAGTCGTTGAGCTTCTCCGGCCCCCGCAGCGGATTGCTGGGGCAGAGCAGTTCGCCGGGGATGGCAGCATTGAGGTTGGCAATGTCGGCCACCCAGCCCCACGTATCCTGACAGCCGTCGCGGCGGAAGTCGCTGGCTCCCGTGCACAGCCGTCCCTGCGGGTCGCGGTCGCCGAACATGGCGATGCCCACGCCGATCTCACGCAGGTTGTTTTTGCAGGTTGCGTTGCGGGCCGCTTCGCGCGCCCGAATCACCGCCGGCAGCAGCAGCGCCGCCAGCACGCCAATGATGGCAATCACCACCAGCAGCTCGATGAGGGTGAATGCCTTTCGCGAATGCTTCTTCATTCCCATTTGCTTACTCCTGGGTCGAAACACATTGCCGCGGTCGGACACACTGGATCCGACCCGCACGAAGTACGAAAAAAATGGTTCTGTGCGTTTGTTTGCTGCAACCTCCTTTCGTTGTCGCATGATTGCCAGCGCCGGCCCCCGAGCCTGCTGCCTGGTAACGGACCGCTACGACGCAGCGCGAACGCCAAGTCCGCCTCGGGGGCGCCGGCACCGAATTGCTCCTGTTTCAGTTCAGATGGGCGTTCTTGTCGTCCAACGAGTACAAGCTTTCGAATTCTTGCGGCGGGATCTCGATCTCCGGTCCGACAAAGCCGCTGGTCGGCGAAGGGGTAAAGCCGTTGTTCAACAGGCCGTCTTCGTTCGTGTCTTCGTAGCTCTGCACGCTGCCATCGCCCATCAATACACTGCACCTGCCGCGATGCACGGGGGCAAAGCCGCGGTAATCCTGTAGCGTCTGGCGCGCCCAGACCGGCCACCAAGCGCTGCGCGGCGTTCCGGCGCCGAACGGGGCGGGCGGCAGCATGGTCGCGTCCATCACCGGACCTCGGGTGTAGGACTGCACCGTGATCGAGTTGGCGTCGTTCTCACCGATCGCCATCGAAATCGTGGCCGCCGACGGACCGCCGCAACCCAACAGTGGAACGAACGAAGAGGACACGGACGCTGTGTCGAGCCGCGCGACCCGCAGCGGTCCGTACGTCGAGTTGCGCGAAAGCGTCGAGGCGCCGCAGCCGGCCACGTTCTGCACCGGGTTTCCGCTGGCGTCGAGCATCACGCCTGAGCGAACCAGGAACCACGTCGCCGTGTAGTTGGTGTTGTAGAACTGGTTGTAGACGCGCTCTTCGACGAGCATTCGCCGCGCTTCGGTGTTGGCTGGCACCGGCGTGGTGAGAATCTCACGGCAGGGATTGACGAACAGCGATCCGTCGGGGAGCGTCTGCGGCAGCGGACCCAAAGGATCGACGCACGCGTTGAAATCGCCCGCCTCCAGCGTCAACAAGTCGCTGTATGCCTGCATGACGCGGTAGGGATTCGTGGGACAGAGCATGTTGCCGACCGGCACTTCGGCATTAACCAGGTCGGCGACCCACCCTACGCTCGTAACGCTCCCGTCGCCGCGCCAATCGACCGCGCCGCTGCACAGGGACCCGTTGTGGCGATTGGCGTGGTCCTTCAGGGCCACGCCGAACTGACGCAGGTTATTCTTGCAGGCGGTTTCGCGACCCGCCTCGCGAGCCGATTGAATGGCCGGCGTCAGAATCGCCAACAACATGCCGATGATGAAAATGACGACGAGCAATTCGATCAACGTGAAACCCGGCCGCCGCGGTCTTCGATCGCCGCCCCGCCGCGCAATGCAGACCGAGCCGCGGGGCCCCGCAAATCGAACGCGCGGCGAGGATCGAGCGAACGAATAGCACATGGCGCGTACTCCCGAATCCTGGGGCGATCGTTCACCGGCGCACTGTCGGCGCACTGTCGACATACTGCCGCCTACGCCAACGACCGTCGCTTCGCCGCTATTAGCCTCTTGGCGTATAAAGGCGAAATGTCGCGAATGTGAAATCCCGGCGCCGCTTTCGTGAAGCGTTCGTGCGCGTCGCGTTAAGAAACGGCGAATCCGCCGCCGTCGCGGGGGAATGTGAAGTGAGGGCAGACATTCTTGTCTGCCAGTGCCGTACGGCTTACGCCTGGGATTGCTCGACACCGGAAGTAGGGCGCATTGTGCCGGGTTCGCGCCTGCCAAGAATCTCGGCGTAATGGCGAGCGAGAGAGGCGGCGCTCTGGCGGGCGTCGAACATCAATTCAACGCGGCGGCGGGCGAGTGTCGCCATGTTGCAAGCGAGTGCCGCGTCGTTCAGCAGAAGCGCTGTATCGCGCGCCACCGCTTCGGGGTTGTCCGACGGTACGAGCCGGGCTGTTTGAGACACCGGTGGGAAGATCTCGGCAGTGCCTCCCACGTCGGTTGCCACGACTGGAACACCGCTGGCCGCCGCTTCGAGAAGCACACGCCCCAGTGGCTCTTGCCGCGCCGGATGAACCAGCAGGGCCAGCTCATTCAGGAGGCACGGCACGTCGTTGCGACGCCCGAGCAAGTGGAGTCGCCCAGCGAGAGGTGGCGACACGGCCGCACGAAGCAGCGCCTCTTCGAGCCGTCGCGTCTCTTCTTTCTGCGCGTGGCGCTCTCCCACGATCAGCCAGTGCACGCGCGGGTGCGACGTCGCCAACAACCGGGCCGACGCCACGAGCGTGTCGAATCCCTTTCGCAGGGCAATCTGCCCGATGCTGCCCACGAGCGCCGCATCGGGCGGAATTCCGAGCTCGCGATGCAAGTAGCCCGTGGCAGGCCGCGGCCGGAATGCTTCGAGGTCGACGCCGTTATAGAGCACGTGGATGCGAGCCGGGTCGATGCCGCGCTTCACGTACCAGGATCGCGTAGCATGCGAAACTGCCAACAGCCGTGCGTGGCAACTCAGGTCGCGCAGCGCGGTGGCGCTGAGCGACATCATGTCGCGCAAATGCGCCACACTGGGCACGCCCAGTTCCGATACCACCGGACCACTCAGCCGCCCCATCGCCACGCTGTTGGCGTGAACCAGGTGGGGCGAACGCGATGCAACTATTTCGCGCAGCGCCGTTTGCGATAGCCGTTGGCCGCCCGACGCGCGCACATCGAAGGGAATCACGTCGACGCCGCGGGCTGTCAACTCATCGGCCAGAGGACCGCGATGCGGCGCGGCCGCCGACATGCGATAGCCCGACCGCTGCAATCCATCGAGCACGGCCAACAGCGAACGCTCGCCGCCGTTGAGTGCGGAGAATTCCAGGAGCAGTAGCACGTCGGCCATGGCGGCGCCATTATGCACCGGCGAGCAAGGTTACGTCTGACCTTCGTGCAGCCGCTGGTGCTCTTCTTCGTCTTGTGGCCGGTTGTCGAGTCCACGCTCGGCCGTCAACTCGATGTGGTCGACGAACTTCACGTTGGCGCATTCGTCGATCTCGTCGCTGTGGCAGCGGGCATGATCGGGGATGTAAAAGCGCACCGGCCCGCCGGCGGAAGTCGCCAGCGGCTTGCCTTCCAGGCGATAGATTACGAGTGCCTTTTCGCGCACCGGCGCGAGCGGAATGCTGGCGTGGAAATTGTCGGTCGAGCTGTGCAGCCCCAGGTAGCGGGCCGAATCCTTGGCTCCAGCCAACGAAAGCAGACCGGCCAGAATCACGGCATCCCCCTTGCGCGAGGGAAGCAGCCGACTCACGTCCGGAAACTGGTAATCGTCGTCGACGGCGGACAGGTCGTCGAACGTGAGCCCGAGCGGCTTGGCGACTTCGCCGGTGATACGCAAGAGCACTTGTTGGGACATGATGAACCTAGCATCGAGGAAGGACGATACTCAGCGTCAATTCTTGCGGGACGTAGCATCACGTGCAACCGACCCTTGCGCCCAACGCAAACGAGGATCATGACGGCAACGCACCATAAATGATTCCGGTGCAATCCGATCGTCATTGTCCGTGCCCCGATTGATCGCCTGGATGAGACATCCGATTCGGATTCAAGTCGCATTCAGACTCGTTCGCGCTGAACATGATGATTGTCCGTCGCTCGCGCCGGCACAATTGAGCAACGACTAACGAGCGCCGAGAAGCCGTGCGCCGCGCGTCGTTCGATGTGTCTCGCACGGTGGTTCTAGTCGGGCTCGGCCGGCGGAAAAGTGAGCAGCGGAAGACGGAAAATCAACTCCGGGAAGCTCGATTTGGCGCCCCGTCGTTTGTTAAGGCGCAAGTCGCATAGCAGACACGACTTATAAATCTTTTCCTCTTAGTTGTTGACGGACCGAGAAGAATCTGTAAACTCTCGCGGTTATCCCAAATGTTGTGGGCCGACTCGTTCGACCTACAATATATGGGGGTTATCAGGCCCTGGACCGCTTTATCGGGGGGCAATTGCAGTTCCGACCCAAAATCGACCGGAAAGGGGGCAGGCACCCTTTGCTTCGCAAACTCAGCAAAGCGAGCCTGTCCCCGGTGAGATTCGGGTCGGAAAGGCAACGCTCCCGTTTTTGTTTTATGTATTTTCTGTTGGTGCGAGAGGAACACGGGCCTGACGCCGATTAGTGTACTGGTGTATATTATCGGCGCGCTTCCCCTCGACGACGGAGCGCACTTGGAGCCTATCCGAAAACCGTTCAGAGAAGGGGGCAGGCACCCTTTGCCTCGCAGACGGCGGCAAGGTGAGCCAGTCCCCGACGGTTTTCGGATAGGCGCATAGCATCAGAAGGAGCTGAAACATGGCCAGCGTTGGCATCAGGCGCCAGGATCAGGCCCCGCGGAGTCAAAGCAACGGGAGCAGTTCGATGTCGCCCGCGAGCGGCCTCAAAATCGAACCGACGTTTTGCCCCGTCGACGTGAGCGACCCCTTCGACACGATCGAGTGGGAGCTTCGCTCCGCCCACATCAAGGACGAGTCGGGAAAGGCGCTCTTCGAGCAGACCGACTGTGAGATCCCCGCCAACTGGAGTCAGTTGGCGACCAACGTGGTCGTCAGCAAGTACTTCTACGGCGAGATCAATACGCCCGAGCGCGAGCGCAGCGTTCGACAGCTCATTCATCGCGTCACGCGCACGATCGCCGATTGGGGTACGGCCGACGGCTACTTCGCCTCGGACGAAGACGGCGAGCGCTTCTATCGCGAACTTACCTGGCTATGCCTGCACCAGCACGGGGCGTTCAATTCGCCCGTGTGGTTCAACGTCGGGCTGTTCCACCAATACGGCGTGCGCGGCGAGCGCTGCAACTGGTACTGGGACCCCGAGACGCAATCGGCCCGCCAGCCCGAGAACCCGTATGCGTATCCTCAAGGGTCGGCCTGCTTTATCCAGCACGTCGACGACAACATGGAGGACATCATGCGCCTGGCCACGAGCGAGGCCATGCTGTTCAAGTTCGGCTCGGGCACGGGGACCGATTTGTCGACGCTGCGATCGCACCGCGAGAAACTGTCGGGCGGCGGAAAGCCTTCGGGGCCGCTGTCGTTCATGCGAGTGTACGACCAGATCGCGGCGGTGGTGAAGTCCGGCGGCAAAACGCGCCGCGCCGCGAAGATGCAATCGCTCAAGGTGTGGCACCCCGACGTGCTCGAATTCATCGAGTGCAAGTGGAAGGAAGAGCAGAAGGCCCGCGTGCTCATCGAGAAGGGGGGCTACGAATCGAACTTCAACGGCGACGCCTATAGCTCGATTCTGTTTCAGAACGCCAATCTCTCGGTGCGGGTGACCGACGAGTTCATGCAGACGGTCGAGGAAGGGGGCACGTGGCAGACGCGGTGGGTCCGGCCGTCGAACGGCAACGCGGCTCCCAAGTATGAGGCGAAGTGGCTATTGAACCGCATGGCCGATTGCGCCTGGCACTGCGGCGACCCCGGCGTGCAGTACGACACCACGATCAATCGCTGGAACACCTGCCCCAACTCGGGCCGCATCAACGCCAGTAATCCGTGCGTGACCGGCGACACGCTGGTGGCGACGTCACGGGGTTTGGTGCGGATTGATCAATTGCTCGACTCCGACTTCGAAGTGCTTGGTCCGGACGGCTCCTTCCACCCCGTAGTACCCGCGTTTGAAACGGGCGAGAAGCCTGTGTACCGGCTGCGAACCGCGAGCGGGTACGAAGTAAAGCTGACCGCCGACCATCGCGTGCTGACCGCCAACCGCGGCGACGTGCCCGCGCGCGAGTTGCGGGAGGGGGACGTCATTCGACTTGCATCTGTGGAGTTTGGAAGTGACTCGCTAACTGACCGTCAAGCTCTCGACCTCGCGCATGATCTTGGGCAGGGCAGCGTGGGCTCAGCACGAGGCGCCGTCGCGACACTCACGCCCGTTGATCGACTCGTCTCATTGAATCGCGAGAGCGTAGTCAAAGTTTTGCGCCACTACTATGCGTCGCATCAGCGTCCCCTCGGTCACATTGACGGACCGACGCTGACGAGCGTTGACATGGTTCGAGATTCCGCGGAAACAATGTCAGCGATTCAGATCCTGCTGCTCGGCTTTGGCATCGAATCAAGGCTCAGTGCCAACGGACGTCGGCTCTCAATCAGGGGAGCGCAAGCAGATCGCTTCATAGCCCTGCTTGACGGAAAATGGGACCCTTCGAACGCAGATCATGAGACGCACGAGGACTGGTTCGAGTCACTTACCGAGCTCGACCGCAAAGAGCCGGTCTACGACTTGACCGAACCGGTAACCTCCCACTTCGTCGCCAACGGCATTGTCGTCCACAACTGCTCCGAGTACATGTTCCTCGACGATACGGCCTGCAACCTGGCGAGCATCAACCTGATGAAGTTCCGCCGCGCGGACGGCACGTTCGACGTCGAGCGGTTCCAGACCGCGTGTCGGCTGTTCTTTATCGCGCAGGAGATTCTCGTCGACCACGCCAGCTACCCCACCGACCGTATCGCCAAGAACAGCCATCTGTTCCGTCCGCTCGGACTGGGCTATGCCAACCTGGGCAGCCTGATCATGACCAGCGGGGCGGCCTACGACTCAGATGCCGCACGCGGATTGTGCGGATCGGTCACGGCGTTGATGCACGGTACGGCCAACCTGACCAGCGTCGAACTGGCAGCGGCGAAGGGCCCGTTCGAGGGCTACGCGATCAACCGTGAGCCTTTCCAGCGCGTGATGCACATGCATCGTGAGGCGGTGGAGAAGATCGACGACGCGGGTCCGAGCTACCTGAAGGATGCCGCCCGCAAGGTGTGGGACAGCGTGCTGGCGGAGGGACGCCAACACGGCTTCCGCAATGCGCAGGCCACCGTGCTGGCACCCACGGGCACCATCAGCTTCATGATGGATTGCGACACCACGGGCATCGAGCCGGACATCGCGCTGGTGAAGTACAAGCAGCTTGCCGGCGGCGGAATGCTCAAGATCGTCAATCGCACGGTGCCGTTGGCGCTCAAGTCGCTGGGCTACGACGAGCCACAGGTCAAGTCGATCACGAAATACATCGACGAGCGCGACACGATCGAAGGTGCGCCCGACGTGAAGCAGGAACACCTGTCGGTGTTCGACTGCGCGTTCAAACCGGCCAACGGCGTGCGGAGCATTTCGTGGCGGGCGCACGTGCGGATGATGGCGGCGGCTCAGCCGTTCCTCTCCGGCGCGATTTCCAAGACGGTGAACATGCCGCCCGACGTCACGCCCGACGACATCGCCGATGCCTACGCGTGGGGTTGGAAGCTGGGCCTCAAGGCGCTGGCCATTTACCGCGACGGATCGAAGCAAAGCCAGCCGCTTTCGACCAAGACCGAGGGGGGCAAAGCGGCCGAGCGCGAAGCCAAGACGGCCCGACCGCGGCGTGAGCGGCTGCCCGACACGCGGCAGTCGATTACCCATAAGTTCAACGTGGGCGGGCACGAAGGTTATATCAACGTGGGGCTCTATCCCGACGGCCGGCCCGGTGAGCTGTTCATCACCATGGCCAAGGAGGGAAGCACGGTGGGCGGCCTGATGGACGCCTTCGGCACCGCCATCTCCCTGAGCCTACAGTACGGCGTGCCGCTCGAAGTGCTGGTCAACAAGTTCTCGCACACGCGGTTCGAGCCGATGGGGCACACGACAAACCCCGACATCCCCATCGCCAAGAGCGTGGTCGACTACATCTTCCGCTGGCTGGG
>CAYQAJ010000051.1:0-22958 GCA_964415245.1 uncultured Pirellulaceae bacterium | reverse complement strand
CACATTTTGCTCCGCAGGCTGCGCAAAACGAGCCAGTCCCCGACGGTTTTGAAACACGTTCTAGTCAGGTTGTGGCGACGGTGAGTGGCGCTCGAAGTGCGACTCGGCCCATTTGGTGAAATGCTCGACGTTGGGCATGTCGGTATGCCCGCCGTCGTGCTGGCGCCAAGCCAGTTCGCCGTCGAGCAACCCTTCCTTCACCGGCGGCATCTTTTCGGTCAGGTAGTCGTCCGACGTGCCCAGGTCCTTCGCGCCCAGTAAGCGGAATGTGGGGCCTGCGGCTACCGTGGCCATGAAGCTGCCTCGCTGGTCGAGCCAGTTCGCATCGCCTCGCTCGGGGATTCCGTAGCTGATAAACGTCAGACGAGGAGCGCACAGGGCGATCAGCTCGTGTGAATCGACCGGTAGATCGTCCGGCGTCATGCTTCCGAACTTCGACTCGGCGGCGCCGTACTTGAGAAAGTTGCCCGCCATCCAGTGGTATTCGCCGGAGCCGGTGAGATTCTCGACCGCCTCGCCGAAGTTGCGGCGGTGCAGCTTCGCGCCCCCTTCGCCCGACGAACCCACGAGCACCATGGCGAACCGCGGCTCGAACGCCATCGCCACCAGCGCCGCCTTGCCGTACCGCGAAACGCCCTCGATGCCCACGCGCTTGGCGTCGACCGCCGGGTCGGTTTCCAGGTAATCCAAGCCGCGCGAAGCTCCCCATGCCCAGGCACGCAAGGCGCCCCAATCGTCGGGCTTGCGGGGCTGACCCTTGTTGGTCAAACCGATAACGCCTCGCGTAAGGCCGGCGCCGTTGTCGGCCTGAATGCTCGCCGGCGAGATCATGGCGTAGCCCCAGCCCGCTTCGATGAGCATTTGTTGGCTCGAAGGACCTCGCGGCCCGAATCCGCCCCCGGGCCCGGGCCTTCGAGCGCCCGATGCTGACGGTGGGCCTCCACGGCGCGGTGGGCCGAATCCGAAGCTATACATCATCAGCACGGGTACCGGCTCTTTGGCGTCCTTGGGTGTGACCAGCGTCATCGCGATGTTCACTTCGATCGATGGGCACGACGAATTGTCCACCTGCCCCTGAAGCTGCTTCTCGATTACCTCGACCTCGCCGACCTTCGTTTCGCGAGTTTCGATCACTTTCCAGGTCACTTTCGGCACGTTGTCCGGCACGCGGCCGTACACTTCGCGCTCGAATTCCTCGACAATCTCTGGGCGACGGTGATGCCACCACACCTCCGCGGAGGTGACGGCCTCGCCGTTGTTCAATTTGAGTAGCTCAGGCAAATCTGGATACGGATTCGCCTTCGACTCGTCGTAGTTCGCGCTATTGGGCGCCGATGCGTTTCCGCTGGGGCCGGGACGCAACTTGGTGATGCCAAGCTGCTCCATCATGTCGCGGTGATCTTCCTGCGTGGTAAAAGTCACCGGCGCCGGATCGGCCGCGGAATCCACCGACGGCGGCTGTGCGCCCTGCCCGGATAGCGAGTGGAGCGACGCCGTGAGAAGCGCCGTGATCGCCAACAAACCCAACAGTATCGAGAACCGGCGCATGGCATTGCTCCTTTCGAGCATGTCTCCGCAATCGAACGAACGACGCGATGGGCCCGCACAAGAGTCGAGGCCATGGGAGAAGGGCCGGCGCCATTTTGGGAACGTCATCCAGGAATCGCAAGAATGCGTTGATTCGTGTCCGTTCGACGAATTCGGGTGAACCTCAATCGACGCTACAATTCACGTTGACAATGCCTTCGAACACACCGAGCTGAACGTGCCGAATGGACACCGGTTCCCCGCGCCGTCGTCGACTACTCTTTCCCCTCGCCGATCGGGTAGCCCTGCCACAGATACTCCAGTGCTTCGGGCAAGGTTTGCTCTTTTACGGGGCGGTCGCCGTGTACGGCGTTGCGGGCGAATACGAACTGGTAGTGGTAGCCCTTTTCGGCCAGCACTTTCGCCATGTTCTCGTTGGCCACGACCCAGTCGTGCATGTCGTCGCGCATGACGTTCGGGTTCAACAAGTCGCGATCGCTGATCTGGAGCCAAATCCGAATGGGCTTGGCCGGGCTTTCGGGGATCAGGTGTTCGTGAAAGCCCCACGCACCGTGAGGAGTTTCAGGGTTAGGGGGCCACTGCTGATTCACGTACGTGCCGGAATACGTCAGCACCCGGTGATAGAGCTCCGGATGATACCACGCCATGATCAAAGCACAGGAGCCGCCGGAGCTGGTGCCCATCGTCGCGCGGCCCTCGGGGTCCTTCGTCAGTTTCACCTTGCATTCCCTTTCCACCAGGGGCAGCACCTCTGTCTCGACGAACTCGGCATACAGGCCCGACATGGTGTCGTATTCCAAACCGCGCTGGCTGCCTTGGGCGTCGCCGCCGCCGTTGCTGATCGAGATGGCGATCATCACGGGCACGCGGCGCTCGGCGATCAAGTTGTCGAGCGCTCGGAACAGCGCGGTGTCGGGCCCGTCGGCCCCGACAAGGAAGGGCGCCTCGGTGCCGGGCTCGTACTGTTGGGGGACATATACGGCGACGCGCCGCGTGTAGGGAGCCGGGTGGCTGGTCGTCACCACCAGTTTGGCCGGGTCGCTGGGATCGGGCGTGCCGAACGTTCCCTGCTCCCGCGCAATTCCGGGATAGATCTTGCTGTCCTCCGATTTCATCGTGAGGTTGTAGATTTTTCCTTTCGGTACCCCTTCCCGCACGGCCATTTCCGGCGCGGGCTTGTGCGTCGGACCGATGATGAAGTTCCCTTCGGCGTCCGGCGGAGGAACCTCGCCGTCGGGCAGCTCCTTGGCCTCGACGTATCCGGACGTGTGGGGATCGCGCGTGGGTGGCTGCGTGCGCCTGAGGCGCTGCGCCGCCGCCTCTTTGTTGTCCACGGTCTGGGCCATTGCCGCAAAGACGCAGGCGACCAGCGTAATCGAGCAGGCGATGTGCAAGAGCTTGGTATGCATGGCGTTCCTCAAGTATTGGGTCGGTCGGGCGATTCGCATGGCCATTTTGATGCGCGATCGGCGGCGAATCAAGCGCTTGCAAACTGCCGGTACGGCCCGATAACGGCTCCGTGCGGCACGGGCATGGCGATGCGGTGACGGTGACGATAGGATGCTGAAAGGATACCCGCGTCATACGTTCGACCGATTCGGTTGGCGGTTGCCGAAAACTCAGCAACGCGCGGGAACTCGTACCGTCGAACGGCGTCGAACTCAAATATCGCTCGTTGATCCCGCCCGACACACTATTCCAGGAGTGATATCGCATGAAATCCGCTTTTGCCTGTGCCCTGCTGTTGATTCCCGCCACGCTGTACGCGGCGGAAGATGAGGCCCCTGCCTTCAAGGTGATCGAAGTACAACAGACCGGCGGATTCGCCGGCGTGAGCATCAGCTATCGAATGACGCCCGACGGCAAGTTCACCCGCAAGTCGCGACAAGGCAAGGTCGAAGGCACGCTCGATGCCAAGGACCTGGAGACGCTCACCAAGGCGGTGGCCGCCATCGACTGGGAGAAGCTGCCCGCGAAGCTGCTGGCGCCGAATGTGGCCGACGACTTTCATTACGAGATGCACTTCGTCATCGGCACGAAGACCCACCGCGTGAGCGCCGACGGCACCAAGGCCATCGAAAACGAGCAGCTCAAGCCGATTCTGCTGACGCTGAACAAAATTCAAAGCGCGCAGGCGGAGAAGTAGTTGCCGCAGGGCCCTTGGCAACCGTCGGCACCCGCCTGTGGTCTTGGAATCTCGACCGCGGGCTAGCGAAGCGGCCCGCATGAAGAACGACGGCGCCGCGTTGCCGGCGGCGTCGCGTTGAGCGTTCACGTCTGGAATCGACTCGCGCAATGAGAGGCGACCGCGCACGGGCTCGATGCCGGCGGTTGGCCCTGTCTTGCCCGACAGGTCGTGGTGCTACTGAGAATCCGACCCCATCGCCTGTGCGCGGTTGGAATCGGCTTGGCTCCCATGGGAAACGGTCGCACTACGCCCCTCATGTATCGAACCAGGGATTGCCGACGAGATCGACCAATTCGACACTCTCGCTCCCGCAGCAGCAAGCCGCAACGAACCAGGGTTGCAACTGGTGCCGACTTGCGGAGGAATTCACTGCTTGCCTCATAAGTCCAAGCAACGCCTGCATAAAGCTGTCCCCAAGCTTGCGGGGACTGGCTCCGTGTTCGCGCTACCGCGAACGAAACCGTGCCTGTCCCCCCTGATGTGGGCCCGCCGCCGGCTCATCGTCAACCACTTTCCCCACAGTGGCCTAACCACCCGTCGCGATCCACCGACCGCTTTGTGCGGCAAATGGCAATTGGGTCGTAGCGCGCGAGCTCGGTCCGGCGGCCGAGCGTCATCCAAGGGTCGTTGAGCAGGAGGTCCGGGAAGACGATTTCGAGTTAGGAAAACGAAAAACTGGCGCGACGTAGGTAGAAAGGCGAATGCCGCGGGGGTATGCTGACTGCGTACCGGGAATACGCTCCGTACCAGGGCGGTGTCCAGGCAGCCAAGCGATCAACACGATCAGGAGAGCAGTCATGGCGAAGAAGGCGAAGAGCTTATCCAAAAACCGTCCAGAGAAGGGGACAGGCACATTTTGCTCCGCGGACCGCGAGAAGACGATTCCGTATTCAACGGCGTCGCAAAATGAGCCAGTCCCCGACGGTTTTTGGATAAGCACCAAGAAACTTTCTCGGCGTCGGTTCTTGGGGACCGCACTTGTTGGCGCTGGTGCCGCCGTGGTAGCGCCGACGATCATTCCCAGTTCGGCTTTGGGCCTGGGCGGCGCCGTGGCTCCCAGCGAGCGAATTGTGGTCGGCGGCATCGGCATCGGGAACCGGGGAACGTACGACCTCGGCTGCTTCCTGGAACAACCCGACGTGCAGTTCGTCGCCGTGTGCGACGTGAAGCAGGTGCGGCGCGCCGCGGTCAAGGAAATCGCTGACAACAAGTACGAAAATCGCGATTGCGCGACCTATCGCGACTTTCGCGAGTTGCTCGCCCGCGACGACATCGATGCGGTGCTGATCGCCACGGGACCGAATTGGCACGCCACCGCCGCGATGAATGCCGCCAAAGCCGGCAAGGACATGTACTGCGAGAAGCCCGTCACCAAGAACATCGCCCAGAGCTTGATCCTGCGAGACACCATGCGCCGCACCGGACGCGTGTTTCAAGCGGGCACGCAGCGGCGCAACCTGCCGCACTTCGCCTTTGCCTGCGAACTGGCTCGCACCGGAAAGCTCGGAAAGCTCAAGAGGGTCTATGCCCATCCGGCGGGAATGCAAGCCATGATGAGCGGCTGGCTGCCTGCCGAACCGGAGCCGAATAAAGAGGTCGTCGATTGGAACATGTACCTGGGGCCGGCTGCCTGGCGGCCGTTCAACGCCAAGCTGCTCGACGGCTTCAACTTCGAAAAAGGTGGCGGGCTGGTCGGCGGCGGCGTGCTCGAATGGGGCTCGCATTGCGTCGACCTGTGCCAATGGGCTGTAGGCGATTGCCCGCCGCCGGTCGAGTACAACGCGCCACAAGACGGACAGTTGGTCGCGCGTTACGAGAACGGCACCGAACTGATTTTCCGCGAGACCGGCTGGATTCCACTCGGCTCGTGCCCGGTGCGGTTCGAAGGCGAGACGGGCTGGGTCGAAGCCGGCGACAGCGGCAAGATGGTGCTCAGTTCACCGGCATTGCTCGCGGGGAGAACGGTCGCCGAAATCGGCGGCTATCCGGCGACGTTCCACGTTCGCGACTTCCTCAACTGCGTGAAAACACGCAGCAAGCCGAAAGGAAACGCCGACGCGGCCTGCAACGCGCACATCGCCTGCCACGCCGCGAACATTGCACTCTATTTGGGCCGCCAGGTGAAATACGACAACGCCACCCACAAGTTCATCGACGATGAAGAGGCGAATCGTTTGCGATCCGAGGCGCTGCGCGAACCGTGGAGGCTGTAAAGCTGCCGGACTTGGAGGTCACAACGCGAGGACTCCGAGGAGACGTGAGTCCTAACCGTCCCGTCCATTTGTCGCCACCAAACCAATCCTCAACGTTCAGGACCGATACCATGGATACGACTCGAGCATTCCCACGCGCGGTTGCATTTTTCGCGGCATGGATCGTTTTGGCCGGCGCGTCGGCCTGGGCTCAAGACCGTTCCGACGCTTCGGCCGTCAAGGAAGCGGACCTGCTCAAGGTTTTGCGATCCGACGCGCCTGCCGCCGACAAGGCAATCACCTGCAAGCTGCTGGCCATTCACGGTTCGAGCGCGGCAGTTCCCGATCTGGCGCGGTTGCTGCCCGACCCGCAATTTTCGTCGTGGGCGCGGATCGCCCTGGAAGCGATTCCCGGGCCGGAAGCGGACGAAGCACTGCGGAAGGCTACTGAGTCGCTTGATGGGCTGCTTTTGGTCGGCACGATCAACTCGATCGGCGTCCGCCGCGATGTGGAGGCGGTCGGTACGTTGGCCAAGCGCTTGCAGGACAGGGATCCAGAAGTTGCGTCGGCCGCAGCCGTTGCACTGGGGCACATCGCGAATGCCCCGGCAACCCAATCGCTTCGCGAGGCGCTGGCCGCTGCTCCCGACAAAGTTCGTTCGGCGATTGCCGAGGCACTCGTGTTGTGTGCCGAACAATTGCACGCTGACGACAAGTCGGCCGAAGCGGTCGCGATTTACGACGAAGTCCGCAAAGCCGACGTGCCCAAGCAGCGTGTGATCGAGGCGACTCGAGGTGCAATTCTCGCCCGCGGCCAAGAGGGAATCCCGCTATTGATTGAGCAATTGCGGTCGGACGACAAAGCGAGGTTCCGCCTAGCGCTGAGCACGGCCCGTGAGTTCCCCGGCGGTGAGTTCGACAAGGCCTTGGCCGATGAACTGCCTCGCGCGACGCCGGAACGGGCGGCCTTGATTATTCAGGCGATGGCCGACCGGCCGACAACCGTCGTGTTGACCGCCGTGCTCTCCGCCACCGAAAAGGGTACCCAACAAGTTCGGTTGTCCGCGGTCGACGCGCTGGCGCGCGTGGGCGACGCTTCGTGTGTTTCCACGCTGTTGGCGATCGCCATCGACGACGATGAAGATCTTGCGGCCACGGCGAAGGAAGCGTTGGCAAGTCTTCCCGGCGAAAAAGTCGACGCGCAAATCGCCGCGCTGCTCCCCAAGTCGCAGGGAAAGGCGTACCCGCTGCTGATCGAGCTGGTCGGGCGGCGCCGCATCGAAGCCGTGCCTGAGCTTCTCAAGGCATTGGACCATTCCGATGCCGCGGTTCGCAGCGCCGCGTTGGCGGCATTGGGAGAAACGGTGTCGCTCAAGCGGATGTCCGTTTTGGTCGAACAAGTCGTTAGTCCCCAGCATGCCGACGATGCACCGGCGGCTCTTCAGGCATTGAAAGCCGCGAGCGTCCGCATGCCGGACCGCGAAGCGTGTGCGGCCGAACTCGCGCAGGCGCTGGATCGTTCGCCCGCCGCAAAGAAAGGTACCTTGTTGGAGATTCTGAGCGACGTCGGGGGAACCAAAGCCTTGCAGACGCTCGCCGCAGCGGCCAAGAGCGACGATCCTCAACTTCAAGACGACGCCAGCCGTTTGCTCGGCAAATGGAACGGCCTCGATGCGGCGCCCGTACTGCTCGATCTCGCCAAGACCGCCCCCGAAGCGCGATACCAGGTACGTGCCTTACGCGGTTACATCGGTCTGGCGCGCAAGTTCGACATGTCCGATCAGCAGCGGGCCGAGATGTGCCAGAAGGCGCTCGACGCTTCCCGCCAGGCGGCTGAGCAGACGCTCGTGCTGGATGTGCTCACGCTCCATCCAAGCGCGGAGGGGCTCACATTGGCCATCCAAGCCATGAAAGTTCCCCAGCTCAATGAAGAGGCCACGCAGGCCACGCTGGTCATTGCCCAGAAGCTCGGCGGCAAGGTCGACGTGAGCGAGCTGCTTGCCAATGCCGGCATCGAGCGTGTGAAGCTGGAGATTGTCAAAGCGGAATACGGTGCCGGGTCGACTCAAAAGGATGTTACCGCGATCCTCCGCAAGCACGTCGGCGATTTGCCGCTGATCGCGTTGCCGTCGGCGAGCTACAACGCCAGCTTTGGCGGCGACCCCGTGCCGGGAAGCGTGAAGCAATTGAAGATTCAGTACCGCATCAACGGCAAGGCTGGCGATGCGTCCTTCGCCGAGGATGCCCTTATTATTCTTCCCTCGCCAAAATAATCGGCCGCGGGCAAGGACAAATCGATTGTTTGACGGGCGCCGTGCGAGGAAGGGCGGACCATTCTCGCAATTGGCGCGCAGCGACTGTCTCCGACACCATGGGTTCTCTCGAAGACAGGCCAAGTTGCGTGGACCCGGTCCACTTTGCTCCGTGTGCTAGAGAACGTTCCTCTACCGGATCAGCGTCGGCGTCCCGCTGCCCGAAGGAAGCCGGTCGCTGATGCGTCGCCTAATCTGCGCGGGCGAGCTTGAACAGGTCGCTGCCCATCTTCATCAGGTAGAGAACGTCGCTGGCCGGATCGTATGCCAGCCAGGTAAGGCCGCCGACTCCTTGGAGGCCGTCGGGCGGCGGAATCGGGTCGGACCACGATGCGCCGCCGTCGGTACTCTCGATGATCCCTGCCCCGGTCAGAACGAACATGTGCTTGCCGCTCTTGCCGAACACCGGGCCGTAGCGGCCGTCCTTGATGTCGGCCACGTGCTTCCACGTTTCGCCCTGGTCGTCGGTGGCGATCAAGGCGCCCTCGACCAGCCAATAGAGCGAATTGCCGTTCGGCCGCGGCAGCACTTGTACGCTGCCCGTGCCGACCGGGCTGTACGCGCCGGACGGTTTCCAAGTCTCGCCGCCATCGGTCGTGCGCATCAGGTTGGGCTTCGGCCGGCCTCGTTCCCTCGCTTCGGCGACGACGGCGGTCTTGCCGTCGAACACCCAGCCGGGGCCGTATCCTTTGCCGACTTCGGTAAACGTCGCGCCGCCGTCGCGCGAGGTCAAAAGCAATCCGCCCGCTTCGTGCTTCAGGGTGATCACGAATTTCAGATCGGGGTCGGTCCAGTCGGCGGCGAACCAGTCGACGTGCGACGCCTTGCCGTCGAGCGCTCGCCACGTCGCGCCGCCGTCGTCGCTCACGCTGATCGGGGCGCCGTACACCAGCGCTGTCATCATTCGCTTCGTGACGCCCGACGGATCGAGCATCAGGCAACCCGGCGACTCGGTGCGCCCCTTGGGCTGTTCGTCGCCACAGCGGTGAAACGATTTGGCCTGATCGTCCGAGCGGTAGAAACCGCGGTCGCTAACGTTGATCCACACGGTGCCCTCGGCGGGATCAACCACAATACCGCACAAGCCGCCGAAGCCCGCCTGCTCGGTCTTCACCAGATCGCCGAGCATCGGCTGCCACTTGGGCGGGGCCGCCGCGCTCGCGACGACCGGTGCGATTGTTAGGGCCGCCAACAACGGCGCGCCCAGCACGAGCGCGATGCGAATCACCGAAGTGCGTTTCATTGCTCTCTCCCTGGTTTGCCAATGCAGTACAGATACCGGCTCCCTTTGATATACAGGCAGCCGTGTGCGACCGCCGGCGATGCCGGCCCGCCATCGCCCAAATCATTCGTGGCCAGCGGCTCGAACTTCGGGCCAACGGGAATCACCACGCTCTTGCCGCCGCTGACGAAGTAAAGCCGACCATCGGCCGTCAGCACCGGGCTGGCCGATGCGTTCACGCCGTCGGGCATCCGCTCGGCGAAAACCTCTTTGCCGGTCTCCAGCGCGAAGCAACGCAGGATACCCGGGTTATGCATGCGATACACGTACCCGCCGGCGATCGTGGGAGACGAATACCCCTCGGGAATCGGGCGCGTCGTCCACTTTACGTGCGTGCCCGTTACGTCGCCTTCGCCGGTCGGGTCGACGGCGATACCGGGTCCGCCGCGCCCATCTTCCGAGTAAACCAGCCCGCCGCCGAACGCGGGTGTCGGCACGTCGCCGCGATTCTTCGCCCACCAGATGACTTCGCCGTCCGCGGGATCGACTCCCTGCACCGCTCCCGACGACGCAATCAAGAGCTGCTGCTTGCCGCCGACTTCGACCAGCACCGGCGTCGTGTGGTTGAAGTTGCCTTCGGGCCGCTTCCGCTCCCATTTCACGTCGCCGGTCGCGGGATCGAGCGCGATCAATCGCGAAATGTTCGACTTGGTGCCGTCGGCGAGCACGAGCAAGGCATCGCGGGTGAGAATCGGACTCGTGCCGATCGCCACATCCCACGCGAAGGGGGTGACTTCCTTACGCCATACCAGGTGGCCGCCGAAGTCGAGCGCCACTATTTCCGACGAGCCGAACATCGCGTACACGCGCTCGCCGTCGGTGCAAGGGGTCGGGGCGGAGTAGCCGCCGCGCAAGTCCTTGAGCAGCCACGGACCTGGCGGCACTTTCTCGTCCCATAGCAATTTGCCGTCGGCTGCCGAGTAACACGCGACGTGGTGCTCGGGGAACTCGGACTCAGCCATCCCCTCCGGCCAATAGACCGCAATGACGAACACGCGGTCCTTCCACACGATGGGGCTCGACTGGTTGTGGTCGAGCCGCGCCTTGCCGTCGGTGCCGGGAAGCGGCGCCTTCCACACGATGTTTTCATTCGACGGGCCACCCCACGTGAGCGGCAAGTCCTTTTCGTCGGTGATGCCCAAGCCGGTGGGGCCCCGCCAACCGGACCAGGTATCGCCTCCTCGGGCGACCACCGGGCCGATGAGCGCGAGGAGTAATAGGCAAACTAACGATGGGACGAACGGCGCGATCGGCGAAACGCGCTGCGGGGTGAACAGTGACATTGGTGGCGGGGCAAAGGCTGGCATGAGGGGCTTGCGAATGTCGTGACGAACTCCGCCGCGACCCGAGGGCTACAAATCATGGATTACGTAACGTAATCAAGGCCGATGCGCCGCGAAACACGCATCCGAAGAAAAATCGAGGCGACAGCGGGCAGAATCGCCCCAGCCCGATTGGGGCGAAAAATGGGGCAAGAAAAAAAGGGACCGCTGGTCGGCATGTCGAGCGGCGGGCGCCTCAGGATCGCGCGATGATGCATGGCGAAGCCGTTCAGCCGCTGATCCGCTCGGCGGCACGCCGGACGGTTCGTGCGACCAGCACCGGGCTGACCTGGCGGCGGTATTCGGCCCGCGATCGCGCGTCGGTGATGGGAGCAATCTCGTGGACGACCCGCCCGGCCGCCTCGTTGACGATGGCGTCCTCGAGCGGCCCTCCGATCAGCGCCTGTTCCACCTGGAACGCGCGGACCGGCCGATTGGCCACGGAGCCGAGAACGATTCGGACATCGGTGCAGATGCCGCTATCCACGGTAATGCTCACGGCGCAATTGACCTTGGCCAAGTCGCCCGTATTGCGCGTCAGCTCCAGGAAGGCGGAGCTCGACCGAGCCGGCGGATGAGGAATCGCGATGTCGATGATCATTTCGCCCTTGGCAACGTCCGGCCGATCGAAGTACTTCTCGAGGGCAATAGCGCGAGGGCCGTTCGGTCCCACCAACGTCAGCACGGCGGACAGCGCGATCAGGGGCGGCGGAGTGTTGGCACAGGGGGACCGCCTTCCGATGTTGCCCCCCAGCGTTGCCATGTTGCGAACTTGCGAGGCGGCAAAATGACGCACAGCCTCGAAGAAGGCGGGCCAGCGCTGGCGCAGTAATGCCGAGCCGCGAAGCTCGGAAATCGTCGTGAGCGGCCCGATGTGAGCGCCATCGGACTCTTCGCGAATGTATCTCAAGCCGGGAATGGCGGACAGGCTGACGATGGTCTGGGGGGTAACCGCGCCCAGCTTCATCATGGGCACAAGGTCGGTTCCCCCCGCGAACAGGATCGCGCGGCCCTCTTCTTCCTCTAGCGCCGCGACGGCTTCCTCCACCGTGGTCGGGGCGAAATACCGGAACGGCCGGAGCCGGCATGTCACTGTTTGCTCGGGCGCTGATCGGCATTTGGCTCCGCTCATCGGACTGCCTCCCGATCGGCCTCGGACCCTGCGTCTCGACGCGCCTCTCGATTCAGAGCTCGCAGAACGGCCTCGGCGGTCAGGGGCGATTCGCTCACTCGCACACCGGTGGCATTGTGGACGGCATTGGCGATGGCCACCGCGCCCCAGGCGCTCATCTCGCCGCTGGCCCGACCGCCATACGGGAGCCCTTCGTGAGGCAGACTTTCCAGGTCGACCTGTTCTACCAGAACGGTCTCGATGGCCGGCATGTCCAAGGCCCGCGGCACTCGATAGTCGGTGAAGTCGCGATTCAGGTAGGTGAGAGAATCTTCGTCGAAGCCCACGTGTTCCCACAGCGCCATGCCCAGCGTTTGCGTTGCTCCACCAATCGCCTGACCACGCACCACGCCCGGGTTAATCATGCGACCCGGAAACATGCCCGCCACGATCTTCATGGGCTTCACTTCCCCCGTTTCGGTATCCACTTCCACTTCCGCCGCCATGATCATGGGCTGATGTGCCTTGTAGCCCGGTTTGACAAACGGATGCACGTGAAGGGGGGCTCCTTCGGCGCGGCCGGTGACGGGGGATTTCAGCGTGCCCACGAATTCCCACAGCGGGAATTTCTGGCTCGTGTCTCGCTCCAGCCAGTATTGATCGCCTTCAATGACGACCTCGCGCGGGTTGACTCGCAGGGAAGACGCGATCCAATTGCGGAGTTTCTGCCGCGCCTTCTCGACGGCCTGCAACAGGATGTGCCCGCACATGGCGAGCTGGTGACTGGATCGTGCATTGAACGGATCGCCTTGCCCGGAGCGCGTATCGCCGGCGACGATGGAGACCTTATCCAGCGGAAGGCCCAGCGCTTCGGAGACCAGCATGCACAGCGTGGTGTTGATGCCCTGCCCCAGCTCCTGCACGCTCGAATAGGCAATGGCGGTGCCGTCCGGGTTGATTCGGACGGCGGCCGTGGTTCCCGACTCGGCAATGAACCCGCCGTAACCCATACAGTAGGCCAAGCCGATGCCGCGCCGACGGGGGCCGTCGGAGTGATAGGGTTGCCCCAAGCCTTTCCACTTTTCGGCCCAACCGATCTTCCCCTTAACCTGCTCTAACATGTGGGCGGCGGGGAACAGATCGAGGCGGGCCTGCGGATAGTCTCCGTAGTTGTGCGTGTATTCGGTGGGCGGCATCATGTCGCCCGTGGTGGGCATGTTTTTCAGGCGAAACTCGGTTGGGTCCATCCCCAGCTTCTCGGCGGCCAATTCCACCACGGTTTCCACCGCAAAGGCGAGATACGGCATCTGGACGGAGCGCATGCACTCCGAGCGAAAGTGGTTGGTGTGCACGTTTTTCGCTTCGAAGCGGGCATGGGCCGTTTTGTAGGTGAGAATGCCCCCTTCGTGATGAAAGTTGTTGTTGCCCGAGAAGAACGTGCCGTAGGCGCCGACGTCGAACAGCCCGCTGAAGTGAATCGCCGTGATGACGCCGCAGCGCGTTGCCCCCAGGCGAGCGTACAGTTTCGCCCGGGGACGGCGAGCGTAGCACTGCGTCTCTTCACGACTGAGCGTCAGGCGGACTCGCTTGCCAGGCAACTGCCGAGCCAAGAGGCAAACCAGGTATTGGTACCGTCCCGTGTATTTGCCGCCGAAACCTCCCCCCACGTGGTGCGAAAGCACGACGACCTGTTTGAGTGGCAGGTCAAAATACTCGGCCGCGTTCGCGTGAAGCTCCGTGGGGGTATGCGTTGCCGACCAGATAATCAATTGGTCGCCTTCCCAACACGCCATGCAGACGTGTGGCTCGATGGCAGCATGCGCTTGCGAACCAATATCCAACCGGTGCTCGACGATCACGTCGGCTAGTCGGAAGCCTTCCTCGACATCGCCCCACTCTTGCCGGCTCTCGGGAATGCTTTGGTGCGGCGGCAAATCGACCGCCGCGCAAAAGTTGTTGCCTTCGGGGTAAAGTTTCGGCGCGGCAGGTTGCAGCGCCTCTTCGGGATCGAACACGGCCGGCCGCACGTCGTATTCGACGCGGATCGCCCGACGTGCTTCTTCGGCAACTGCCTCGCTGGTCGCGGCAATGGCGGCCACGTAGTCGCCCAGATGCCGCACGTGCCGGTCGATGGCCAGCGACGGGCGGTGGGTGCCGAAGTTGATGAGCCGCTGCGGTACATTCTCGTGCGTGAGGATCGCCGCCACTCCCTCCATTTGCATGGCCGCGGTGATATCGATGCCGCGAATGTGCGCGTGAGGATGACGGCTGCCCACTATCTTGACGAACAGGTCCGCCTGCATGTCATCGACATACTTGGCGCGACCCGTCACTTTGTCCCGCGCTTCGAGAATGGGGGGCGATGTGCCGATCGTCCGCATTTATTCAGCCCCCTTCTTCGATTGCGTGTTGTCAGCGTCTGTGTTGGATTGCCCGCTGGCGCCCCCGGTGTCCGCTATCCCGCCGGCGTTCGCGCTCTTCGGTTGCCGGCTGGCGGCCTGAATCGACTCGACAATCTGCTGGTATCCCGTGCAACGACAAATGTTTCCCTGAATCCCCTCGCGGATCTCCTCTTCCGTCGGTTGGGCCTTTTCGTCCAACAGCGCACGGGCCGATAGCACGATGCCCGGGATGCAGTAGCCGCACTGCACGCCAAAGTTTTCGACAAACGCCTGTTGCACCGGATCGAGCTCTCCCGTCTGGGGATTCTCCAGACCCTCGATAGTGATCACGGTCTTTCCGTGGCACTGGATCGCCAAGCTCAAGCAGGACAGGATCGCCTCGCCATCGAGCAGCACGGTGCAAGCGCCGCAGTCGCCTCGGTTGCAGCCGATTTTCGTGCCGGTAAGGCCGAGTCGCTCGCGCAACACTTCGGCGAGTGTCTCATGCGGTTCGACTTCGAAATCATGCTGACGTCCGTTAATGGATACGGATACGGACGTGGCGGTCTCACGCACTAACATGATCGATTGCCCGACACTCAAGTTTTGTTGCTGCTATTAGCCCCACCAGCCGAGCGGTTTCATGCCGCCGTCGACCGCCAACACGTGCCCGTTGATGTAGCTCGCGGCGTCGGACACCAGAAACACGATGGAGTGCGCGATGTCGTCCGGCTCGGCGATGCGTTCCAGCGCGAACACTCGCTTGAAGACGTTCATTTTCAGCGGCGTGTCGTAAAGCGGCTTGGCAAATTCCGTCCGCGTGATTCCCGGAGAAACGGCATTCACGCGGACGTTGTACCGCCCCAGCTCGCCGGCCATGGCTCGCGTCAGGTGCATCACGGCACACTGTGCGATCGAATAAATCCCCAAGAGCTGCTCCGGGTGAAAACCGGCATGACCCGACAGGTTGACGATGGCGCCACTTCTACGAGGAATCATGGTGCGTGCGACCAGCTTGCTAAGCTGCCAGTACGCTTTCAGCTTCGTCCCCATGATGTCGTCCCAAATCCGGTCGTCCTGATCGATCAACTCGCCAAACGCGTCGACCGAGGCGGGAACGTTCACCAGGAAGTCGATTTGACCGAAAGTGCCGACGGTCGTATCCACCAACTGCTGAAGCTGATCCGGCCGAGTAATGTCCGTGGGCAGAGGCAAGCAGCGAACCCCGCTGCTGGAAATCTCTTTGGCCAGTGCGTCAAGATGCTCGGCGCCGCGAGCGGCAATCGCCAGGTTCGCCCCCGATGCGGCAAGCTTCAGAGCGGACGCTCGGCCGATGCCACGGCTGGCCCCCATGACGATGCCGACTTTGCCCTGCAGCGAGAACGGATTCGGAATACTGGCGGTCATGATGTCGTCGATGCCCGTGCCAGCCTCGAGCGCAAGGCCGGCGTACGTCTTAAACCCCACGTGACTGCGTCCAGGACGACGGTCGGCCGCCCGTCGGACCTACAGTCCAAATTGGCGCTGAGCCGCCTCGAATTGGGGCGCCCTTTCCGGAGACGTCGGACAAACGCGTTTGCCAAGTGCCAAGGCCGACCGTCAGGCTGCTGAACGAAGCCCACGCCCAGCCAGACTACCGGCCTAGACACGCCCGACCCCACAGAATCTCAGGGTAATTCACGTAACAAGCGTTGTCTAGGATACGCGAGTTGAGTGAAAAGAATGGGTAAAATGAGTTGTGCAACCAAGTCGCACAGATGTGCGAGCCACCCGGAAGGTGCTTGTTGGGGAAGAACCAAGCAGGGAACACTTCATTCGCACACGACAATGGTAAAATGGGGTGTTCTGGTTGGATGAGAATGTTCGCATGCCAGGGGAGAGTGACGAAGACTTGGGGCAATGCGGGCGTCGCTCGCTATTGGGCCCCCCTTCTTGCTCGCGCCGTAAGCCGGTATCGCCAGCGGAGTGAACGTTATGCAGACATCGGATAAGGCACCGTTGGCGATCATCGGCATGGCCTGCCGCGTTCCTGGCGCCAATAACCTGAGCGAGTTCTGGGAGCTGCTCGTCAATGGTCGGACTGCCATCGCCGAGGTTCCACCCGATCGACTGAACCGCGAGTTGCACTTCGACTCCCGACGGGGCGTGCGTTCCAAGACGTACATGTCGCTGGGCGGAGTGATCGATTACCCGCCGTTCGATGCCATGCAATGCCCGATTCCCGCGCGGCGATTGCCTTCGGCCGAAGTCGGCCATCAGACGATCTGCCAGGTTGCTGCCGCAGCCTGCCGCCACGCCCACTTGAATCCGTTCGATCTGCCGCTGCGCAATGTCGGTGTCTATGTCGGCCACAATCTTGGCGGTCCGGTGGCGGGCGAGATGAATTACGCAGTGCGCGTCGGCGAGTCGGCCCGGTATCTGTTGGAGCTTCCATCGTTCCGCGAGGCCGTGGGAGGTGACGCGGAAGGCTTCGTGCAGAATCTGGTGGACCGAATTCGCCGCGATCTGCCGCGACGCGGACCGGGCGGCATCCCGCGATCCTCGATCCATACCGCGGCCGCCATCATCTCCGAGGCGCTCGGCGTCAGCGGCCCATCGCTCATCCTGGACGCCGCATGTTCGTCGGCCTTGCAGGGACTGGCGATGGCGTCGCGGGCCCTGCGCACGAACCGCATCGACATGGCCATCGTGGGAGGCGCATCCTACTTCTGCACGGACAGCCTGATTCTCTTTGCCAAGGCACAGTCGGGATCGGCTCACGGATGCTGCCCGTTCGACGAAGCGGCCGATGGTCTCATTTCCGGAGAAGGCTACGCGGTGATCGCGGTCAAAACGCTCGACCGCGCGCTGGCCGACGGCGATCCCATACATGCCGTAATTCGCGGGATCGGGGTCTCGTCCGACGGCAAAGGCAAAAGCCTCTGGGCGCCGCGCAAAGAGGGACAGGTGCTGGCCATGCAGCGAGCCTACGCCGGCGGGCTCGATATTCGCCGCTTGCAGTACGTCGAGGCGCATGCCACCTCGACCCGCATCGGCGATCTGACCGAAATGAAGGCCATGATCGAAATGCTCGAAGGGCAGTTTCCACCCGGCCACAAAATTCCCATCGGCGGCGTGAAGGCCAACGTCGGACACACGCTGGAATCGGCCGGCCTGATCGGGTTGATCAAGGCCGTGCTTGCCATCCAGCACCAGACCGTGCCCCAACAAATCTGCGTAAACCAACTCAACTCGGGCATCGATTGGGAGCGGGCCCCGTTCTACGTACCTAAGCAGAACGTGCCCTGGCCGGCATTTTCTGACGGGCATCCTCGACGGGCGGCGGTGAATTCGTTCGGCATCGGGGGGCTGAACGTTCACGTGGTGTTGGACGAGTATCTGGAAGAGGCCCAAACAGCAGCTCGCGGCGTCGCCCCGCCCCCAAGCGCCACGCTCTCCGCCGCGGAACCCATCGCCATTATCGGCGCCGGTTGCATCTACCCCGGCGCGCGAACCGTGCAGGCGTTCTGCGATCTTGTCGTGTCCGGCCGCGATGCCAGGATCGACGCTCCCCCCGACCGCTGGGATGCTCGCTTGGCGTGCTCGCCCGGCGAAGCGAAACCGTATCACAGCGTCGCCCAGCGCGGCGGCTACATCACGGGTTTTGAGTTCGACTGGCGGCGACACAAGATACCGCCGCTGCACGTCAAGAACGCCGACCCCTTGCAATTGATGGTGCTGGATGCAACCGACGCGGCACTGTCCGACGCCGGCTACGACAAGAAGCCGTACGATGCCCGGCGCGTTGCGGTCGTGGTGGGAACGATCTTCGGCAGCGAGTTCTCCGAACACCTGAAGATGGGATTCAATCTGCCCGAGTTCTGCGAAAGCCTCCGCCACGGGCTGCGCGAGCGCGGCCTCGCCAACGAAGCGATCGACGCCATCTGCGAATCCTTTGGCGACAAGCTACTGGAAAGAATGCCCGCCCTATTGGATGAGACGGGCGGCTTTACGCCCAGCACGCTCGCATCGCGAATCACGAAGGTCTACGACCTGATGGGGGGAGCCGCCGCCATCGATTCGGGCCAGGCCTCGTCGCTGGCGGCGGTGTGCCTGGCGGTTGACCAGCTTCGCGAAGGCGACTGCGACATGGTCATCTGCGCGGCCGGGCATCGCTCCATGGGTCTGCCGATGTACGAGTATCTGTCGCTCTCGGGCACCGTCCGCGGCGACGACGCCAAGGCGCCCTTCGACGCCGACGCCAACGGCTACCTTCCCGGAGAAGGCGTGGGCGTGCTGGTGCTGAAGCGACTGGCCGACGCACAGCGCGACGGCGACACGATTCGGGCCGTCATTCGCGACGTGGGAGCCGGGTTCGCCGAATCCGCGACGCAGTCCGTGGGACAGGCGATGGACCGCGCCTATCAAGGACTGGACGCGGGGCTGGAGCAAACGGCCCTGCTCGAAACGGCCGGCACGGGCGTGGCGCGGTTGGATGACGCAGAGATCGCCGCCATCACGCAGCGATTGGGTGCGGGCGCGCCGTCGCGGCCTTTGCGGTTGAGCACGGTTGTCGGACAGATCGGACACACGCAAGGCGCTTCGGGCATGGCGTCGCTGCTGACGGCGATGCATGCGCTCGATCGCGGTAAGGCCGCGGCGACATATGGCGTATCCCGCGCCGGTGCATCGCTCGCCAGAGCTGGCTCGAGCGTGCGGCTCGTCGACCAGGAAACGATACTCGCCGCGCACCGTCAGGGTGGGCACTTGGTGGCAGGCATCAACGATATCGACGCGGAAGGCGCCGCCTACCACCTCGTCTTGCAACATCCGGTGCCCGCGGCACACGTTGCGCAGGTGCCGGTCGAGGGGTATCAGTCGGCCGCCGCGCCCCCGAATGGCAAACCGCCACTGGATACCGGAGCGCAGGTCGGCCATCGCTTCGCTCAGCGCGCCCACGCAACGCCAACTGCGCTCGCCGATGGGATGAAACCGCTATCGGGCGCGGCGATCATCGTCGGTCAGAACGAAGTCGCGCAAGCCCTCCGCCGCAAGCTCGCCGAACAGGGCATATCGGCGGTCTCACTCCCACTGGCCAACGATCCCGAAAAAACGGCTGCTGCCCTACAAAAAATCTGGGAAGCGTATCGCCCTCTGAGTTTTCTCATTACCACGGCCTTCGACACCGATGCCACGCCCGACTCCGCGCCCGACGCGCTCCAGCGCCGCATGCGCCGCGCCGTGCTGTTGCCTTACGACGCCTGTCAGCGGTGGCTCAAGCTCGTTGGCGAAAACAACCTGCTCGAGTTCGCCAAGGTGCGAACCGTGACGCGCTCGATCGACAACTCGGCGTCGGGCAATGCGACCCAAGGCGAGTGTCCCGAGTCGCTGGCCGACGCGCTGATCCGCGATCTGCTCGCCGATTCCCACCTCGCTGAATCCAATCGGGCGCAGGCGTAGCACAGAAACGATTCACATTCTGTCTTTACGTCTCTACGTCTTTACGCGCTCACCACAGAGCCAAGGATCGCTACTTTGCCGTCACTGCGCTCTCCTGTTCCCCCGGCTGAAAGCTGGTGGCTGAAAGCTGATAGCTTTCCCTCACTCAACGTTTCGCGCGCGTCTCGCGCTTTGGACCAGGATGGCGATCGACGCGATCGCGTACACGATGATGAAGCCCGACAGAACGCTCACCTGCACGATCCACACGGGTACGGCTCCGCCCGGTCCGTAGACAAACGGCGGCAGCACGGTCGCGACGAGCAGAAACACCACCCAGTACAACGTGTATGCCAGCACCCACGATCGCCGCTCGATCCCGTGGTCGCGCTCGTTCCCTGCAGCGTCATCCGGCTTCTGACGAAAGACGAATGGCCCAAACCACATCAGCCACAAAAGCATGAAACCCAAGAGCGCGCCGCTGCCCAAGAAGGGAACTAGCGCCAGCACGACCACCAGCGTCAGGCCGATGACCGCCAAATGGAACCAGGCAAGTTTCTGCGTCACGGACATGGTTGCCTCGGAAGGAGCTGTCAGCCCTCAGCTATCGGCCGTCAGCTCGGAGAGGGGGTTGATGCTTGGAGCTTGGGGGTTGGGGGTTGGGAGTTGCGGTCGCCTCTCGCTCCGCGAGAGGGCGCGCTTTCCCGGAGCGAACGACGCCAGGGTTTGGCGGTTGGCGCTGGGGGTCGGGGACTGGGGTCCATCGTCATTCCCGCGCCGGCGGGAATCCAGCGGCTCGTCCATTGTCCGTTGTCAGTTGTCAGTTGTACGACGGAACACCTAAAGCGTAGCTCGCAATCGGGCCCGCGAGGTCGCCGATTTCGAAGCCACGCGTCGGAACCAGACCACGATTCTTCGCGCTCTTGGCGGTAGACATCCGCCTGTTGAGGCTTGAGGCTTGAGGCTGACCGCTGAGAGCTGAAAGCTCTTGATTCTCGTGCCGAGGCTCCGCCTCGGCACGCACTGTCCTCGCGGCTCTGCCGCTCTGCTTCTTCTCAGGTGTCAGCCACTTGGCGCCGCCGGCTTCGGCCGCACGAGGCCGAACAGAGTGAGCAGCAAGGCCACCAGGATGGTCACTCCACACACGAGCAGCAGGCCGGTGACGATCGGGTTATCGGTGCCGTGCGGCGGCGGGAACTTTTCGTTGAGCGTCGGCATCAGCTTCGTCGAGGCGCCAAGGAACGCACCCGCCACGCCGGCCGCGCCGTTCGTCCACGTGCCGATCTGCAAGGTCGCGAACCACACCCACAGGCCGAGCGGGTTCAGCCGCATCTCCTTCACCAGAAACCCGAACGCGACCATCAACACGCCGTTGGCCGTGAACTCGATGTGCGCCATCACGATGCCGCGAAACCACGGCACGGCCGACGGCGGGATAAACCCAACGATGCAGCCGACCGTAATCTGCAGCACTCCCAGCACCAAGGTCCAACGCTTGAGGCGTTCCTTCAAGTTGTCGATGTCCGTTGCCACGAGCTCCTCCTTGTCGAATTCCCGACGACACAAACACGGCGGGCCATTGTAGCAAGCGCGGCGCTTCTGTCAGTGGTCAGTTGTTCGATAGCTGTCAGCGCTCAGCCTTCAGCCGTCAGCTTCGGACAGATTGAGCCGGAAGCGGCAAGTCGGCAGTCGGAGAATAGTCGAGCGTCCAGAGACCAGAGTCGAGAGCCGGAAACAGAAGGTCGGGAATCGGAAGTCCGAACCTGACACCTGACACCTGAAGCCTGACACCTGACATCCGACACCTGACACCAATCCTTCCCCTTCGCGCTCTTCGCTCCTTCGCGGTGAACCTCCGGCTGATAGCTGAGAGCTGACAGCTTTCTCTGGAAGCACGAGCGCAAGGATTCGAACCCTGTCGGCCAGCTTTGGAGACTGGCTGCTCTCCCAGGAGCACGCTCGCGCACGCGGCCCACAAGTGAGACTCGTGGGCCGTCGCAAAGCTTAGCAAACGACCGGGCGGAAGCCCGTGTCAGTAGTCAGTAGTCCGTTGTCAGTTGTTCGGAAGCGGATCCATGTGAAGGGCGCTTCTACTACTACCAACAACCCGCAACCAGCCACCAGCCACCAGCCACCAACAACTGACAACGGACCACTGACAACCCACCAATACGTCCGCGATCCTACGTCTCCAGCTCAACCGACCAGTACGCCTCGCTCAAAAACTTCGACCAGCTTTCGATCCGCACGAACGCTCGGGCGTAGATCGGCTTCCACGCCGGTCGGGCCGGAGCGCGGCGGAGTTTTATACGGGCCTGCTCGGGCGTGCGGTCGGCCTTGCGCTTGTTGCAGTCGAGGCACGCCAGCACGCAGTTGTTCCACGCCGACACGCCCCCTTTCGAGCGCGGCATGACGTGGTCGACCGTGAGCTCGTCGCCCCCCGGCTGGCGACCGCAGTATTGGCACGTCCAGTGGTCGCGCTTGAAAATGTTGCGGCGGCTGAAGCTGACGGCCGGGTTGGGCACGCGGTCATACTCGACCAGCACGATCACCTCCGGTACGCGCAGCCGCTGGCGCACCGCGCGGATGAACGGTTCGCCGGCGCGCGGCGCGAGCCGCGACCACGACTGCCAGTCGTAAAGCTGGTAATCGTCGGGATCGACCACGCGGACCGACTCATTCCACAACAGCACCAGCGCCCGGGCCACCGTGGCCACGTTCACGGGCTGCCAGTTGCGATTGAGCACCAGCGTGGGGCGGTGGAGCGAGTTGGATACCATGATCGATTCGTCTTTATCGTTACGAAGGGTGACCGAAGGGAGTTGAACCCTTACTTCCTGCTTCACAGGCAGGCGTGCACAGCCGCTTACACCACGGACACCGCATTAGTCGTGAGGCTTGAGAGGAGAGGGAGGAAGCGTGAGGGATGAAGTGGCTACGTCCACACGTCTTACCTCATACGTCCCATCGCAACCCGCGCCACTGAGTTCGCTAACCTCAGGCCTCAAGTCTCAAGCCTTACCAGTGCCCCGACCAGGACTCGAACCCGGAACTCCTTGGTAGAAGCAAGGGATGATTTCCTTTTCACCATCGAGGCGCGCCGGAGAGCCTGTTGCAAAACTGTCTCGGAGAAGGGGACAGGCACATTGTGCTCCGCGGACTGCGCAAAATGAGCCAGTCCCCGACGGTTTTTGGATAAGCTCT
>CAYQAJ010000050.1:0-23000 GCA_964415245.1 uncultured Pirellulaceae bacterium | reverse complement strand
AGCACCGCGCAGAAGTCAGCAATGCGCCCGTTGACGCCCGGCACTTCGAGCTCGATCAGAGTTCTCAACGCATCGAGCTTGGAATGGGCGGCCCGATTGCGTGTTGCGTCGTCGGCCTCGGACGCCATGATGCGATCGGCCGCGGTAACGATCGCCTCTTGCATCTCGATGTAGTCGGCCCGCTGCTGGTCGCGGGTAGCTCCCCGCGGCTGGCTTTTCTGCAGCATCGTAATGAATTTGAGCAGCTCGTCGGGCATACCATCGGGGACGGTAATCGGATCGCCGACATTGCCCGGCTGCGTGGGAGGCTTGCTAGGGGGCGTGTCAGTAGAGGCGGAGTCGGGCGTAGCCCTGCCATCGCCGGGGTCGTCCTGGCCGCTCCGGCCGGCGCCGGTCGTTCCGCCGTCCGCCGTCTTGTTCGACGACGGATCGTCCGTCGCGGTGCCCGACTTGCTTGATTCGTCGCCGCCGGAAGCGCCCGATCCATCGGCCGCGCGGTACTTGCTCGACTCGGCGGTCACGACGCTGCCGCTGTCGTTGTTGCAGCCCACAAGCGCCGGCAATGTTGTGACGGCTGCCAGGGCGATAAAGGAGAATAGGGCCGGTGCACGGCCCGCGGTTGCCCGCGTCATAAATCGTTCCTCATAAAGAGAGTCGTGCTGGCCTGCGTTGGCCCACGCCCGACGGACGTTGCGACTTGACGGAAAGCGCTTTCCCCGCGCTGTCATTGTAGGTGAAACGGCCATGGCGGGCATCCCCGAAAACCGCGATCCCTGGGAAGTCCAAGGCCAAGGGCGGCTGGGGGCGCCGACGCGACGGCCAACGAAAAAAGCCCACCGATGGCAATCGGTGGGCTTGGAAAACAAAACAACGAGCACATGGGAAGCCGCAGCGCTACTCCTTCTTGTCGGATGCCGCGTCGCCGGGCGCTTTGTCGGCCGGCTTTTCCTTTTCGGCGCTGTCCGTCGCGTCCTTCGCTGCCGGTGGCGGGCCCAACAATTCTTCGAGTTGCTTGGCCAGCTCCGGGCCGCGGGCATTCATCGAGACGACCGTGCCCATTTGATCGACCAGGATCACCGTGGGAATGCTCATGACGCCGTAGTAGTTAGCCATCGAGTGCTCCCAGCCGGCGCCGTCCTCGAAGAGCTGAACCCAGGGAATGGCCCGTTCCTCGACGAACTTGGTCAGCTTCTCGCGATCGCTGTCGAGACTGATGCCGACCACTTCGAATCCCTTGTCGTGATACAGCTCGTACTGCTTGAGCACGTTGGGCAACTCCGCGATGCAGGGGCCGCACCACGTGGCCCAATAGTCGACCAGCACCACCTTGCCTTTGTAGGGGGCCCAATCGAAGTCGGAGCCGTCGACCAGCTTGCCCTTGATCTCGATCGCGCCGCCGCCGGCGAGCCCCATCCGCCGGGCGGAGCCGGTGAGTTTTTGGGCGTAATTTGCCAGCCGCTCCTCGCTATGGTCGGCGAACAAAGCGCCGAACTGCGTGTACACCTCGGCCGCCAGCGCATAGTTCTTCGAGCCTTCGACTCCGCGGGCCAGATTCACGCCCAGTCGCAAGTCGTCGACGGTCAGCTCGCGGCCGTTCAACTGCGCGAGAACTTCATCGAGCAGCTCGCGCTGTTTGGCGGGCGTCGCCTCGCCAACCGAATCCACCTGGGACTCAAGCAGGTACAGGCTGGCCTTCTTGTACGCATCCGAGTCCGTGTTGTCTTTTTCGAGTTCGAGAATCCGCTCGGCTGCTGCTTGGATGGCCGCGGGTGCCTTCGCGCGGTGCGCGTAGAACTCCTCCGCGGTACGGGCGCGGAACGCCTTAAGCCCGTCGATGAACTTCACCAGTTCGGCGACGTCTTTGGTCTCCGGCACTTGGTACCGGTCCTCGGGCGCGTCGGCCGGCTTGTCGGCAGATTCCTCGGCCGCCGGCTCCTTGGCCGCCGGTTCCTTGGCCGGTTTTTCGTCGTCGGCGCGGACGGCAAAGGTCGGCAACAGCAAACACGCCGCCGCCACAAGCGCCAACTTGCGCCAAGCTCTTGGATCGAATGTCATCATTCCACCGTTTCCTTTCTTGATTGCTCCGAAGCCGAAGGGCACATCGAACCAAACCGCGCCGCGGCTCGAACGACGGCAAGCCCATGTTCACCGGAAAACCATTCTACCAGAAGCAAGGGGCACTACCAGCATGAAGGGGCGCGACGTAGGGCAATGCCTCTACAAAACGGGAACCGTGAAACACCTCACGTTCGCCCGGGATGGCAGGCAGATTTCTCGCTTTCACCGTCGGTACGACCAGGGCCAACGCCGACAGCACACGCGGAGTGCGCAAGCGTTTGCATTACTCCGACTGGATCGTGCGGCCGCCGTCGACGGGCAAACTGACGCCGGTGATAAAGTCGTTCTCAATCAGCATCACGGCGGCGTCGGCGACGTTTTGTGGACTCCCCTCGCGCTTCAGCAGCGTGGCCTCGATCGCGGCGCGGCGCTCCGGCTCGGGCAAGTCGGCGGGGAGCATCACCGGGCCGGGAAGTACGGCATTCACGCGAATGCGGCGGTTGCGGCTGGCCAGCTCGACGGCCAGGCTGCGGGTCATCGCGCCGATGGCTCCTTTCGAGGGAAAGTACGCGGCGTAGTCGAGGTACGGACGCGCGACGGCCCAATCGCCGACATTCACGATGGCTCCGCCGGTAGGCTGGGCAACCATCGCCAGGCCCACGTGGCGCGAGCACAAAAACGTGCCCAGCGTGTTGATCTCGAAGTGACGCCGCACGTCGTCGGCCGTCACTTTTTCCAGCGGCTTGCGCTCCCACAGGCCTGCGCAGTTGACCAGCACGTCGATGCGGCCGAAGTGCGCGAGCGACTGCTCGACCATGCCGGCGACGCTGCTCTCGTCGGCAAGATCGGCGGAAGCCGCGATCGACTCGCTGCCTTGGGCGGTGAGCTCGGCGGCGGTGGCGCGGGCCGCTTCGATCGACCGCCGCGCGTGCACCACCAACCGATATCCGCGCGCCGCCAACGTGCGCGCCACGCAATTGCCGACGCGCGCCGCGCCGCTTCCGGTGACCACCGCCACGGGATGTTCGGTACCGAAGATGTTTTCGAGCGAAGCCATGCCATGTTGTGTCGTGGTCTCCCGACCGCGACACTCCTCTGGTCGAAGGTCTCCCGGTTTCCTCCCGTGGCACGGTCGGGAGACCACGCCACAACGTCGCAAGATATACTACTGCGATGTCTGATGAAACCGCGTAATGATTTCCCACGCCTCCTCGGGCGTCTCCGCGTAGTCGATCAGGTCGAGATGGGCGTCGGCGATGACCCCTTCGTCGGCCAGGAATTGGAGGTCGACCACGCGATCCCAATACGCGCGGTGGTACAGTACAATGGGAATCGCCTGCATGCGATGCGTCTGCCGCAACGTGAGCGCGTCGAACAGCTCGTCCAAGGTGCCGAATCCGCCGGGAAACACGATTAGCGCCCGTGCCCGCAGCAGAAAGTGCAATTTGCGCAGGGCGAAATAGTGAAAGCGGAAGCAGAGTTCCGGCGTGACGTAGGGATTGGGGAGCTGTTCCTCGGGGAGCGTGATGTTCAGGCCGATCGACTTGGCCCCCACGTCGTGCGCCCCGCGGTTGGCCGCTTCCATGATTCCCGGCCCGCCCCCCGTCACAACGACGTAGTCGCACCATGCGTTCGCCTGGCACTGCGAGGAAACCAGTCTCGAGAATGCCCGCGCTTCGTCGTAGAACTGCGACTTGGCGACAATCCGCTCGGCGCGGCCGACGGCGCGCTGCCGCGAAAGATCGCGCGGTGACTTGGCCAGAGCCGAGCGGGCGACTTCGAGGCGCCGCTGGGCCTCGGCCCCTTCGACAATCTGCGTGCCGCCGAACACCACGATCGTGGAATTGACGTGGTGCTCAGTCAGCGCCATCTCGGGCTTGAGCAGCTCGAGTTGTACGCGCACGGGGCGCAGCTCGGAACGCTGCAAAAACTCGGTGTCGCATTCGGCCAGCCGGTAGCTCTTCGAGGCGAGAATGGCCTGCACCCGTTCTTCGTTGCGGCGGCGTTCGTCGCGCGACTCGCTGTCCTCGCGTGATGATGACGTCACGTTCGAGCTCCTTCCGAGCGCCACATGAATGTGGCGGCTAACTCTCCGTGGTGCGCCAGTGGCCGTCAGCGTGCCATTCGCGGTCAGTGGCCCACTGGCTGTGCCCGTACTCCCCGCACCATCACCGCACACAGCAGCGTCACGCCGATCGCGGCACCCAGCATCAGCAGCGACCCACTTGATCCCCGTCGATCCAGCAGCCCGACGATGGGCCGACCGTTTATCATGAACAACGCGGCGAGCGTTGTCAGGCCTGCCGACCCGGGAATCGAGCGGAATCGGGGGAAAGGACGGCCCAGTAGCGCGATGATCAAAAACGCCATTGCCGCCACCGATGCCACAATAGCCACCGCTTGCCACCCCAGCGCGAGGCCAATCAGCCCAGCCAGCAGCATGGCCGAGCGGCGATCGACGCGCGCCGCGACAGCAGGGCGCTGCGCAAGCGGCGCGAAGTAGCCCAGCGCCGCCCCCATCGCGAATCCCGCCAGAGACGTGATGAGCGATGCCCGAACATGCGCAAGTCCCTCGGGTAGCCGCGCAGCCAGCAACGCATCGAAACCCGGCCAGACGGAAAGTGGATGCAAGGCGCGAACGACCATCGGCGCCACGAGCCCGACGACTAGCGCGGGCGCGATCAGCTTTTGCGGCACCGGCTTGCCATCCCACTCGATTGCCGCGGCGCAAAGGAGCGTGCACAGGACCAGGGTGTGATACACCAAAGCGATCCACGGCAGCCACGTCGCATTGATTGCCCCGGCCCCGCTCATCGCGCCGTCTATTGCCGTGGTCTCCAACGGCAGCCCCCACCCCAACGCCACGTCGGCCAGGAACAGTCCCAACAGCGCGAGTCCGGCCAGCAGCTCGATCACGGCATAACGTGGCGAGATTGTCGCGCCGCAATCGCGGCATCGTCCTCGCAGCACCAGCCAACTCAGAATCGGAATGTTGTCGTACACGCGGATGGCGTGTTTGCACTGTGGGCAATGCGACCCAGGCAGCACGATGCTCATTCCCGCCGGCAGCCGGTAGATCACCACATTCATGAAGCTGCCCACACAGGTGCCGAAGGCGAACACCCACGCGGCGGTGAGCCACCAGAGAATCGCATCGACGCGAGCGACGGTGGAGTCGGACGCCGCGAGGATTGCGAACGTGATGGTGACTATTGCGACGGTTTTCATGGAGCGCGAAACCGCAAGCGAGGAACACGTTTGACGGTGTACATTACCGCGGGCGGAGGACGATCATAAGTATCGCGCCAGCGGTCCGCCGCGGGACGCCAGCGCGTCGATCTTGCGCATCGTTTCCAAGTCGGGCTCCAGCGGCGGGGCGTGATGCGGCTTGATCCGCGCGTCAATCACCAGCGACCCGCTACACCCCCAGTGCTTCTGCTCGACGAACGACCCGACGCCGTAGATATCGGCCGCTGGATTGCTGCGAGTAAACGTGACCCACAGGAAATTGGCCAGACTGTTGGCCAGAAACTGGCTATCGTCGACGATCACCACCAACGGAAAGCGGTTGAGGGGGTGGTCGCCGCGGCAGGCGCTGCAAAACGCCGTGATCCGCGGGTCGGCCCCTTCCCACGCACCGAATGGAGACGCCTTCCACTCCCACGTGTCGCCGGTCGGCGTCGGCCCCTTTCCCTGTGTCGATGCCGCCCCGTGTCCGGGCGCGCCTTCCGCTACGGTCGCGGCGCCTGGAAAACTTTCCGCGCGGCTCGCATCCGGCCCTTCAATGGCCAGCACGCCCGGCAGGCAAGCCCGAGGGTACTCAAAACCCGGCGGCAGCGTCATCTCGCCGGAAAGCGACCGCGGCAGTTCGCGCCGCGGCGGACCGACGGCTGCAATCACCACCTTCGACCCCTCGTTCAAGCCGCTGCCCGAGTAGTCGAGTGTGTCGATGGTGGTGCACGTGTGAAAGTGCAGGTCGCGCTGCCAATCGACGCGGCGCAGCACGTGTGCCAGGACGGCGGCGACTTCGTGCACGTCGAGGGCCGGGTCGTCGTATCGGTTCACAATGAACAGGTACTTGGCCAGCGACATCTGCCCCTGCCCCAGGATCGCGTTGGCCTGCGTGAGCAGCTCTTGCGGACGATTGCCCTCGGCATACGGCGTGTATCGCTCGCTGCCGATCGCCAGCATCAGCGGGTGCACTCCCGCTACGTCGACGGCGTGAACCGCGTGCACGCCTGGCACGACGGTGGGTATTACCGGCCCGGTCAGCTCGTGAATCAACTGACCGAATATCGTGTCTTCCTGCGGCGGGCGGCCCACAATCGTGAACGGCCAAATCGCATCGTCACGATGATAGACGTGCTCGACCCGCAGCACGGGAAAATTGTGCGCGAGGCTGTAATAGCCCAGGTGGTCGCCGAACGGCCCCTCGGGGAGCATCTTTCCGTGGATCACGGTGCCGGTGATGCAGAAGTCGGCATCGGCATAGATCGGCAGCTCGCCCTTGCGGCAGATCATGCGAATCCGCTGCCGCGCCAGTGCCCCGGCGAAACCCAATTCCGACATTCCCTCGGGCAGCGGCATTACCGCCGCCAGCGACATGGCCGGCGTGCCTCCCACGAAGATGTTCACGCGAAACGGCTCGCCGCGCCGCACGGCCGCCGCATGATGCACGCCGATGCCGCGGTGAATCTGATAATGCAGCCCCACCTCGCGGTCGCGCTCGTAACGCCCGCCCGACATCTGAATGCGATACATGCCCAGGTTCGAGCGTGCCAGGCCGGGCTCGTCGGCGTTTTCGGTGTAAACCTGCCCCATCATGATGAAGGCACCCGCGTCGCCGGGCCAAGCCCGCACCTGGGGCAACTGGCTAATCGTCGTTTCCTGCGCCAGTACCGCCCCGCGCTTGCGCCGCCAGGGAAGCATGGCCAGCGCCGTGAAGGGAAGCTTGGCGTACTGCGAGGGCTTTTGCCACATTTGCGCCGGATGCAGTTTCAGCTCGATCAGCCGCTTTACATCGTCAAGCGAATCGCGGAACAGGAACCGCGCCCGCTCCATCGTGCCGAACAAGTTCGACACCATAGGAAAGCGGCAACCCTTGACGCGCGTGTAGAGCACCGCCGGGCCCCCCGAACGCAATACGCGGCGGTGGATTTCGGCGGCCTCCAAGTCAGCGTCGACCTCGTCGTCGAGGCGAACCAGGTGCCCGGCTCGCTCCAGATCGGTCACACATTCCCGCATCAATCGGTACACGGCCCGCCCCTTCTGGGATTGCTACACGCGAGTCACTAAAATAACGCGCTGTCGCTAAGCGAAACAGGCACGCATATTTTGACGGCATTTTCAGCTAGAGACCCAACCATGAAGATTCTTTCCACTAATCGCCCCGTAACGCAGATTGAAGCCGATGCCGTGGTCGTGGGCGTCGCCGAGGCAACGAAGGCGGCCGAAGTCATTTCGGGTCCCGCGCGGCAAGTCGACGAAGCAACTGGCGGCGCGCTGGCCCGATTGTTCGAGGCCAAGGAGTTCACCGGCAAGCGAGGCCAGTTCACCACGCTGTTGGCTCCGTCGGGCGTCAAGGCGCTCAAGGTCGTGGTGGCGGGACTCGGCCCGGCAACCGAACTGACGCGGGAAGTTGCCTTCCAAGCGGCGGCGGGGGCAGCAAAGACCCTGGCGGGCAAGTCGTGCCCCCAAGTGGCGTTTTATCTCGGCCTCAATTGGCCCGCCGACGTGGCAGCGGCTGGTATCAGCGGCGCGATTGTCGGATGCCAGGGTCAGGACCTCTATCGCCACGAGAAGAAACAGTATCCGTTCGACGAGATTCACTGGGCTGGGGCCAATCAAGCGACCATCATCGAGGGACGCGTGCTGGGCGAGTGCGTAAACCTCACTCGGCGCCTGGTGAACGAACCGCCCAGCGACATGAATCCCGCCGCTTTCGCCGACACGGCCGCGGTCATCGGCCGCGAGGCCGGCTTTGAAGTCGAAGCGTGGGACAAGGCGCGGCTGGAAAAGGAGCGCTGCGGATCGTTGCTGGCCGTGGCTCGCGGTTCGGCGCGCGAGCCGCGATTGGTCATCATGCGCTATTCCGGCGCAACGGGCGCAAAGGCACCAACGCTCGCACTGGTCGGCAAGGGAGTGACGTTCGATTCCGGAGGGCTTTCGCTCAAGCCGTCGGACAGCATGGCCACCATGAAGTGCGACATGGCCGGCGCCGCGACCGTGCTCGGTGCGATGCGGGCCATCGGCCTTCTCAAGCTGCCGGTCAACGTGATCGGGCTGGCCGGCCTGGTCGAGAATATGGTCAGCGGCGATTCCTACAAACTGGGCGACGTGCTTACCGCACGCAACGGCAAGACGATCGAAGTGCTCAACACCGACGCCGAGGGTCGGCTGGTGCTGGCCGACGTGCTGTGCGTGGCGGTCGATCTCAAGGTCGATTCGATCATCGACTTGGCCACGCTCACTGGCTCGTGCATGGTGGCTCTGGGAACCGACGTGGTAGGCGCCATGACCAACGATCAGTCGTGGTGCGACACCGTGCTGGCCGCGGCCCGCAAGTGCGGCGAGCCCGCGTGGCAGCTTCCCATGTTCCCCGAGTACGGCGAGCTGATCAAAAGCGAAGTGGCCGACATCAAGAACATCGGCAAGGGACGTTGGGGCGGGGCGATCACCGCCGCCAAGTTTCTGGAGGAGTTCGTCGCCGGCAAACCGTGGACGCACCTCGACATCGCCGGCCCCGCCTTCCTCGACGATGCCAAACCGTGGATCGACGCGGGCGGAACCGGCGCGTTCGTGCGCACGCTGGTCGAAGTCGCCCGCGGCTGGAAGAGCTGACGGAGAGTCAAGAGTCGAGTGTCCAGAGTCGAAAGCCGGAGAGAGCGGTTAGCCGCGAAGCGAAGCGGAGCGCTTGGCGCCACGTTTTGGCGTGAACTTCCACATGTTGTGGCACGGTCTCCCGACCGTGACGCGGGAGACTTTCGGTCGGGCGAGTGCCGCGGTCGGGAGACCGCAGCACAACAAGGCTTTACTCGCTGCGCCTCTCGCTAACGCGTCGGGCTCGTTCCCGATTTCCGAACTCCGACTCCCGACTTCGACCGCCCGCTCGCGGCATTCCGCCTTTTCCGGCATGCCACCGCAAACTGCTGCCGCCCTTGCGGTTGAATAACCGGAAATACCGGTCGTAAGTGGTTTGACATCCCCCGTTTTGTGCCGGAAGATGCACATGCCGGGGGGTGGAATATCGGGGCGGGTGCAGCGAATACCCCTTGGAACCATTTCGCGGCCAAGTGCATGAGGGGTAGCAGCGTCCTGGCGACGTCTCGCCCCACCCGAACTCATCGCGGCCACGCATAAGGGGTAGCGCCATGTATTTGGTGTTCATGGTTTGCGCCATTCTGGGCGGCACGATCCTGGTCTGCCAGTTCGTGCTGACGATCATTGGGATGGGCGATCACGGCGACGCTTCGCTCGACGTTGGCGACGCGGGGGACGTCGGCGGCATCGGCGACGTGGGTCACGTGGGCGACGTGGGTCACGACGTGTCGGTCGACGGCCATGATGCCGCCGGCGGACACGGCTCCACTTGGCTGTTCGGCGTAATCAGTTTCCGCACGTTGGTGGCAGCCTCGACGTTCTTTGGCCTGGCGGGGCTGGCGGCCCAGTCGGCCAACCTGCCGCTCGTCGCCCAACTGCTGATCGCGCTGGTGAGCGGCGTGGCGGCCATGTACGGCGTCCACTTTCTGATGCGGTCGTTATACAAGCTCAGCACCGACGGCACGGTGCGCATCGACCGGGCGGTCGGGCACACCGGCACGGTCTACATTCCGATTTCGGCCAACAGGAAGTCCGCCGGCAAAATCCAGATCAACCTGCAAAACCGGCTTATTGAGTACGAAGCAATCACCGGCGCCGCCGAGGCGCTCCCCACGGGTGCTAAGGTTGTCGTAGTCGCCGTGGTGGGGGAAAACACGCTGGAAGTCGAGCCGGCTCCGATGCCGGTCGAAGCGTCGAAATCGTAACGAGCCGCCTGCTGCACGTCGCACGCGCGCACGTTATCGCGCCGTGTCGGTCAGCGCGACTGCTTATTCAAACGGGGGAGGAACCGGTCCATGTCGAGCTTCATGCTGTTGGCGATAGAACCGTGGGTAACGTACCTCGGCATCGGCCTGATCGCCGTCGTGATCGTCCTCTTCAGCTTGTTCATGCTGCTGGTCAAGCAGTACAAGCGCTGCCCCAGCAACCGCGTGTTGGTGATCTACGGCAAGACGAAAAAAGGACAGGCCGCCAACACCATTCATGGCGGTGCCGCCTTCGTGATTCCGCTGGTGCAGGACTACGCCTACCTCAGCCTCGAACCGATTCAGATCGAGGTGCCGCTACGCGGCGCGCTGTCGGCCGAGAACATCCGCGTCAACGTCCCCAGCGTGTTCACCGTGGCCATCGACACCAAGCCGTCGGTGATGCAGAACGCCGCCATCCGTTTGCTGGGTCTGTCGGTCTCCGAGATGCGCAAGCAGGCCGAGGAAATCATTTTCGGCCAATTGCGCCAGGTGATCGCCTCGATGCAGATTCACGAGATCAATCGCGACCGCGACACCTTCCTGCAGCACATTCAACATTCGCTCGAGCCCGAATTGAACAAGATCGGCTTGCAGCTCATCAACGTGAACATCACCGACATCACGGACGAGTCGGGCTACATCGACGCCATCGGCCAGAAGGCCGCTTCGGAGGCCATCCAAAAGGCCCGCGGCGACGTGGCCGACAACGAACGGATGGGCGAAACGCGCGTGGCTTCGGCCGAGCGCGACAAGTCGATTCAGGTGGCCAATGCCCGCAAGGAGCAGGCCATCGGCACCCGCGAAGCCCAGCGGGAACAGGCGGTGCAGGTCGCCCTGTTGGAAAAAGAGCAGGTGGTCGGCGAGCAGAGCGCGGCTTTCCAGCGCGAAGCGCAGGTGAAGAACGCCGAGCGCGAAATGCGGATTCAGGTTTCCGGCGCCGACGCTGACGCCATCGACGGCGAAAACCAGGCCCAGGCCCGCGTCGCCGCGTCGCAGGCCGAGTTGGCCGTGCGGCGCGCCGAAGCCTATCAGATGGGCGAAGGACGAAAGCGCGAGGCCGAAGCCGCCGTGCTCGAAGTGCAGAACCGCGCCATGGCCAAGGCCGCCCTGGCCGAAGCCGGACGCGTGGAAGCCGAGCAGCGTGCCAAGCTCGAAGCGCCCGCCAAGGCCGAGAAAGCCAAGAAGATCGTCGACGCCGAAGCCGAGGCCGAGCGAGTGCGCATCGCCGCCCGAGCCGACGCCGACGCCATTTTCGCCCGGCTCGACGCGGAGGCTCGCGGCCAGTTCGAAATCCTGGCCAAGAAGGGCGATGGTCTGCGTCGCATCATCGAGGCCTGCGGCGGCAGCCACGAGGCGTTCCAGATCCTCATGCTCGAACACCTCGACAACCTGGCCGAGGCTTCCAGCCGCGCGATCTCGAACATCAAGTTTGATAAGGTCGTGGTGTGGGAGAACGGCGGCCGCAATGGTCGATCGAGCACGGCCGACTTCCTCAGCGGCATGGCCAAGACGCTGCCTCCCATGCTGCAGGTGATGCGCGACATCGGCGGTGTCGAGCTGCCGGAGTCGCTGGTCAAGTTCACCGGCGACAACGAGGCCAACGGCGGATCGCAGCCAGTCGCGCGACGCGGCGGCGCCGCCGGCAGCGCCGGCAGAGCGGCAACGCGTCCGGCCGAGGGACCCAAGAGCGAAGAGGCGTGATCGCCGACGCGGCGAGACGAGTAGGTCCTGCTTGCCGAGCAGGACCTTGGCCGCTGAAACGAGGCGGCCGCGGCTTGTTCGGCGCGGGTCTCTTGTTCGGCGCGGGTCTCCCGACCTCGCCGAAACGCACGACCGTAGGTCTCCCGCCTTGAGACCTGCGGTCGGCGGTCGTGGCGCGGTCGGGAGACCGGCCACAACGCGCTTCAGGTTCCTACCCGAGTGTGCTCACGATCGCCGCGATCAGCGCCGCCGCCGTTTCGACGCGGAGCGTGCGTCGGCCCAGGTCGATCAGCTCCCAGCCGGCTGTGCACGCCGCCTCGACTTCGCGCGGCGCGAATCCACCCTCGGGGCCAATGGCCGCGATGACGTGATCGGCGCCGCATGCGGCACGCATACGGTCGGCGATAGGAATGGTCGAACCGCCGCCTTCGGACGTGGCAGAATCTCTGCTCGGCTGCGCCATCCATCGAATCACCTCGCGCGGCGCGCTGGCCAAAAACTCGCACACGTCGGCCGGCGGCGCAACCTCCATCAGCTTGTTGCGGCCACACTGCTTCGACGCTTCGACGACGGTGCGTCGCAATCGCTCGAGTCCCTTCTCGCTGGGCTTTGCCACGCTCCGCTCTGTGACCAAGGGCACGAGTGCCGCCGCGCCCAGCTCCGTTGCTTTCTCGACGAGCCATCGCTGCCGCTCGCCTCGCGGCAGTGCCACGGCCAGCGTGAGCCGCACACGCAACTCGCGGTCAATCTCGCGCCGCTCGCGCACATCCAACTCGATGCGGCGGTGTCCGATCGCACTGATTCGCGCGATAAACTCCGCACCGCTGCCGTCGAACAACGCCACCTCATCTCCCACCTTGGCCCGCATCACGCGAGCCAGGTGCTGAGCTTCATCGCCGTCGAGCGAAGCGGGGCCAATCCCCAGCGGCTGGCGGCTGTAAAACCGTTCGGACATAAGCGTTTGTGTGAAGAAAGACTGACGGTTGTACCGATGAGGTAAAGGATACCGGATATGCGGCCGGGCCGGGGATGGCTCGCGCCGCCAACAGGTAGGTCAGGCTGTGCCTGACGACGGAGTGAACGGGACCGCGCCGCCAGGGAGATTACGCTCATGCAAGAAACGCAAACCGCCCTGAAGGAGTCGCCGTTTCGCGCGGCCCTCGACCCGAGCTACTTCTTCCAAAGCCCCACGCATGATGAAGCGCTGGCCCGGCTCGACTTTCTGGTCGAGCACCATCGCCGCCTGGGCATCGTGCAGGGAGCGGCCGGCAGTGGCAAATCGCTGGTGCTCGAAGTGTTCGCCCGGCAGCAGCGGCGAGAGGGTCGGCAAGTCGCCTTGGTCGGCCTGTTGGGCATCGACGAGCGCGAGCTGCTCTGGTCGACCGCCGCGCAGCTCGGCCTCAACCCTGGGCTGGACGAACCCACGTTTTCCCTGTGGCGGCGGCTGTGTGATCGCTTCGTCGAGAACCGCTGCCAGCAAATCGCTACCGTGCTGCTATTGGACGACGCCGACGAAGCGCCGACCGAAGTGCTCATGCTCGTGTTGCGGATGGTGCAGGCCGATTCGTCGCCCGATGCCCGCGTCGTTGTGGCGCTGGCATCCCGCAGCGGTCGCGAAAAGCACCTGGGCGAACGGCTGCTCGGTCTGGCCGAGTTGCGAATCGAGCTGGAGCCGTGGGACGAAACCGACACCAGCCGCTATCTCTCCACCAGTCTGGAGCGGGCCGGTCGCCGCTCGCCTACGTTCGATCCGCCGGCCGCATCGCGGCTGCACGAGCTGTGCAGCGGCGTGCCCCGCCGTATCAGCCAGATGGCCGACCTAGCGCTCCTGGCCGGCGCGGGCCAGGGCCTGTCGCACATCGACGAGCGGACCATCGACGACGTGTACCAAGAGTTGTGCGTCAGCAGCGGACGGGGAAGGTGACTTTCGCTCGCGCCCCGGAGCTCGATCTGGGCATGCGCGAGAGGCGTTCGGGGCAAGAGGACGGCACGCCCAACGCCGCCATCCGCCCATCGAGCTTACTCTGCGCTATCACCCGACTCTGCGCGGTCGCCGGCCTCTTCGGCTTGCACCACGTTTTCGGCCACGACGCCGCTCGGTCCTTGAATCTCTACGACCACCGCATTCTCGTCTTTCGAGATGACGGTGTTGGCAAAGACGTGGGCCGGCTCGGGGCTGTCCCTGACGATGATCGCCGGACCGCCCGCACCTCGCACGATGTTGTTCGTGACGACCACGCTCGCCTGGGTCGCATCGACGGCTGCCCGGTAACCGCCGAAGGAATTGCCGGAGACGGTGGCCGTTGATCCTTGCCACACCCACACGGCGGTGCCTTGTTTCTCACCCTGGCCTTGGAATTGGTTGTCGGCCACGGTTGCCATCCCTTGCACCAGAACGGCCGCGACTCCGCCCCCCTCGATTTCGTTGTCCCGCAGCAGTGCAGTCGAGCCATGCTTCACGGCGATGAGGGGGGGCACGCCGCCCGTTCGTACAAAGTGGTTGCCGCTGACGGTCGCGGTGGAGCCTTGCGTAACTCCGAGGGCCACTAGCTTGTTTTCGATGCACCGGTTGTTCTGGATCGTCGCCGTCGCTCCGCCGCGCATCCCGATCCCCGCCATCTCGTTCTCGCGACATTCGTTGCCCACGATGAGCGGCCGGGAGCCGTCGCAGCCGATGCCGGCCATTTTGTTCCGATAACATTGGTTGTTGCGGAGGATGGGTTCGGCTCCATCGCGGCTGCCGATGCCCGCCATGTCGTTCTCGTAGCACTCGTTGTCTTCGACGACCGGGGCCGTACCCTCCAGAGCGACGCCGATGCCCGCTCGCCGATTCCCGTAGCATGTGTTGCCCCGCACGATTGGTCTCGCGCCCTCGCGGCAGCCGATGCCCGCCCGGACGTTGTTGTGACACTCGTTGTCGAGAACGAACGGGCTGGCATTACGGCAACCGATACCGGCCCGCAGGTTTTCGTAGCAGATGTTGCTTTGGACGATCGGCTCGGCATGGTCGGCCACGCCGATTCCTCCGCCGAGATTGCGAAAGGCGACGTTCTCGGCAACGAGTGGAGTCACGCGGCGCTCCTGGCTTCCGATCACGGCGATTCCCACGTCGCCGTTGTCGTGGACTATGTTGTTGATGACGGTGCAATTCACGTTCTCAGCACGGATGGCGGGAGTGGATCCCTCGGCATTCGCCGTGCCTTCGTCGTCGCCCAGTGTTTCGCCGTGCGACTCGAAGTGCTTTCGCCAGGTCGCCTCGTCGTACTCGCCCACGTTGGTGATTGTGAAACCGTCCAGCGTGCTCCCCTCGGCCATGACGACGCCTGGAGAATCGCCTTCTTTGCCGCCGCCGTCGAGAATGGTGGCCTCGGCCCGCTTCAGTCCGCTCTTACCTCGCGATTCGTCGCCGGCACTACGAACCGCTATCCCGGGTCGAATCGCGATTCGCTCCGTGAATCGGCCCGGGCTTACCAGCACGGTGTCGCCCGGCTCGGCCGCATCGATGGCGGCTTGAATCGTTTTGTGGTCCTGCGGCACGCGGATGGTCGCGGCCGCAGCCGGTTGCGCCGCGATGAGCAGCAGCAGAATCGTCGTGGGTCGGAGCATGGCGGTTTCCTCCTGTTACGGGTCATTCTACCCGCCCGCCGCCGAGCGCCCTAGAATGACGGCCACACAAAAATCCCACATTCCGGCCAAGGAGACGAGAAATGGCGACGCTCATCAGCACCGTCCGATTCACCGATCAGGGAATCAAGGCCATCGGCGAAACGACCAAGCGCGCGGCCGCGCTGAAGGCGGCGGCGGAGAAGCACGGAGTCAAAGTCAAGGACGTTTACTGGACGATGGGCGCCTACGACGGCCTGTTGATCTTCGATTCCCCCGACGACGAAACCGCCACGGCCTGGCTGCTGTACATCGCCTCGCTCGGCAACGTGCAAACAACGACGGCCCGGGCCTTCACCACTGCCGAGATGGAAAAGATATTGGCGAAGATGAGCGGCACGAAATGACGGCGCGTCGTGCCCAGCTCACTCGCCCGTGACTTCCTTCAACAGCGCGAAGAACGCCTTCTTGCGGTCCGTTTCGATCGCCCAACGGACCGGCGGCGACTGGTAGCCGTCTTGGTAGTTGTTCTTGCCCGGGTCGAAAAAGCCCCACGAGCAATACTCGCCCATCGCGGCCGTCATGTTATTGAGCGGCTTGTCGAAGTCGAAATGGTCGTCCTCGTTCACCAGGATTGGCTTCGGTTCGTACCCGGGCACGCGCCGCGCCCGACGAACCATGTCGGCCAGCCGCTCGGGGTCGCTCACGCCGTTTCCGTGCAATAGGAGAAAATCGGCCGAGCGGACCACGTTCTCCCGCGGCACGGTTCCGCCGCCGTAGCTGGTGCTCACCAACAGCCGTCGCCCGTCGCGCGTGCGGCTCTTCACCCGTTCGATCAGCTCGTGTACGCGGTCGGGCCGCAGGATGTCGTGGTCGTACCGCACGTTGCACTCGTTGTTCACCTCGATCATCACGTTGCGGTAGCCGTGGTCAAATACCCAATCGATCGCCGCGTCGAGCGCCCGCTTGACCGCCGCTTCGTCTTCGAGCCGCTGGTCCTGCCCGAAGTAGAACACGCCGAGAATGACGACCATGCCCAGCTCGTCGGCGCGGTCGACGATCCGTTCGAGTCGGCCCAGGTAATCGTCTCGCAAAGACCCGTCGGATTCGATGGCCGAGTTGTGCCACGGCTGCTCGCCGGAATAGCCCTCGGGACTGCCCCCTTGCAGGTTGATGGTGAAGGCCAGCAGGCCGTGCCGCCGCCAATCGGGCATGGCGGTCAGAAACTCGCGGGTGTTGCGTTCCGGGTCCCACTTGCCGGTGTCGGGGTAGGCCCAGCGATGCACCGTGTCAGCGTTGCGATCGTCAAAAATGCCCTGCACGAGCCGGGCATTCATCAACAGCCCTTCGACGCGCTCGTCCTTCCAGGTTCGCCCCTTATACGTCGGCTCGCCGTTGATGAAGAACGCATCGCCGCGAATCGAAACCTCGGTCTTCGCCTCCCGCGGCTCGGCTGCACGAGATTGGGCGATCGGCAGCAAAAGCAGCGCTGTGCCAAGAAGCGCCGTGAGTAGCAGCGACCAACGCATGCCACGACAGCGAGAAACGCAACGCCTATGCTGATTCATGAATCGACACCTCGTGCGAATCGAAAAGAAGGTCTACTCTGGAGAAACCGCTCACCCTTCAAACGTCGGCTCCAAAACGATCGCACACTCCTTCGCCAAACGGCGGGCATTCCTCTTGCGGCCGTTTTCTGCCGCCATCGTAGTAGACGTGAGCGTGAGCGTCGTTGTCCGGAAACTGCTCGTCCGGTTCGTCGCGGGCATCGAATCCCAATTCTCGCGCCCGGCCACAGACGAAGGAGACGATTCCGCCTTCCAAGATCTCTAGGTCTTCGTGCAGTTGTCGCGTAGTCTCTTCGACCGTCGTCCGCGAAGCGATATTCACGGAGAACTTTGGCTCGTCGAATGCAGCGGAGGAAGGCCGGAGTTCCTCCGCCACCCACCAGTCGCGCGTTGTGATGAGCCGGTAAAGCGCTTCGCCCGCGTTGACCTGGGGGCCGCGGCGATCGGCCTCAGACATTCGCCACGCCCCTCATGAACCAACGGATGAGGTCGGCGGCGCGCGACGCCTGGCTCAGCGGAAACGTGCCTTCCTCCTCAACGCCCTCATCGGGATGCCACTTCAGAAAGTGAACGGTCTCGCGATCTTCGATCTCCAGCTCCAGCGATCGCTCCCCTGCGTGCCACTCGAACTGCAAATTCCCCTTGGCCATGGGAACCACCTTGGGCGCCCGTGCCACATCGAGGGGCAACTCGGCCACCAGGCCCCGCGCGGCATCGATGATCGCCGGGTCGATCGCCTTGGCACCTTGGGCGTCCCAGTTCGGCGCGAGCGCGGCAAGTCGATCCAACTCGCGGTCAACCGCGTCTCCGGAATCCGGAGCGGGGGACCTCGCCCTTTCAAATTGAAATGCCATGGCTGATAGGGTCCCGTAGCCAATCGGTCGTTCGCCAGCGTTCAATTATACCCCGAAAGGCCCGCCGGGCATGGCCGCCATGCGCGCGCCAGCGCCCTCTCCGACTGAAAACTGAACGGGTCAGAGCTGTCAGCCGTCAGCCTTCGGCTTTCAGCTTTCAGCGCCGGTATCGATCATCCGTTGATCCGGCGCGACAAACTCACCGCGTCCCCGTGTCGCCACGTCTCCGTGTCAGGGGATCGGCTTGCCGCGTGCGGGGATCGCGCCTACTCCTCCACCGTAATCAACCTCTCCTCCGGGTCCTCGGTCAAAATCAATCCGCGGAAGTGTACTTCCTGCGGCACCGTGTTGGAGTGCAGTTGCAGGCCGATCGGGCCTTCGCCGCATAGCTCGGGCATGGGGTCGGTCCAGTCGGCGACTTCCTTGCCGTTCACCGCCAGGCGAATGCGGCTGCCGATGGCCAGAATCTCCATGCGGTTCCAGCCCCCCACGTTGTCGGCCTTGCGCGCCGCGCCGTCGTCCTGATAGATGCTGTTGCGGCGATACAGGTCCCAAAAGCCCCAGTGCGAGGGGAACATCACCAGGTGCCCCTGGTACGAAAACTTCTCGTCGTCCTTCTCGTACTTCTTGCCCCACAGCGCGACGCCCGAGTGCATCTCCGACTCGACGAGCTTGCCTTCCAGCAGCAGGCGGAAGTTGCGGTACTTCTTGGTGGTGAGCAGATAGTTGCTGATGGGAGGAGCGTTGTCGCCGGAGTTCTTGGCCACGATCACGCCGTCGTGAATCGTGAAGTACTTGTCGATATTCCCTTCCCAACCTTCGAAGTTTTTGCCATTAAAAAGATGCACGGGCTTCTCCTTGTCGGGCAGCTTGACCGACGACGACCAATCGTCGGCGTTCTTGTCGTCGTCGGCCGCGAGCGGCGCGAGCGGAACCGCGGCAACGAACAACAGCGCCAGAGCGCCAAGAAGGAGTCGATCGCGACGAATGGATGCAGTTGTCACGGGCTGTCTCCCGAAAGCGAGAATTGGCGCGTTTTCGATGCGCGGATGCAGAGCGCGAAACGCGCAGTTTATTGTGACGTGCGGCGCGGCGCCAAGCAATTGTCTGACAGGGGTGGGTGGCCAAAGCTGTCAGCTTCGGCAGGACGCCAGCACGGCCAGTGCTGCCATGGTGAACGACCGCTGATACTGGCAGAGCGGACAGGCCCTTAGCGCAAGACTCAGACTCGGCGCCAGACTGCCGATCGTGGCCACCATCGCCACCACCAGACTCAACGCCGCCAGCCGGCGCCCCGCTGCATCCAGTAGCAAACCGGACCCGGGGGCGACGCCGAACTGCTCTGCGACTTGGGGCCAAGCGACTCTTTCCTCGACGAAACGCCGAGACCGCCGCACGGCGATGTTCTGCGACGCCGTTTTTCGACTATCAAGGTCTCCTGGGCTGTCGCAGCTCCATTCGGGCTACGCCCACGTTCCGTTGCGACAGCCGAGCCGAACGCCCCAAAGTGTTCAATCGCTGTCACTTAAGCGTGCAAAACGTACCGACACTCGCCCCCTAATCCGCGAGCCCTACATCACCGCGAAGTAGGTTGCCGTCGCGATGTCGAAGTACTCGGGCGAAAGCTCGACAGGCACCTTCTTGTACAGGCAGTGATTGCGAACTTGCAGCAATAGATCGCGCGGCTGGCAACAACGGAAAGGTCGGCCGCTGGACCGATAGTGCGTTTCGATCAGGTAGTCGATGGCCGACTCGTCGTGCGGAACGCCCATCAGGGGGCACATGATATGGAACAGCTCGCGGAACTCGGCCTCGGACGGATTCTCGACTTCGATCTTGTAGGGAATACGCCGCAGAAAGGCGTCGTCGACCAGGTCCTTGGGCTCCAGGTTCGTGGAGAAGATGATGAGCTGATCGAAGGGAACCTGGATCTTCTTACCGTTGGTCATGTTCAAGAAGTCGTATCGCTTTTCCAACGGCACGATCCAGCGATTCAACAACTCGTCGGTCCGCATCTTCTGCCGGCCGAAGTCGTCGATCACCAGCGTGCCGCAGTTGCTCTTGAGCTGCATGGGAGCTTCGCTGATGCCGGTCGAGGTGTTGAAGGTGACCTCGAGGTTGTCCATCGTCAATTCGCCGCCCACGACGATGGTGGGGCGGCGGATGCGAACCCACCGCTTGTCGATGTGCGACGAATCCAAGAGGCCGTCCGCCTTCGCCAACGGCGCTTCCTCGTGATTCATGGGGTCGAACAGCCGCAGGATTTCGCCGTCGATGCCCAGGGCCCGGGGGATCCAGATGCAGCGTCCGAAGGCTCGCGTTACCCGCTCGGCGATGCTCGTTTTGCCGTTTCCGGGAAAGCCGAACAGGAACATGCCGCGGCCCGAGTTGATGGCGGGCCCGAGCCGATCGAGCATTTGCGGGTTGATGAGCAGATCCTGGAAGGCGCCCTTCAGATCGTCTTCGGTGGGATGCTGCTTTTCGAGCGACTGCAGCCGCACGCTCTCGACGTAGTCCTTGAGCGAGACGGGCGCGGCCCCAAAGTACGTGCAATGGGCACTGTACCGGCGAGCACGCTCCCGGCCAACGTCGGTGAGCTGGTACACGTAGTCGTTCATCGCCGCCGCGGCTTTGTAGACGACGAGCTGGTCGGACTTAAGCTGGCGCAGCAGTTCGTCGATGAGCACGAAGGGGAGAGCCACCTGGTCGGCGATGTCGCGGCCCCGCGCATCGCCCCGCGCCAACAGGAACTTCAGCATCAGCGCTTCGACCTCGGTGTCGGTCAGGCCCGCGTCGCGAAAGCTGCGCGGCTCCAGCGGCACGAAGGCGTCTTCGTCGGTCGCCGGTGCACGGTCGTCGCGCGACGCTGCCTGGGTCTCGACGATCGCTTCGTCGGCCTCTTCGTCGGCAGGTCGATCGCGCAGAACCCGCGCCAGCACGTTCGCCGGTCGGCCGCTGCCGGGGCTGCGCTGCTTCGTGTCGGCGGTCTTGGCGGTACCGGACGGCGGATCGTCGTGGTCGACGTCGTGCTCGGGAGGCGCCGCCGCAATACTGGCCCAGATGTCCTGGTCTTCGTCTTCGTCGGTTTGGAGGCCCGCCAGGCGCGCCAGCAGGCTTTCGTCCGGAGTTGGAGACATGGATCCGCCGAGGCGATGCAAGGAGCGGTGGGAGGGCAGCGAGCCGATCGGGCGCGTTGAATGCCATAGGAAACTTACGTTTGGAAGAAAGGCCGGTCAAACAGCCGTTTCGGGGCCGATTACGCCCGATCGCCGCCACGCGGCAGAAACGCGCGGTAGACTTGCTGTACCTCCCGCCCTTGCATTGGTTGGGAACGATTGTTCCCGCTGCACGGGTTGCACGGGGATCGCCCGATCCCGCTCCTGGTGACGCTGCACCATGCCCCAGATCACTGCCCCGGCCGTAGCCGCGCCGCCGCGCGAGGATACCGCTCTGCGTCCTGACCCCGCCCCGACAGCCGCATCGACCAAAGGGGGCGATCGCTGGCAATTGGCCCTTGCCAAATTGTTCGGCCGCATCGCCGAAGTCTCCGCGCTACCCGACACCGCCTCGCGCGTGCTCAATCTGGCCCAGCGCGACGACACGCGGATCGTCGATTTGTACCAGGCGATTCAGACGGATCCCGCCCTGGCGATGCGCGTGCTGCGGCGCGTCAACTCGTCGTATTACGGTCTGCGCAATAAGGTCGCCGACCTGAGCCGCGCCATCGGTCTGTTGGGTTTCCGCGAAATCCGCAATCTGGTGCTGACGGTTTACGTGGCCCGGATGTTCCGCGAGTCGGGCGACTATCGCGGATATAGCCGACATGGGCTTTGGACGCACGCGCTCGGAGTGGCGGCGGTTGCGCGGCTGGTGTCGCAGGTGTCGCTCCGCGGCGTGCCCGACGAAGCCTACGTGGGTGGCCTGTTGCACGACGTGGGGTTCATTCTGCTCGATCAGCACTTGCGGCGTCAGTTCTGCCGCGTGCTGGACGGCATCGATGAGGAGACGCCGGCGGTCGAGGTCGAACGCAAGGTGTACACGTTCGACCACGCCCAACTGGGAGGTTTCGTCGCGCGTAATTGGTCGCTGCCCGACCAGATCGCCGACGCCATCGGCTACCACCACGAGCCCCAAGCCTACGAAGGGGAGCACAAGGAGCTCGTGTATCTGGTGGCGATTGCCAACTACCTGTGCACGCGGGCCGGCTGGCCCTCGCTGGGAGTGCAAAACATTTCTCTTCCGCCGGACGAAGTCTACGCTGGGCTCGGTCTGGACCAGACCGACCTGCGTGCCATCTGGGAAGAAGTGCCGGCCACGCTGCAGCGGGCCATGTCCCTCATCGAGGGATAAGGGATAACGGTTCGCTGGCGCGAGCAAGCACCCAATCCCAAATTCCAAATAACCAACAAGCTCCAACTTCCAAGCACCAGTGAGGGTGCTTCACATCGCGGCCGTACGGGAAGGACGTGCTTTTCGGCCTTCGGCGCGCGGCCGTCATCGGTGGTTGGGATATCGGTCAATGGGACCCCGTCCCAGACTCCACCCGGTACCGCCGCGGAGGCTTACACCATCCAGGCCACCCGCCAGGGGGGTGTGGCCTTTCCCTGCATTTTTTTCGTTCGAATCCATGGAAGTTGGATTGTGAGCCCGGACCGTGTATGCTGATATCTAGCGAAGGGCTCTCGCGCACAGCGAACGTGCGCCCACGGCTGTTGGTCGGTCGGCTCGCACAATGCGATCGGCTCCCAAGGTTGCGGTGTGCTCTTGTGCTTGTTTGCCGGTGGGCCAAACCAGGGACAAAGAAGAAGGTGGAGGGTTAGCCAACATGTCTTTCCATTATCGTTTCGGCCACACGATGTGGGCCGCGGTCGTCGTTGCTCTCGTGCTGTCGCCCGCGATGGCTCGCGCCGTGACTCCCGCCTCTAAGGCGCTGTCGGCAAAGCCCAAGGGCGACGTGGTGGAGTTTTTCACCGCGATCGCATCGGGCGACATCGAAGTCCGGTTCATTCCGAAGGATGCCACGGAGGCGACGATCACGATCAAGAACAAGAGCGATCGCCCCTTGGCGATTAAGATGCCCGAGGCGTTCGCCGGAGTGCCCGTGCTGGCCCAATTTGGCGGCGGCATGGGCATGGGTGGCATGGGCGGCG
>CAYQAJ010000049.1:20345-23150 GCA_964415245.1 uncultured Pirellulaceae bacterium | reverse complement strand
ACCGCACCGGCGAAGACAACGCCGACGCCCACCACAAGCGGCAGATCATGGGCCGCGAGGTGGTCGTGGCGATCACCGGCGGCAAGCTCGACTTCGGCCCGTGGGAACAAATTTTTTACGGCGAATTCGATGGCCGACGAGCGAAACGGGTGCTGATCAAAGTGATCGGGGAGTGAGATTCGCTGACGCGGACATCTGCACGAGCGCGCTGAGCATAGCCGTCAACCATGTCGCGAGCGGCACGGCGGTGATATAATCGGGCGAAACCCGCGGCCTGCCGGCCGGGGCTATGGGCGATTGCACGACCGCTGCATCGCTCCGAACTGAAAACCGAACACTGAAAACTCGCGCTGGCACATGCGCGCGGTAGCGCGTCGAAACATGTATCTAAAACTCGCCAAACGTCTGCTCCTGGAGACCGACAAGCGCCTGCTGTGGAAGTTGGCGTGGAACATGGGCTTCAAGGGGGCGCGCAGCATCCAGTTGCACAAGCGGCGGCTGAGGCGGGGGGAGTTCTTTCCGCCGTTTCTGTACGTCTCGGTCATCAACAGTTGCAACCTGCGGTGCCAGGGCTGCTGGGTCGACGTGGCGGCCAAGCAGGAGAAGATCGAAGTCGACGCCCTCGACCGCCTGTTCACCGAATCCAAGGCGATGGGCAACTCGTTCTTCGGTATCCTGGGGGGCGAGCCGCTCATGCACGGCGAGCTGTTCGACGTACTCGAACGGCACCGCGATTGCTACTTCCAGGTGTTCACCAACGGCCACTTCATCACCGACGAAGTAGCCAAGCGCATCCGCCGCCTGGGCAACATCACGCCGCTGGTGAGCGTCGAGGGGAACGAGATCGTCAGCGACGAGCGGCGCGGGCGGCTCGGCGTGCTCAGCCAAACCATGGAAGGGCTGCAAAACTGCCTCAAAAACAAAGTGCTCACCGGCGTCTGCACCAGCCTGTGCCAGACCAACTTCGACCTGTTGTCCGAACGATGGGTCGACCGGCTCATCGACATGGGCGTGATGTACACCTGGTTTCACGTGTACCGCGCGGTCGGGCCGGCGGCGTGCCCCGAGCTGTGCCTCACGCCCGAACAGCAGATGGAGGCGCGGCGGTTCGTGGTTGAGATGCGGGCCCGAAAACCCATCATCATCATCGACGCCTATTACGACGGCGAAGGTGGGGCGCTGTGCCCGGCGGCCACGGGGTTCACGCACCACATCAGCCCGTGGGGCGACATCGAGCCCTGCCCCGTGATCCAATTCGCCCGCGAATCGATCCACGACCAGCGCCCGCTCAAGGAAGTGATCGGCAGCTCGGAATTCTTGCGCGACTTCCGCGAAACGGCGGCCCGCCACACGCGGGGCTGCATCGTGCTGGAGCGGCCCGACTTGCTCAAGGAGCTTGTCGATCGCCACGGCGCCCGCGACACGACCGCCCGGCACACTGCACGGGTCGAGCTCGACGCGATGAAGACCCGACCCAGCCAGTACAACCCGGGCAGCGAAGTGCCCGAGAAAAGCTGGGCCTACCGCCTGGCGAAGCGGTGGTTCTTCAACGACTACGGCACGTACGGCAAGCACTTCGACGCGGCGCGGTGGGTCGATACGCGAAAGTCGATGTCGAATGACGAAGCACTAATGACTAAGGAATGACTAAGCCCGAAGCCCGAATAACGAAGGAATGACTCGCGACGGTTAGCCGCGACGCAAAGCGGAGCGCGCGGCTCACGCGTAATCCCGCAGTCGCACCGGCATTCGCCGCGATCCCCAGTCGCCGGCTGGTCCGTCGAATACGCCGGCGCACTGGGTGCCGCAAAACGTGCAACGGCCGTCGTCGGTCAGATTCCAGTCGAACAGCACGTACCAGTCGCGGCCGATAACGCACTTGCCGCATGCGTGGCAATACGTGCTCTGGCCGTCGCCGTCGTGTACGTTGCCCGTGTAGGCGTATCGCACGCCGTTGGCGATCGCGATGCGGCGGGCGCGGGCCAGTGTGGCGGGCGGCGTGGGCGGCTTGTCGAGCATGCGGAAGTCGGGGTGGAAGGCCGTGAAGTGCATCGGCACGTCGGGGCCAAGCTCGTCGACGACCCAGCGGGTCATGGCATCGAACTCCTCGTCCGAGTCGTTCTCGCCGGGGATGACGAGGTTGGTGATCTCGAACCACACTTTCGTTTCGCGCTTCAGGTACACGAGCGTATTGAGCACCGGCTGAAGCTCGCCGGCGCAGATGTCGTGGTAAAACCGCTCGGTGAAACCCTTGAGATCGACGTTGGCCGCGTCCATGTGGCGGTAGAACTCGACCCGCGGCTCGTCGCAGATTTCGCCCGCCGTGACGGCCACTGTTTTTACCCCGAGCGCGCGGCAGGCGTCGGCCACGTCGACGGCGTATTCCATGAAGATTACGGGGTCGTTGTACGTGAACGCCACGCTGCGACAGCCGAGCTGTCGGGCCACGCGGGCGATCTTTTCGGGCGAGGCGGCGTCGGCCAGCGTGTCGATCTCACGCGACTTGCTGATGTCCCAGTTCTGGCAGAATTTGCACCCCAGGTTGCAGCCGGCCGTGCCGAACGAGAGCACGGGCGTGCCGGGCAGAAAATGGTTGAGCGGCTTTTTCTCGATGGGGTCGATGCAGTAGCCGCTCGATCGGCCATAGGTCGTGAGCACGATCTCGTCGTCCTGGCACGCGCGGACGAAGCAGAAACCGCGCTGCCCCTCGTGCAGCTTGCAGTACCGTGGGCACAAGTCGCACTGGATGCGGCCGTCGTCCAGCTTGTGCCAGTAGCGGGTGGGAACGATGCTCGAATCGACGAG
>CAYQAJ010000049.1:9426-20245 GCA_964415245.1 uncultured Pirellulaceae bacterium | reverse complement strand
CGGCCGAGCGCCACATGAATGTGGCGGCTATCGGACCGCGGGTATGTTATTCTCTGGGCACTGCGGGCCGCGTTGCGACATTTCGCCGGGAATCACCTCATGCTCTCGCTTGCCATTGTGCTTGTTGGCGTGGCGATTGTGATCGTGGGCGTGCTGGTGTTCCGGCTGCACGCGTTTTTGGCGCTCATTCTCGCGGCAATCGTCGTCGGCGCGCTCACTCCGCCGCAGGCCATCGAGCGGCACGAATCGCGAAAGCGGGCCGTGCGGATTCTGGCCGTTCTCGACGAAGACTCGCAGGACGTGCACTTGCGCCTTGCGCTAACCAGCAAATCGGGGGCGCGGCCGGGTATGCGATATCTCATCCAGCGCGCTGATGCCGATGGCGCGCTGAAAACGATCGCGCTGGCGGAGATTGAGAGGTTTGAGCGATTCGCCCCCGAGGGGCGGGCGGAGCGCGAAACCGCAAGCGCTCGCGTCATATCAACGGCGGTGGAACGTGGGAACCTTGACGACGTCGAATCTCAGCAGAACACGCCTGCTCCGCCCCCTTCCATCGAGCCCGGCGACGTCGTGATTCACCCTCTGGCCAGCCGGGCGGCCCGCAATGCGTCAGAAGAAACGGTCGGCGAGCGGGTGGCTTCGGCATTCGGACGCACGTGCGCCAGCATCGGCATTCTGATCGCCATGGCGGCGATTATCGGCAAGTGTCTGCTCGACAGCGGCGCGGCCGACCGCATCGTGCGGTTCGCCATGCGCATCTTCGGCGAGCCGGGCGCGCCGCTGGCCTTCCTCACCAGCGGCTTTCTGTTGGGCATACCGGTGTTCTTCGATACCGTGTTCTACCTGATGATCCCGCTGGGCAAGGCGCTGCGGTTGCGCACGGGCCGCCACTATCTTCTCTATGTGCTGACCATCGTGGCCGGGGCGAGCATGGCGCATTCACTGGTACCCCCCACGCCGGGTCCGCTGTTTGTCGCTGGCCAGCTTGGCGTCGACCTGGGCGTGATGATCCTGGCCGGCTGCGCGGTGGGACTCTTCACCAGCGCATCAGGCTACCTGTTTGCCGTGCTGGCCAACCGGCGGTACGACCTGCCACTGCGCGAGTCGCCCGACTTCTCGCTCAGCGACCTTGCCGCGCTGTCGCAGCGCCCGACGCGCGAGCTGCCTCCGCTATGGCTGTCGCTCTCGCCCATCGTGCTGCCGGTGGTGCTGATCGCCGCTTCGACGGTGCTCAAATCCTTTGCAGTCACGTTGCCCGTCGCATTCCAATCGACGGTCGACGTGTTGGGCAACAAGAACATCGCGCTGATTCTCGCCGCGGCGATTGCGCTGGCCATGCTGTTGTGGCAAAAGCGGTCGAGCCTGAAGGAGTTATCCGGTTCCGTGCAGGCGGCCCTGGCCAGCGGCGGCGTAATCATCCTGATCACGGCGGGCGGAGGGGCATTCGGTGGGGCACTACAACAGACCTCCGTGGCCGAGCTGATCGAGAAGATGCCCCAGGGTGCGTCGCTACTGTTGATCGTGCTGGCTTTCCTGGTGACGACCATCGTGCGTACGGCGCAGGGTTCTGCCACGGTGGCCATGATTACGGCGGTGGGAATTCTGTCGGGGCTAGCCGAATCCGGGCAACTGGGCTTTCACCCGGTGTATCTGGCTCTGGCCATCGGCTGCGGCTCCAAGCCCATCGCCTGGATGAACGACAGCGGTTTCTGGGTGATCTGCAAAATGAGCGGCATGACAGAAGCCGAGGGGCTCAGGTTCATTTCGCCGATGAGCGTGGTGATGGGCGTGGTAGGTTTGATCGTGACACTGATCGGCGCGGCCGTCTTCCCGTTGGTTTAGGCTTGATCCAACGAATGTTTCGGCCAATGAAAAGGGGCTCGGCAAAAGGGGACAGGCACATTTTGCTCGGCCAACACCGTAACGTGATTCCGTCGCGACTCGCCTCGCAAAATGAGCCAGTCCCCGACGGTTTTGTTGCCCGCGCCCGATGCCACAACTACGATAGGCGTGCAACGAGAACTTTTGATGGGAGCCGGACCGTGACCACGATTGTACGCAGAGTTGTTCGCTTCGCCTGCTGTCTGGCGCTGTTCGTCGCCGCGTGCTTCTCAACATCAGCAGCTCGCGGCGACGAAGGAACGAGTCCACCGCGGCTGGTCGTGGTGGTGAGCGTCGACCAGTTCGCGTACGCCTATCTGGATCGGTTCCACGACAACTACAGCCCGGACGGCATCTTCCGGCGGTTCGAGGAGACGGGGGCGGTATTCACCAACTGCCACCATCGGCACGCGTTCACGCTCACCGGACCGGGCCATTCGGTGTTCCTGACCGGGGCCTATCCCAACACCAACGGCATCGTGGGCAACGACTGGTACGACCGCACGCGCGGCAAGGGAGTCTACTGCGTCGCGGATGCCGACTACCCCACGATCGGCGGAAAGAAGGAAGACGGCATTTCGCCGCGGTCGCTATTGGTCGACACGCTGGGCGACGTGCTGAAGCTTGACACCGCCGGCAAAGCGAAAGTCATCGGGCTGGCCATCAAGGATCGCGCCGGCGTGCTCATGGCGGGCCACTCGGCCGACGCCGCCTACTGGTTCGATTCGGCCACCGGCAATTGGGTCACCAGCCGCTACTATCGTGACGACCTGCCGGGCTACCTGCGCGTGTTCAACGAAAGCGATATTGCGGAACAATACGCGGACAGCGAGTGGCGGCTGCTCTTGGATGCGTCGCGCTACCAGCATCACCGCGACGACGACAGCCCGCTGGAAAAGCCGCCCGCCGGCATGACTCGGGCCTTTCCCCACCGCCTATCTTCGGCCAACGACCCGCATTACTACAATCAAGTGACTACTTCACCGGCGGGCAACTCGCTCACGCTGCTGGCCGCGCGGGAGATCATCGTCGGCGAGGAGCTGGGAAGCGACGACGTGCCCGACATCCTGGCGATCAACTTGTCCTCGAACGACTACGTGGGACACGCCTTCGGCCCGTACAGCCTGGAAGTCGAAGACATGTGCTACCGCACCGACGTGCAACTGGGCGAGCTGGCCCGCTATCTCGACAAGCAAGTCGGCGAAGGACAGTGGACAATGGCGCTATCGGCCGATCATGGTGTGGCCCCCAACCCCGAATTTGCGCGGGAAAGGAAGCTGCCCGCGGCGCGCAATCCGCTGGGCAGCGTGGGCAAGATGAAGGAACAACTCGAAAAAGTTCTGCGGGAGGCGCTCGGGGTGGCGGAAAGCGAACCGGCGCTCGTTGAAACCGTACGGGATCACGAGGTGTTTCTCCACCGTGACCACAAGTCGCTTCAAGGCGACCGCTACATCGAGGCGCAGCGCATCGTGCGCGACTGGCTGCTGGAGCAGTCATCCGTGGTGGCCGCCGCAACGCGAGAGCAACTGTTAAGTGGAAGCGGCGGCGGGGGCCTCGACGAAGCGATGCGTCTGGCATACCATCCTCGCCGTAGCGGCGACGTGCTGTTCGTAATGTCTCCCTATGACATCAACGGATCGTCGGCCGCCACGCACGGTGCTCCCTGGAACTACGATTCACACGTTCCGCTGTTGCTGATGGGGAGCGGCATCAGTCCCGGCCGATTCGATCGGCCCGTGAGCCCCGCCGCGCTGGCTGCCACGCTTGCGCGAATCCTGGTCATTGAGCCCCCGGCCGCCAACGTCGAGGAACCGCTGGCCGAGGCGCTGTTTCCCTAACGGGAAATACTGCATTCGCTGCGCGATCCGATCAGTGCGTTGCCGCAGGCCGCGCGATTGTGGTTTAATGGCCGTGCCGAATTGCCGAACGAAGCAGCGGCCGATTCGCCCGTCGAATCGCCGTACTATTGCACCCCTTCGCATGGGCGTCGTGTGCCTGTGGCGCTTGAGGCCATGATGCAGCCTGGCTTACGACTTGCCGCTTTCGCATTTCTACTGGGGCTCGTGTTGTGGTGCGCGCGGCCGGCAGTTGCCCAATCCCCTCAGGAGGAAACGGCGAACTCTCCGTCAACCGAGGCCGTCAGCGCCGCCGATCTCGAATTCTTCGAAAAGAGAATTCGCCCCGTGCTGGCGGTACATTGCTTCGAATGCCACTCGGCCCGGGCGGACGACTTGAAAAGTGGTCTGCGGCTCGACACGCGCGAAGGAGTCCGTAAGGGCGGGTACAACGGACCGGCCGTCGTTCCCGGCGATGTGGAGAATAGCTTCTTGTTGCGGGCCATTCGCTACGAAGACGAAGACTATCAGATGCCTCCCGACGGCAAGCTGTCCGAGAAGGTAATCGCCGATTTCGAGAAATGGGTCACGATGGGCGCGCCCGACCCGCGCGCGGGCGAAGACACCGCCACCGCCGGGGAGTCGAACAACGGCGGGCGAGCCGAATTGTGGTCGCTGCAAGCACCGCAGCGCGCGTCGGCGCCCGAAGTGCGGGACTCCGAGTGGTCGCACGGCCCGATCGACCAATTCGTCCTGGCCCGGCTGGAAGCGGCGGGTCTGCAACCGGCCCCGCGGGCAAGCAAAGCCGTGTTGCTGCGTCGCGTCTACTGCGACCTTATCGGGCTCCCTCCCACGCCGGAGGAGATTAGCGCCTTTCTGGCCGACGAATCGCCCGACGCCTGGGAGCGCGTCGTCGATCGGCTGCTGGCGTCGCCTCGATTCGGCGAGCGCTGGGGGCGGCATTGGCTCGACGTGGCGCGGTACGCCGACTCGAATGGGCTGGATCAGAACCTTACCTTCCACCAGGCTTGGCGGTACCGTAATTGGGTGATCGACGCGCTGAACGCCGACATGCCGCTGGACCAATTCATCGTCGAGCAGCTTGCCGGCGATTTGCTCCCGGCCAGCGACGACGATCAGCGGGCCCGGCAGCTCATCGCCACCGGCTTTTTGGCGCTGGGCCCCAAGATGCTCAGCGAGCGCGACAAAGAGAAGCTACGGATGGACGTGGTCGACGAACAGATCGACACCACGGGTCGCGCCTTTCTCGGCCTTACGCTCGGCTGCGCGCGCTGTCACGACCACAAATTCGATCCCATTCCCACAGCCGATTACTATGCGCTGTCGGGCATCTTTCGCAGCACGCAAACGCTCGAAGGCATCAAGCTCAACAACGTGTTCGTGTCGGGATGGAAGGAGCGCCCCCTGCCAATCGACGAAGCACACGCCGCCGCTCTCGAAGAACACCGCCAGGCAGTCGCCGCCCTCGAAGAGCCGCTGAAGAAAGACCGCGAGGAGCTGAAGCGGCTCGAACAACTCGCCGAATCGATGCGGAGAACCGCGCAGCTCGCGGGCGTCGTGGTCGACGACACCCAGGCCATGCTGGTCGGCCAATGGAAGGACTCGACGTACAATCCCACGTACGTCGGCAAAGGGTACATTCACGATGACCGCACCGGCAAGGGAGAAAAGTCGGTCACGTTCTCCGCGAAGCTACCTGAGCCAGGCGTGTACGAGGTTCGCATCTCGTACACGGGGGGTAACGGACGCTGCACGCGCGTGCCCGTTGTGGTGCGACACGCCGAGGGGACCGAGACGCTGCACGTAAACCAGGTCGAGGCGCCGCCGATCAATGGGTTGTTCAAACCGATCGGCCGATTTCGATTCGATCCAGAGATGGCGGCTGAAGTGACGATCTCCAACGCCGACACCGAGGGCTTCCATGTCATTGCCGACGCGGTGCAGTTTGTGCCCCTTGCGCTCTTGGAAACGGACGCCGAGGACGCCGCCGCTGCGGCACTCGCCGAGGGCTCGGCGTCCTCGGAGTCCGACTCTTCCCGCGAGGCAAAAGAGTTGGCCGGCCAAATCGCTCGGGTGGCGGGCAGCATCAAGGAGCAAGAGTCGCAACTCGAAGCGCTCAAGAAGAACGCGCCGCCTCCACCACCCGTTGCCATGGCGATCGAGGATGTTTCCGACCCCGGCCCTTGCCGCATCCATCGCCGCGGCGACATCCACCAGCTCGGCGACGAAGTGCCACGCGGCTTCGTCTCCGCCGTGGCGCCGGCCGTTTCCCCCAACATTGCGCCAGATCAAAGCGGTCGGTTGGAGCTGGCTCGATGGATCGCCAACCGCGAAAACCCGCTCACGGCGCGAGTGGCGGTCAACCGCATCTGGCAGCACCTTTGGGGAGAGGGGCTGGTGCGCAGCGTCGACAACTTCGGCACCCAGGGCCAGCGGCCCAGCCATCCCGAGCTCTTGGACTACCTGGCGCTGCAACTGACGGACGACGGCTGGTCGGTAAAGGCGATCGCGCGGGCCATTGTGCTCAGCCGCGCGTATCAATCGAGCACTCAGGCCGACGAGAGCACCGCCTCAGCCGCTGCTGCCGCCGATCCGGAAGACCGGCTGTTGTGGCGGGCCCATCGCCGCCGACTGGATGCCGAGGTGATCCGCGACACGATGCTCGCCGTAAACGGGCAATTGGACCTTTCGCGCCACGAGTCGCCGGTCGCGTCGTTGGGTGAAACGGCGGTGAAAGATGGCGACGACAACGCCCTCGATACCGACGCGGCGACCTGCCGCAGCGTCTACCTGCCGATCGTCCGCGGCGAGTTGCCGCCAATTCTGCAAGTGTTCGACTTCGCCGATCCGGAAATGGTCGTCGGCCGCCGCGCCGAAACGACGGTGCCCGCGCAAGCGCTTCTGTTACTCAACAGCCCGTTTGTGCGCCGCTGCGCACAAGAAGCGGCTCGACCGCTGGCAGCCCAGTCGCAGCTCGACGAAGCTGCGCGAGTGACGCGATTATACTTGCAAGTTTTCGGCCGCATGCCCGACGAGCGTGAGATGGAGTGGTCGCTCGCGTATCTGGACGAGTGTCGGACGGCTAGCCGCGATTCACGCGCTGCCAGTGAGGGCTCGGAACTCGCGGCGTGGACCAACCTGTGTCACGGCCTGTTCGCGTCGACCGAGTTTCGCTTCTTGGATTAACGAATCGCGACGAACCTGCCACATACGAGCAACGAGTTTTGAGCATGAGATCTCACACGCCGATGCTTACGTCGATCTCGCGCCGCCATCTACTGCAGTCGATCGGCTGCGGCTTCGGCTACCTGGCGCTATCGGGATTGTGCGCCGAGACGCTGCGCGGCTCCGCGGCTGCGTCGGAAAGCGGAACAGAGAAGCAACCCCGATTCCACTTCCCGCCTCGCGCCAAGCGGGTGATCTTCCTGTTCATGCACGGTGGGCCGAGCCAGGTCGACACGTTCGATTACAAACCCCGACTCCAGCAAGACGACGGCAAGGATCTTCCGTTCGATCCGGCCGTCAACCTGAGCAAGAGCACCAGCAAGCGGCTGTTGAAATCGCCCTGGAAGTTCGCCGAATACGGAGAGAGCGGTCGCTGGGTGTCGGAGCTTTTTCCCCACGTGGCCCGACACATCGACGACCTGTGCCTGATTCACTCGCTGCACACCGACGGGCAATCGCACGGTCAGGCGGTGATGCGGCTGCACACGGGGGAGAACACGTTTGTCCGGCCATCGGTCGGCTCGTGGATTGTGTACGGCCTGGGAAGCGAGAACGACGATCTCCCTGGGTTCCTCACGATTTGCCCGCCCCGCACCCACGGCGGCGTGCGCAACTACGGCAGCGCCTTTCTGCCGGCCGCGTTTCAGGGAACACCCATCGGCAGCGCGGGCATTCCCGTAGCCAAGGCGAGCTTGCCGTATATGCGTCGTTCCGGGGAGCATGACGACTCTTCCACCAGCGCCGCTGGGGATGCCAAGGAACAACGCCGCCAACTCGACTTCGTCCAGCAGCTTAATCGGCGGCACCTACAGGCCAGCGGCGGAGATTCTCACATCGAGGACGTGATCCAATCGTTCGAGCTCGCTTTCCGCATGCAAAATGTAGCCCCCAACTTGCTCGACCTCTCGGGCGAAACGGCCGACACGCTGAAGTTGTACGGAATCGGCGATGGACCGACCGACGATTTCGGCCGGCAATGCCTGTTGGCGCGGCGATTCGCCGAGGCGGGAGTGCGCTACGTGCAGGTGTCGCACAGCTTTAAGTGGGACCAGCACAGCAATTTGAAAGCGGGGCACGAGCGAAACGCCCGTGAAGTCGATCGCCCCATTGCCGGCCTGCTGACCGACCTGAAACGGCGCGGGCTGCTGGAGGACACGCTCGTTTGGTGGGGCGGCGAATTCGGCCGCACCCCCATCGTCGAGGGGAGCAACGGCCGCGACCACAACCCGCAGGGTTTCACCATGTGGCTGGCCGGCGGCGGCGTGAAGCCCGGTTACTCCCACGGCGCCACCGACGACTACGGCTACTTCGCCGTGGAGAATAAGGTGCACATGCACGACCTGCATGCCACGCTGCTCCACCTGCTGGGGCTGGACCACGAGCGGCTTACCTATCGCTACGCCGGCCGCGATTTCCGACTGACGGACGTGTACGGGCACGTCGTCAAGGAGATCCTCGGCTGACGGCCGAGAGCGGAACGCTGATCGCTCTCACGCCGCTTCGCTTCGCTCGCCCAGGCGACCCTCCTCGACGGCGACCAGCGCCAAGCCGTGCCGGTCGGCGAATCGCGCGACCTCTTCCTGATCGATGACGATTGTCTTGTGCGCTTCGATGGCCAGCACGCTGCCGCCCGCCTCGACCATCGCTTCCAGCGTTCCCAGCCCGATGGTGGGCACGTCGAACCGCATGTCCTGCTGCGGCTTGGCCACTTTGACCACGGTGAATCCGCCCCGCGGACAGAGTCGCCCCGCGCGTCGAATGCACTCGTCGGTCCCTTCGACCGCTTCCACCGCCAGCACGGCCCGGCCGTGAACGGCCACGCACTGGCCGACGTCCAGCCGGCCGATCTCCTTGGCCAGACGCCATGCGAATTCAACGTCCTGCCGCTGGGCACGACTCGGCCGGCGCCGGCTGATCTGTCCGTATTGCACGAGAAGCTCCGGTACGTAATCGGTGGCGGGGGCGAATTTGATTCCGTCCTGGGCGTACGCTTCAACGACGGCGGTGAGCATGGCGTCGTCGTTGCGGTTTTTGGTCCGCGTGATGAAGTGGGGATAGAACGTCCGCACGAAGCGCCAGTCGGGCAGGTTCCGAAGCCAGTAGAAGCGGCGGAACAGTATGGTCTTGTGCAGCTTGCCGGCCATCACGGCTCGCCGCACGCCATGCTTGCGAAAATACGAAATCTGACTCCCCAGTCGCGCGACGCCCGACTCGCAGTAGTTGTGGCACATTTCGCGCAGAGCGGGGTCGGCGTGGTCCTTGATTCCCAGGCAATAGACGGCGTACCCCTGCCGCCGCAGCTCCTGGGCCACAATGATCGGATAGCGCCCCCACGCGGCCACTAGGCCGATTCTCTCGCGCGGGCGTGTCGGCTGGGCGGTGTCGCTCATCGGCGGGATATTGGCGAACCGTGAGAAAGGTCGTCTCCGCGCGAGCACAATCCGGCACGGGCCCTCACTCCGACCCGTTCCTGGCCGGATCCCGCGCGGCGTTCGTTTCACCGACGCGAGTCATCGACTCCACGGTGCGCTGCAGGCTCTTGAGCTGGCGACGCATCTCGGGCAGGCGGCCGAAAGCGGCCATCACGTGCATTTGCTCGCGCTCGGGGATCGCGGGCGCACCGAGATAGACTCGTCCGCCGGGTAAATCGTCCTTCACGCCGGCCTTGGCCCCCAGCGTGGCGCCGTCGCCGATATCGACGTGATCGCGCACGCCGACCTGCCCGGCCATCACCACGTAATCGCCCGTGGTGCAGCTCCCGGCAATTCCCACCTGCGAGCACAGGACGTTGTGGCGGCCGATACGGCAGTTGTGCCCGATCATCACCTGGTCGTCGATTTTGGTCCCCTCCCCGATGACCGTGGCATCGTAGGTACCGCGGTCGATGGTGGTGCCGGCGCCGATGTCGACGTCGGCGCCGATCTCCACGTAACCCAATTGGGCCGACAGCACGTGCCGCCCTTCGAATGTCTCGTAGCCGAAGCCGTACGCGCCGATCACCGCGCCGGCATGGATGAGCGTGCGGTCGCCGACGATGGTGTTCTCGTACAGCACGGCGTTGGGATAGATGACCGCATCCTGGCCGATGCGGCAGCCGGCCATCAGCCGCGCGCCGCTATGGATGACCGAACGCGGGCCAATCTCCACTTCGTCGCCGATCGTGGCAAACGGGTGAATGTCGACGTCGGGCGCGATGCGCGCAGTGGGGCTGACGTACGCCTGTGGACTGATGCCCATCGGCCGCTTGGGGCGGGGGGCTCGAAAGTGCCCCACCACGATGGCGAACGACTTGTGTACATCGTCGACGGTAATGTAGGGCCGGTCGCCGGGCTCGACGTCCCGCGGTACGAGCACCGCCGAAGCCTGGCAGGAGTCGAGTCGCCGGAGCAACTTGGCGTCGTCGGCCAGCGTAATGTCGCCGGCGCGGGCGTCGCGAATCGTCGACGCACCCGTGATGAGAATGCCCCCGTCTCCCGAGAGCCGACCGCCGACAAGCCCAGCGATTTGCGTCAGCGTGATGCTCATTGCGGGGGAATCCTTTCCTGTGTTGCCAACACGCCGGAGGCGCCGCATGCTGGCGCCGCACGGAGCGACGGAGTCCAATGGGCCAAGTGCGGGTTTTGCGGGGGCATCGTACCCCACGCCAGCGGTGTGCAACAAGAGCGATGAGGCGGTGTTGCGGTTTCGCGCCGATGGGTTTTGGCGCTTCGAAGAGGGCGAAATCGCAAGCGTGCGGCGGTGCGAGGCGGAACGCTCAGGTTGTGGCACGGTCTCCCGACCGTGCCACCGCCCCGTGGCCCCGGCGGGAGACCCCCACACCACCGGGGGGCGCCAGGGGGCCCCCCGGAACGGTACAG
>CAYQAJ010000049.1:0-9416 GCA_964415245.1 uncultured Pirellulaceae bacterium | reverse complement strand
GGGGGGGGGGGGGCGCCGTGTGGGGTGGGGCCCGGCGCCCCCCCCCGCCCCCCCGCCCGGTGGGGGGGGGGGGCGCCCGCGACACAACGGGGGAGCGCTAGGGGACCGCCGGAAGCGTTACGGTGCTAGCACGTCGAGGAGGGCATCGAGGCGGCTGATTGTGCCGCGAGCCGACTTTCCGTCGCGATCCGACTTCCCGTCGCGATCGAGGTATAGCGCCTGCCAGCCGGCGGCCCGCGCTCCCAGAAAATCGTTCACTCGATCGTTGCCCACCAGCAGGATCTGCTGGGGCGGCACGTCGAGGCGCCCAGCGATGGCGCGAAAGAAACGGGGGCTGGGCTTGGGCCAGCCCAACGACGACGAGGTGTGCACGTGGCGGCATCGCGACAGGGGAGCCAGGCCCCGGCACACCTGCTCCAAGCGGGAGTCAAAGTTCGACGCCACTCCCACGACCGACACGCGTCGCTTGAGCCAGCGCCATACATCGGGCACGTCGTCGTAGAGTGCCCAGTGTCGGCTGTCGGCAAAGTGGCCCCACAGGTGCTCGAACAGCGGCCCCTTGGCACTGGGCAATCCATCGAACACGTCGCTCACGATTTGACGCCAGCGGAGCCGCTCTTTACGTTCGTTGGTCGGTCGCCGGCTGAATCTCCGCGGGGCGCGGGCCGTGGGTGAAGTGGAGGCCGTGGCAGAAACGCCGCGCGCTGCTGAACCACGACTGCCCGCGGCCATCGCTTGCAACGGCATGTCGCGCCGCTGTGCGCGGCGCAGCGCTTTAACGAACCTCGCCGCCACTTCCTGACGGGTCAGCGTCGAGCCGAAATGCTTGCCCGCCGCAAAATACACGTCCACTGCCGGCGGGTGGGGGCGGATCAGCGTGCCCACCGCGTCGAACAGCACCGCACGAATGTTGTGCAGGCGACTACTCATGCCATTCTTCCGTCATCTTGCGCAAAGGCGGGAATTCAGTGTGCGCGCCCGCGCGAATGTCCCATGTGTCACGCACCGCATCCACTGGCCGACTACGTTGGCCGGTGGCACCCTCAATCGTCAGCGGGCAACAAAGCTGGCGATGCGAAAGACGTCCAAGCCGATCACCAACACCAACAGGCCCACGATGAAAGCGAATCCCACCAGCGTCAGCCGCAACTGCCATTTCTCGTCGATGGGTCTGCGCAGGATCGCCTCCGCGGTAAGAAACACCATGTGCCCGCCATCGAGCACGGGGATCGGCAAAAAGTTCAACACCGCCAAATTGGCGCTGAGAAACGTGAGAAAGATCAACAGCCGCGGCAAACCCTGCGTGGCTTCACTCGTGGCGGCGAGCACGATCGTGCCCGGCCCGCCCAGGCTCGTCACCGGAATGCTTCCCGTCACCAGCCTCCCCAGGAATAGCACGACCTTCAACCCGTCTTCCTTGGTTTGCCTCAGCCCGAGCCCAATCGCTTCGCCCCACGACTCGGCGGTATGGACTTCGGTCACCGTGGTCAGGCGAATGCCGCGATTGGCGTTACATAGCGACGATCCTTCGGGCACATCGGGAGTAAGCACGACGTGCTCGATCGTCTCGCTGCCTTGGCGGCGAAACGACACCTTGACCTGCGTGTCGGGCAGGTTCATCTGCATGATCTCGAAGACGTGCGGCCAGAGCAGGTTTTCCGGGCCGAGCTCGATGGGTTCATGGTCCAGGGCCAGCTCCTTTTCTTGCTCGGCTTTGGCGTCGTCGGCGGGAAGGAACTCGACCTTGACGATTTCGTCCCCCGCTTGCATCCCCGCGCGGCCCGCCGGACTGTTCGGATCGACGTCGACGACGCGATTGAGCACCTGGTAGGCGATGCCCAATTCGTCGGACGACATCGGAACGCCCTTGGCCCGAATGGTCTCGTAAACGGTAGGGAGTCGGGGCGCGATGCGCACGATTCGGGTCTGCCCCGGGGTGTCTTCCGTGCCGCCCGAGACGACGTCCAGCTCGACCGTGTCTCCCTTTTGGGCAATCTGGCGCAGGCGGTCGCCGAGCGTCATGGGATCGCCGGCCGGCTCGCCGTTGAGCTTTACGATCACGTCCCCCTCGCGCAGGCCGGCTGCCGAATCGGCCGCCGGCGTATTCGGTGCGATACCGACGATTGCGCCCATTTCCATCGCCAACCCGAGCCGCCGCGCGCGATGGGGCGCCACGACGATCGGATCGGGGTATTCGAGGTTGTCTGACGAGTCGGTCTGGCGCTCGACGTAGAATTCGAGCGTCTTGTCGGGGTTCTGGGCCAGAATCCGCCGCAGGTCGAGATAGTCGTTCACGGGGAGCTTTTCGGCGCCCTCGCGCTTTACGCGGATAGCGATGATGCGATCCTTCGGCTCGAAGCCGGGCGATGCCTGCCCAGCAGGCATATGTGCGTACACGGGATCCTCGCGGGCGAGCTTCGGCTCGACCAGCGGTCCCACCCCGATGGCGGCCAAACCCGACGACTCGTAAGGCGACTTCACGGGAGTGAGCCAAACGGGGTACCGCGAGCCATCAGGCCGCTGGAACAAGAGCGACATTTCTCGCTCGTCGCCGTTCATGGCTACTTGATTGAACAAGTCCCAGTCGAAGCGAAGGTGTTCGTTGATCCGCTCCTTTTCGCCGATGCGGATCAATCGGGAACCCGGCTCGACTCCGGCTCGCCAGGCGGGACTGTTGGGATTGGTGCGTCCGACCACGCAGGGCGTATAGTTCATGCCCAGGCGATAGGCGATCGCGGCGAAGATCACCGCGAAGATGAGGTTCATCACCACGCCGGCCGAGATGATGGCCATCCGCTTGGGGACGCTCTTGGCCGGGTAGCTGCGCGGATCGAGCTCGAAGGCAGCGGAGGTCTCTTTCGCCTCGCCGCCCGCTGCTTCCGATTCCGCGCTATCCGGCGTCGCTGCCTCCGCGCCACCGGCAGCGGTCGCCGTCTTCGCCCCCGTGTCCACATCGCTTGCCGGTTTCGCGCTCTCGCCGCGCGCACCTTCCACCGCGCCCGCCGCTTCCTTCGCCACGCGGATGCGCTCCGCCTCTTTGGCGGCGTTGGCCGGGTTGTCATCCTGCCCCAGCATCTTCACGTAGCCGCCCAGGGGAATGATTCCAATGCCGTACTCGGTTTCTCCCCACTGGAATTTGACCAGCGAACGGGGAATCTTGATCGGCCCGAGCTTGATGTCGAAGAAGTCAAATCCCAGATAGAACTTCTCGCATTTCACGCCGCACGCTTTGGCGACCAGAAAGTGCCCCAGCTCATGGACGAAGATGACCGTGCCCAAACCCACCGCCACCAGCAGCATGGCGAGGTACGAGCTCGGCTCGAGCCAGAACGATGCAAACAACGCAGCATCTAGCAGACTTGCGCCCAACGGTTCACCTCCGTACGAGCCCACGCGTCGAGCTCCAGCAGGCGCCCAAGCGTGGGGTCGGGATCAAACGAGTGGCTTTGTAGGACGGCCCGGCAAGCCGGCACGATCTGGTCATAGCGCAGGCCGCCGTTTAAGAACAGCGCCACCGCCGCTTCGTTGGCGGCATTGAGCGCCGCACCCGCGCTGCCGCCGGCGCGGGCCACTTCATAACCCAAGTCCAGCGCGGGAAAGTGCCCGCGATCGGGCGGCTCGAACTCCAGCTCCCAGGGGCGGCTCCAATCGAGCCGGGCCGCCGGTCCGTCCCACCGCTCGGGATACGTTAAAGCATACTGGATCGGCAGCTTCATGTCGGGTGGGCCGAGCTGCGCCAGCACCGAACCATCCTGGAATTCCACCAGGGAATGGACCACCGACTGGGGATGGATCACCACTTCAATCTGATCCACCTCCAGGCCGAAGAGCCAGCGGGCTTCGACGATTTCCAGGGCTTTGTTCATCATGGTGGCCGAATCGACCGTGATTTTCGGCCCCATGCTCCAGGTGGGATGAGCCAGCGCCTCCTGGACAGTCACGTTCTTCAGTTGCTCCCGCGTGTGCCGGCGGAAGGGCCCGCCACTGGCCGTCAGAACGATTCGCTTTACGTCCTCGCGTCGGCCCGCCTGCAGGGCCTGGAACACGGCGCCGTGCTCGCTGTCGACCGGCACGATTGCCGCGCCGCGCTGTTGCGCCAGTCGCATCACCAGCGGCCCGGCCATCACGAGCGTCTCTTTATTGGCCAGCGCGACGGTCTTGCCGGCCTCAATCGCCGACCACGTGCTGGCCAGTCCGGCGCTTCCCACAATGGCCGCGACCACGACATCGACCTCCGGGTCAGCGACTACCTTGTGCAGCCCCTCGTGCCCGACCAGTAGCTCCGTTCCCTTTGGCAAATCACTGCCGGGGAAACCGGCCGCCGCTTCGGCGTCGGTGGCCACGATCCACCGCGGATGCACCAACCGCGCCTGATCCAACAATACGTCGAGCCGCGCGTTGGCCGAGAGTGCCACGGCCCGCAACCGACCGCCGCTCGCCTGAATCACTTCCAGCGTGCTGCGACCGATGCTGCCGGTCGAACCGAAGATGGCGACATTGCGGGCGCGGCTGGTCATCGGTTGCGATCGGGTTGACGCCACATGGGGATGCCGTTCCGGGAAGTTCGACAGGTGCTAAAGTGCGACGATAACCCGAGTTTCGGCGGACATGGCATTGTAGATTCGCGCGAATCAGGGGACAACCCGAACCGCCGCGCGCGTCCGTTACATCCCTCTTGTTGCGATGCGATCGCGTAGCGACTCTGGCAGCGCGAAAGGACGGGCGGACTTCGACTCGGCTGAATTCGTGCGATTCCAGCTACCCGCCGTACTTGCGGATCGTAGCCGAACTCGCAAGAGTTCGGTGAAATGCTCTTTGCAACGGCTGAATTCTTGCTAATTCAGCTACCCGCTGAATTCTTGCTAATCCAGCTACGTTGCATGCGGCCGACTTGCCCCCTGGACGGGCGTGTATAATGAGGTCATCACATCTATCGAACCGTACGTCCGTGCACTCGTGCGCGGAACCTCCGCGTGAAGGCCTTTCATGTCGAACGACGAACGTCCCGACCGAAAATCGCCCGAGGGCAAGGGAAGCTCCTGGGGACAGAATCTCATCTGGTACTTGCTGGGCATCGGTGGGCTGGCTGCCCTGTTGGTGTTCTGGCTGATGAATTACACCGTGCAGGAGATCGCCTACCCCGATCTGTTGCGGCTTGTCGAGAACAGCCACCGCGTCGAGCCCGGCGGCTCCTTTGTCGAGGGGAAGACGGGGACCATCCTCGTCGACGAAAAGGACCACAAGGGCAACACGACCCGAACGGTTCGATATAGCAATCTGCGGCAAGTCAAAGTCGGCGATCGCACGATCACCGGCCGCGTCGACCGTGAGATCGAGAATCCCCCGCCCGACGACGAATCCTCGCTGCGCAGCGTAACGTTCCGCACCAACAAGCCCACGTCGGATACCGAGAGCGCCCGGCTCGTCCAAGACCTGACTCTGTACAATATCGACTGGTCGGGCGACGCGGGACCGAGCGTCTGGCAGCGGTACGGACTCTTGATCGTAACGATGACCGTGGTGGCACTGCTCGTGATCTTCATGATGCGGCGACTGACCGCGGCCGGATCCCCCATGCAATTCGGCCGCAGCCGCGGTCGGCTCTACGCCCAGGAAGACCTGGGTGTCATGTTCAGCGACGTGGCGGGCATCGACGAAGCCGTGGACGAGGTGCGGGAGGTCGTCGACTTTCTCCGTTCGGCCGAGAAATACCAGCGGCTGGGTGGCCGCATCCCCAAGGGAGTGCTGTTGGTGGGACCGCCCGGCACCGGAAAAACGCTGTTGGCGAAAGCCATCGCCGGCGAGGCGGGCGTCCCCTTCTTCAGCCTCTCGGGAAGCGACTTCGTCGAGATGTTCGTCGGCGTGGGTGCGGCCCGCGTCCGCGACATGTTCCAGCAGGCCGAAGCCAAGGCGCCGTGCATCATCTTCATCGACGAGCTCGATGCGCTGGGTAAGAGCCGCGGCGGCAGCATCGTCGGCGGCCACGACGAGCGCGAGCAAACCCTCAATGCCCTGCTGGTGGAGATGGACGGTTTCGGTTCCAACAACGGCGTCATCGTGATGGCGGCCACCAACCGACCGGAAACGCTCGACCCGGCTCTGCTGCGACCCGGGCGTTTTGACCGCCACGTGCTGGTCGACCGCCCCGACGTACAAGGGCGCGAAGACATCCTCAAAGTGCACGTCAAGGCGGTAAAGCTCGATCCTTCGGTCGACCTGCGGCGCGTGGCCGCCATCACGCCCGGTTTCGTGGGCGCCGACCTGGCCAACCTCGTCAACGAGGCTACGCTGCTGGCGGCGCGTGCCGAGAAATCGACCGTCGGCATGGAGGAGTTCAACGAGGGGGTGGAACGCGTCACCGCCGGCCTGCAGAAGAAACAGCGCGTGATGAACGTCGAGGAGAAGCAGCGCGTCGCCTATCACGAGGCCGGCCACGCCCTGGTTGCCTACAGCCTTCCCAACACCGACCCCGTGCACAAGGTCTCGATCATTCCCCGCGGGCTGGCGGCCTTGGGATACACCATGCAGCGGCCCGACGGCGACCGCTACCTGATGACCAAGGGCGAACTGGAAAGCCGCATCCAGGTGCTGCTGGCGGGGACGATCGCCGAGGAGCTCACCTTCGACGACGTGTCGACCGGCGCCGAGAACGACTTGCAACGTGCTACCGACATCGCACGCAGCATGGTCATGGAATTCGGCATGAGCCGGCTCGGCCGCGTCAACTTCCGCGAAACCTCCCGCTCCCCCTTTCTGGCCATCGGCGGAAATGAAGAGACGACTCGCACGCACAGCGAGCAGACAGCCCGCGAAATCGACCAGGAGATTCGCCGCATCATCGAAGAAAGCGTGGTGAAGGTGCGGCACATCCTGGAAGTGCGCAGTCCCGCGCTCGAGGCTCTCACCCGGCGCTTGATCGAAGTCGAGTCGGTCGATTCCGACGCACTGAAGCGGATCATCGAAGAGAACGCGGCCGGACCGCTGGTCGTGCCCGGCACGGCCGATGTCCCGGTACGTCACGCTCCCGGTACGTCGGAAAGAACGGCGGCCCCGAAAGACAAAGGGAGCCAGCAGGAACTACACGGCTGACGCGCCGCATCACCGCGGCCCCGTGTCTTCGCGCGTGCCCGTGCTCCAACGCGCACCACTGGCTCTGCCAGTCCTCTGCCAGTGCTCCGCCACGTGTTGCCGAACGCCGATATCGTCGATATCGTCCATACTGTCCCTATCGTCCATCCGCGCCGCACAAGTTCGCCGCGCCCCGTGAAAACGCTGATCCAAAACGCCGACGCAGTGCTCCCCACGGGCGTGGTGCGCACCTCGGTGCTGATCGAGGACGAGCGGATCGCCGCCATCGACGCCCCCGCACACACTCAGGCCGACGAAGTGGTCGATGCCTCGGGCCTGTTCTTGATTCCGGGCGTGATCGACGACCAGGTGCACTTCCGCGATCCGGGTCTGACGCACAAAGAAGACCTGCACACGGGGAGCCGCGCCTGCGCTAAAGGGGGCGTGACGACGTTTCTCGAAATGCCCAACACGCAGCCGGCGACAGTGAGCGCGGCGCGGTTGGAAGAGAAACTCGCGCTGGCCGCCACGCGCAGCCTGGTGAATTACGGCTTCTACATCGGCGCGACGCCGCACAACGTCGCCGAGCTGAAGGCCGCCACCCGCACGCCGGGGATCAAGATCTTCATCGGCTCGAGCACGGGCGACTTGCTGGTCGACGATCAGGACGCGCTGGAGCGCATCTTCGCCGAAGCCACCCTCCCCATCTGTGCCCACTGCGAGGACGAAGCCACGATTCGTGCCAATACGCAGAGGCTCGCCCCTTTGCGCGACGTGAGCCAGCACTCCCAAGTTCGCGACGTCGAGGCGGCCGTGCGAGCGACGCGGCGGGCGCTCGACCTGTCACGGCGGCACAAGCACCGCTTTCACGTTCTGCACGTTTCGACCGCGGCCGAGGTGCCGATCATTACCGAACATCGTGGGTTGGTCACAGCCGAAGTTTGCCCGCACCACTTGCTCTTTAGCATCGACGATTACCCGCGGCTGGGCACGCTGGCACAGATGAATCCCTCGCTGAAAACACGAGCCGACAACGATGCCTTGTGGCAAGCGCTGTTGTCGGGCGCGATCCAAGTCGTGGCCACCGACCATGCGCCGCACACGCTGGCCGAAAAACAGCGGCCCTATCCCGATTCGCCGTCGGGCGTGCCGGCGGTCGAGAACTCACTGGCTCTCATGCTCGACCAGGCCAATCGCGGACGCTGCACGATCGAGCAGGTGGTACATTGGATGTGCGACGCACCGGCCCGCGTGTGGGACATCGTCAACAAGGGACGCATCGTGGTCGGCTACGACGCCGATCTGGTGCTCGTCGACATGCAGAAGGTCGACGAGGTCCGCAACGAACGGCAAGAAACGCGCAGCGGCTGGAGCCCGTGGCACGGCACGAAGCTGCAAGGCTGGCCGGTACGCACTTGGGTCATGGGGCACGAGGTTTGTCGCAACGGGCAATTCGATACGTCGCGCTTTGGCAGCGAAGCGGTATTCGATCACGCCCGCGGCGGTTACTGGAGCACGGCATAACGCGCGGGACCGTGAAACCGGATGCCTGCCGGCGGGGGGCAGATAAACGGGACAGGTCTAATTTGTGGGAGCGCCGGGTGGTGTCACGACTGGCTCTGTTTCGGTCGGCCGCGGGAGCGGAGCGTCGATTCCAGGCCCAGCCGCCGGGCAGTCCGCTTGACCCAGGCGTCGTCGCCATACGGCTGGCCGCGGATTACGCTGCGGCGGACCGCTTCCAATCCCGCCTCAGTTTGCGGCTGATTCACGAGCCTGGCCCAATGGCGCGGCCGGGGCAGCGGCCATTTGCTCAGCCAGCGGCGATCATTGGCCGTGCCGTGCTCCCGGCGCCACAGGCTGCCCCACCGCCAGTCGTCGGCCCGATCTACCAAGCCCGCCCTCAGCGGGTTACGTTCGACATATCGCACGACTTGGTAAAAGTGCTCGTCCGATTCGACGGGGAACGACTTGTACCGGCCCTGATACAGATGCCCGTAACCCACGCGTCGCCGATTCTCCTGCCAGTTGCGGGCATGGGTGATGGTCAGCTTCTGCATAAATTCACCCAAGTCGCCGTCGCGCTCGGGCCACAGGACGAAGTGCCAATGGTTCGACATCAGGCAATACGCACAGATCCGCATCGGGCGAGTCTCAAGCGTTTTTTTGATCGCCCGCTCGAACGCTTCGAAGTCGGCATCCTTGAGAAACAATCGCATGCGTCCCACGCCACGGTTGAGGACGTGGAACACCATTCCACCAGGAGCAACACGGGCGGTGCGAGGCATGTCAGCAGCGTAGCAGAGCGACCCCGATTCGTCAATAATTAGACCTGTCCCGTTTATTTGCCC
>CAYQAJ010000048.1:0-23248 GCA_964415245.1 uncultured Pirellulaceae bacterium | reverse complement strand
ACGGCCATTCCCTTGCCGATGCCCGACGGGTCGGACATGTTGCTGAGCAACATAATCAGACCCATCAGCGTGCCAATCATGCCGTACGCGGGCGCAAACCGGCCGAACGTGTCGAAAACCGAGCGGCCGTTCTTGTGCCGCGAATTGATCACCTCGATCTCGGTGCGCATCGTGTCCTCGATCACCTCCGGGCGCGTGCCGTCCACCGCCATCTGGATGCCCAACTTGATAAAGGCGTTATCCACCGACTCGAGCCGGCTCTCCAGCGCCAACAGGCCGTCGCGGCGAGCCGTCTCCGCCAGGCTCACCAATTGATCGATCAAGGCTCGTACGTCCTCGGGCTTGTTCAAAAACACTTTTTTGACCACGCGCGGGGTTCCCAGCATGGTGCGCAGCGGAAAGCACATCAGCACGGCGCCGGTCGCCCCGCCGAATACGACGAGCATGGACGGAATATCGATAAACGCGGTCACCGGCGCGCTGCCGGCGAGGATCGAGCCGACGATCAACACGACGGCCAGTAGCAGACCGATGATGGTGGCTAAGTCCATGGGACTGTGTACGTACCTGAGTGCGTAAAGAGCGTGGATGCTAACGAGCCTGACCGGCAAGCGCTGGTCTGCTACTTGCCGCTGACTGGCCAACCTCCGGGCTTGGTATCAGGTGCTTGGTTTGCTGGTAGCGGACGGCCCGCTCCATCACTTCGTCCATCGACTCGCGGACCACGATCCGCTCGCCCGTGGTGAGCGTCACGAACGTATCGGGCCTCGACTCGACGTAGCGGATCAAGTCGGCGTTGAGCACAAACGACTCACCATCCAATCGCGATAGCTTGATCACTTTGGGTTCTCCGAAGCTGATGTTCGAACGGCGGCGATGACCGTACGCACAGCGTCGCCCCCGATTGGCGGATCGCGCCTGGTCGTCGGCTCGGCGCGCAATGTCGTTGCCCTTTCGCCGCACGTGCGGCGTTTAGGCAAACATAGGTCACGCCTGACCCCCAAGAAGCGAAAACGGCGTTCGCAGTCGGGGCACTGCGACAGCCGTAACCTGCAATGGGGCCAGCGGTTATAGCGAAACCGGCGCCGCGACGCGGAAACCGCAGCGGCGTCGGTTCGCGTCTCGGTGTCCGCGGGAGGGGTCGTACCGCCTCGATTGCCTATCGCCGCAGATTGAGCAACTCTTCGAGCAATTGCTGGGCGGCGGTAATGACGCGCGTGTTGCCTCGGTATTGCGTGGTCGCCAACACCAGGTCGATCAGGTTCTGGCCGATGTCGGTGTTGGAGAGCTCCACGGCTCCAGCCACGATCGAGCCGATACCCTCGGCGCCGGCGCTGCCAATGACGGGCAAACCCGAGTTGACACCCTGCGCGAACAGGTTCTGTCCGCGCTGTTCCAGGCCCGTGTTGTTGGCAAAGCGTGCCAGTTGAATTTCGCCCAGGTCTTGGGTGATGCCGTTACTGAACACGCCGCGGATCACGCCGTCTTCGCCAATGATGAAGCTGGTGAGCGTGCCCGGTCCCGAACCGTCCTGCCGCGCGGCCGCCAGCGAGCTCTGTGCCGCAGCCAAGCCCGATACCTGAGAGAAGTCGAGCACGAACGACAGTGGTGTCGTCGAGGGGACGTTGCGTCGCTCGATCGCCACGGTGGCGTTGCTCGTCGACACCAGGTTGCCTTCGCCGTCGAACGTCACCAGGCCCGTTCCGACCGAAATGCCGGCCCCCGAGACGGGGTCGTTGTCGCCCGAATCGGCAAACCAGCGGTACACGGTCGCCGATCCGGTTCGCTCCTCCAGCACGGCCGTAATGCGCACATTGAGCGGAATGCCCAAGGAGTCGAAGGCGACAAAGTCGGCCACGGCGCTTTGACCCGCTGCCTCCTGGATCGAGCCGAATCCCAGGGTGGGGGTGGAAACGTCGCCGACCGCCGTGGTTAGCCGGAACGACGAAAGGCCGATCGAGAGGGCACTATCGACGCCGTTGTTCGAGACGATGCGAATCTGGCCGTCCTTGATGACCGCGCCTGGCGAGAGCGCGGCCGACTCTCCGAGAATGCTGTTGAGCGAACCGGGGATGGGGTTCTGGGGATCGTCCAACGCCGTCTGGATGCCGAGAGCGTCGTTCATGAAATCGAGAAGCTCCTGCACCGTCGACGTGGCCGTAACGGTGAAATCCTTCTCGGCCAGGGAACGTCCCCCTTTTCGTCCGGTGAACGCGAGCGTCCCCTCCTCGAACAATTGCTCGAAATCGAGGCCGTCTCGCTTCAACACGTCGACCAACAGCGTATTGGCGCCGATTTTCGGGCCATCCAGATCGACGACCTTGTTTCCCGGTATCCCCAGGTCGGAAATGTCGGCATCGGCGCGGTTGTCGGTGAAGTCTTCGCCGGGAGCCACTTCTCCCACTAGATAAAACTGATTGGCGTCGGTCGACAGGTTGCGATAGATGCGAACGGTGTCGTAGGCGGGAAAGGTGTCGCCGGGCCCGGGAACGGGGGGAGTGGGCAGGCCGGTCAGATGCACGCGGCCATCGACGACGTTTTGCGGGCCGACCAGCAGCGAAGGCCGGCTTTCTTCTTCGCCGGCGCGAAAAAAGGTGACGAGATAGCTGAAGTTGCCGTCGATGGTCGATTCGTCCAACGGCGTGGCCGAAAGCGCGACGCTGTTATCGTCGATGTAAGTGCCGCCGGCTGCCGCCGAATCGAGAAAGAAGAAGTCGGCGCCGCCGGCCGCCGTGCGATAGATGTTCACGTTGGCGTATTCGCCACCGGCGGTGGGCAGACTGTCGAGCTGAATGTCGTTGTCGGCCAAGCCGTTGCCCACCGGAACCGTGACCACGATCTCCGACGAGGGAAGCGTCTCGGTGCCGCTGGCGTCGACGAACGCGAAGCGATAGCGGAAGACGTCGCCTTCGGTGTGCGTACCTGCTCCTTCGTTGTGCGTAACGGTCACGCCGGCGGAGCTGGGAGTGGGCGCAACGCCGATCTGCGATGCCAAGACGTCGGGACGCGGCACCGAACCGTTGCCCAGCACCGAGCTCTGGATTACCTCGGCCGTGTCGGCAACGTCTCCCGTCGGCGTGAGCGTGCCCTGCAGAAAGACGTTTTGCGTCGGCTGTGCGACGGCGGCTGAACCGAGTGGAATATCGAGGGAGACCAATTGTGTCCTCTGGATCTCAAAGAACTCGTCCACGCCGAAACCCAACAGCCGTTGTCCGGTCACGGTGACAAGCTCGTTTTGGGAGTTCGTCTTGAAGATACCGTTGCGCGTGTAGAGCTGCTCGCCATTAGCCCCTTCCACGATAAAAAAGCCTTCTCCCTGGATGGCCAGGTCGGAAGGGTTGGAGCTGATTTCGATCGTACCTTGCGTGAAGTCGGGCGTGATTTCAGCCACCTGAGTGCCCAGCCCGGTCTGGCGAGGATTCGTGCCGCCGGTGGTCGCCGTGGGAGCCGAACCCAGTCCGAGCGTTTGCAGAAACTGCGTGGCAAACACCGCATTGGAGGCCTTGAAGCCCACGGTTTGGGAGTTGGCCAGGTTGTTGCCGACCACGTCGATGGTGGTTTCGGCTGCCGTCAGGCCGGTCAGGGCCGTCGTTAGTGCGGATGCAAGACCCATGATGGGGTTCTCCGTTGTCGGTTTGGCTGATGGTTCGGAACTGGGTCGCTGTCGGACTCACCTACCGGGGGAGCGGGGAAGCGGAAGCCGCGACAGGCATTTGTATTTGTGCGAATATGTCCCAACCGAAGATCGTCGTTACGCCGTATGGGTTCGGCTATAGCCTTACGCGTCGACGATCTCGCGGATTTGGTCCAGGTCGATAGTCTGTGTTCCCACGTGCAATTGCACGTGCTTGCTGCCATCGTCGTCGTTGGCTTGAACCGTCACGCGATCGACCACGCCCTCGACGTTCTGCGACGATGTATTCAGCGCCGTGATGTGCTTGCCGATCAGGCCGCTGCCGGTGGCGATGTTCTGGCCAAGCATCACCGACGCGAGCGTTTCGGTGAGCGCATTGGTGGCGCCGATATCGCGTATCTGGCTGATTTGCTGCAGCATTTCGCTGTTGTCCATCGGGTTGAGCGGGTCCTGGTTCTGAAGCTCGGCGATGAGCAGATTGAGAAACTGGTCCATGTCCACGTCGCGAAGGTCGGTGCCTTTCTGATTCGGCGACGGGATCGTGGCCGTGGGATTGAGGGCGGAGAGACGCGACATGACGAATCCTTTCGACTAAAAATCCTATTGCCACCCACGGCGGCGGTCACAACCGCGCCAAGCCATGGTCAAATCAACACGTTCAGCTTTCCGTCATTGCTCGGCCGCCCGGACGTGGCCGGACTGGGGCTGCCTGGCACCGGTTCACTCGATGGCTCCATTACGGTCCGGCGATTGGGCGACTGCTGCTGTTGCTGCTGGGGATTGTTGTCGGTCGTGGTTTGTGGCGACTGTTCGCCTTGTCGATCGAGCAGATCGACGTCGAAGCGTTCGACACGAATACCTTGCTCGGCCAGCCGCTCGCGCAACTGCGGCAAACCGTCCAGCAGCAACGATCGGGCCTCCGGCGTTTCGGCCTCGACCCGCGCCGTCATCGCCCCCAACTCCACGCGCAATGCAATCCGCAACGAACCCAGCTCCGGCGGACTCAGTCTCAGGCGAACTTCGCCGTTGCGCTGGTGCGCCGAGTGCACGGCGCGAACCACGCGCTGCATGAAACGAGCATGGTCAGACTCGCTAAGTGTGGGTGCCGACGAATTTGGCTCGGCTCCGCGCGGACCGGCGTGGGAACCGGTACCCGTATCCGTCGCCGACGACAAGGTACTTCCTACAACGCTGCCGGACCTGTCGGTGCCAGCACCGGGTGACTGAAGCGACGCAGACTCCGCGACTGGACCTGCATCGACGACTGATTCCACACGCGCTGCGTCTGAGGACGTTTTCCGTGCGTCACCGGCCTGCGACGTGGGCGTGTTTGGCGCGTCGGTCTTGCCGATGCGATCTGCGGTGGAACTCGATCCCCGGCGCCGCGAGCGCCGATCCGCGTTACCGCTGCCGCTCTTTTGCTCGCTTTGTTGGACCTGGCCGACCTGCGCCGCACTTGCCGCGTCGGGCGAGGCCGATCCTTGACTCCCCAGTGCGCCCTCGCGCGAATTGGCGCTGGCCTGTGAGCCGGCGATTTCGCCACGCTTCAATGCGTCGCCCGGTTCACCGTCTTCCGTTAAGCGCGTCGCGTTCCGCACATCACCGTTCGCTTCGTCGCCGTTCGCTTCGCCGGATGCCGCCTTCGCCAATCCCTCGCCAGATGGCTGTGAACCGTTGGCCCCGTACGGCGCTTGGGTTGCCTGCAACCGGCCGGCGGCGCCGTTAGGCTGCTGCGCGGAATCGGAAGCAAGGTCCGCAGTCGGTGGCTTTGCCCCGCTGGCGGCCTCGGTTTCGCCCGTTGCCTTGTCGGTCGCTGAGGGCACGAACACCGCTCCCGCCGCAAGCTGGGCTGCCGCCTCGTCGGCCGGACTCTGCTCACCGTCGTCCTTCGATGCGTCGCTGTCGTGGTCATCGGCCGTAAGCGAGTCGACGGACTGCGCGTCGGGCGATGATTCTTCGGTGGATGAGGCATCGGTTGATGGCGCATCGGCCGGCGACGACTGCGACTCGTCCGAGACCGGCTCATCGGCATCGGAATTCGCCGACGCGGTAGCGTCGTCGCTGGAAGACGTGGATCGTTGATTCTCGGACTCGCGCGGCCGAGCGGTGGACGATTCCGCCGGCTTGGTTTCCGAAGCGGACTCGCGGCGGCTCTGCGAGTCGGTCGATTGAGGAGTGCTGGTCGGCGCAGGGGATGACGCGGCGGATAGTCCGCTCTGAGAGTCGCCGCCGTACAGGTGCCGGTCGAACAGTCCGGCGCTCTGCGGTTGGGCAAACGCGCCGCGAGACAGCGACGTAGCGTCCAGGATCGAATTACGCCCCGTGGGCTCGAAAGGTATGGAAGACATGGCGGCACCCAGGCGGCACGTTGCAATTACGCGCCTTTGTTCAGTTTCTCTCTCGTGCTGCGAATGAGCGTCACGTCGGGCTCGCCCAGACGAATGCGACGCAGGATCTCGTGCAGCTTGTCCGGTTCGTCCTCGTTCTTGAATTCGCCGATGATCTTCTTTCGTTTGTCGACGGGCATCGACTTGAGGATCGTTACCACGTCCATCATGGCAAGATCGGCGCCCGTGGCTTCATCCTCCTCCAGCATCATCAGGATTTGGTCCTTAGCCTGCTGAGGCTTCATGGCTTCCAGCGTGCGCTGCACTTCGCGGATGGCGGTGTCGGTGTAGCCGCGCTCCAGTTCGGCGAGCCGCGCGTCGAACTGATTGCGAAGCTGGTCGTACCGTGAGCGCTCGGTTTTGAGCTTCTCTTCCAATGCGCGCAAATCGTTGAGCGCCTTGTCCATGGCGCTTTCGCGCAAGTCGAGGTCAAGGCTCCGGGAGACGCGCGCCTCCACCACTTGCTCGAATGCCGCCTGCTCTTTGCTTTCGGGCGCGTGCTCCTTCTTGACTTCTTCGCGAATGCCCTCGAGGTCCACTCCCTGCACAATGGCGAGGATGCGGAACAACTTGTCTTCATCGAGTCCCTTTTTCCATACGAGCCAGCCCGCTGCGATGGCCTGCGAGGCGATGGTGGCCACGCACAGGTACATCACGGCGGCGACGATCCATTTTCCGATCTTTCTCATTGCCATTGCTCCTTCCGAATTCCGCCTCTCTGGGCCACTTCGTCGAGCAGTTTTTGTTCGGCCCGCAGCACGCCTTGCTGGTGCGCCGTGTGTTTGCGCTCACGGAGCTTTTCGAGCACGCGCACCTGTTTGTCCCCTTCGGCCAGGGCGGCGCGGCGGCGGTCGATTTCGGCCTCGACCTGCACTTCCTGCTGGTCCAGGATCCGCCCCTGCGCCTCAAGCATCAGGTGGTATCGATGCGAAGCCAAAAGTGTGTCGACATTGATCGTGCCGGGCTGACCGGACCTGCGCGCCTGCTCGCGCATCGCGTCGAGCTCGTCGTTCCACTGCTGCCTGCGCCCGTCGAGCACGCGGCGGGCGACCAGCGCATCGGCCAAGCGCTCGCGCAAGGCGTTTCGCTCCGACTGGCGAAGCTTGAGCAGTGTATCGAGTCGGAATCGGAATCGAGTCATGGTTCAGTCGAGTGGTTGGCCGGTGAAGGCACGTTGCTTTTCAACGCCCTGGTACGGCAGTCAGTTTCCTGGTGGGAATTGTCCTGGGGGCTCGTGCCGTGACGGACGGCGCCATCGCCGACTGCGTCCGGGCAGCCGTTGTGGCCGCCGGCGCGCCAGCGTTTGGCGCACCCGTGGCTGGCACGGTGCCGGTAGTCTTGGCCGGTAGAGCCGGAGCGGTGGCCCTCGCCACGACGCTCTTGGCCGCGACACACCGCTGCGCCAGGGCCAGTAATTCGTCGCGTGCCGTTTCCAGCGATGATTGCTCCTCCACCGCTTGCCGCTGGTATCGATCGATTTCCTCGCGCAGGGCGATCGCCGCGTCGACGGCCGCGTTGCTTCCGGCGCGATACGCTCCTACCGAAATCAAGTCCTCGTGATCGCGATAGGCGGCCAGCAGCTCGCGGACCGCGACGGCCGCCGCACGCTGCGGGGGCGTTGTTACGTCGGGCATGAGGCGGCTGAGGCTCTCGAGCACGTCGATTGCCGGGTAATGTCCTTTGGCGGCGAGCTTGCGCGAAAGCAGAATGTGGCCGTCCAACAGGCCGCGCACCGCGTCGCTGATGGGCTCGTTGGGGTCGTCGCCTTCCACCAGCACCGAGTAGAAGGCCGTGATGCTCCCGCGTGCGGCGCGTCCGGCCCGCTCGACCAGCCGGGGCAACATGGCGAAGACCGAAGGCGGGAACCCGCGCGTCGTCGGCGGTTCGCCGGCTGCCAGGCCAATCTCTCGCTGCGCGGTGGCAAACCGCGTGAGCGAATCCATCATCAACAGCACGTCCGAGCCGGAATCGCGGAAGTACTCGGCCACGGCGGTCGCTGTCATGGCCGCCCGAACGCGCAAGATCGCCGGTTCGTCGCTCGTGGCCACCACCACGACGCTCCGCGCCATGCCGGACTCTCCCAGATCGCGCTCGAGGAATTCGTTCACTTCGCGACCACGCTCGCCGATCAGGGCGATCACGTTGACATCGGCGGCGGTGTACCGGGCCATCATGCCCAGCGCCACGCTCTTGCCGACGCCCGAGCCCGAAAAGATACCCATCCGCTGCCCTCGGCCGCAGGTGAGCAAACCGTCGATCGTGCGGACGCCCGTCGAGAGCGGCACGTCGATGCGGGGACGCTCGACGGGAGCGGGGGGACGGCGCTCGATGGACACGCGCTCGGTCGTATGGGGAAGCGCCCGGGCATCGAGAACGTTGGCGTGGGCGTCGACGACGCGCCCCAGAAGCTCCCGCCCGACGCGCAGATATCGCGCCGTTCGCACGAGGCGCACACGGCTGCCGCGGCGCACGCCCGTCATTTCGCCTAGTGGATAGACGAGGGTTTGCTGCTGGCGAAAGCCGATCACCTCGGCGGAAATGGGGGGACCTGACTGACGCTCGATCTCCACGACCGCGCCCACCGGTGCCGGAAAGCCGGCCACCGCGGCGACCAGGCCTTCGGTGCGGATCACGCTACCGGTGAGCCCAGCGGGCATGACGCGATCGAGTTGCCGTGCAAGGTCGTTCATGTCGGGGTCAGCCGTGGCGGTCAGGCCAGCTCCTGTTCAATCCGTGCAAGCTGCGTTTCGATCTGCATGTCGATCGGCCCGAACTCGGTCGTCAACCGGCAGCCGCCGGGACTGATCTGTGAATCGGATACGATCTCCGCCGCGGCCAACGGTTGGATCGCCGCCGCCAATAGCTGTACCTGCTCGGATAGCGTTTCGTGGTCCGCGGGCGCCAGGTGCACGTTGATGTGCCGGGCGCCGGCCGCCAATTCCAGCGCCTCGCGCACGGCATCGAGCGCGACCTCGGGCTGTTTGTTGAGCTCGCGGCGGAGGATTTTGCGGGCGATTTCCGTCGCCAGGTGTACCACGTCCTTCTCCGATTGCCGCAACCACGCGCCTTGCGCGTCGCGAATCGACTTTACGGCCGCGTCGAGGGCCGGGAGCAGCGTACCGAGCTGCTGCTCGACACGGGTTCGCAGCGCGGCTTCGGCGGCCTGCATTGCATCCTGTCGCCCCTGCTCTTGGGCGGTTTTACGTACCTGCTCTGCATCGCGGTGAGCCTGCTCAACGATCTGCGCCGCTTGGCGGCGGACCTCGTCGAGATATACGTCCGCCTTGACGGCCATGTCGTCGAAGTTGAACTCGGTGTGCCGGATGGCGATTCCGCCCCGGCTCATGCCATGTGCTTTGATGATTTCCGACATGGTGGCTCGTCTTCAGGTAGCCGTACCTGGTGGTTCATTGGATCCGTCGACAGCGCGGCCGCGTCACGCCGCAGCTAGCGTGCGTCCTTCCCCTGCGAGTCGTATCTTGCCTCGGCTCATCAGCTCGGCAGCCGTCTCAGCCACGCGCTGCTGCGCCCGGTCGACGTCGCGTAGGCGAATCGGCCCGAGGGCGGTGATCTTGCGATTCAGCTCCTTTCGTTCGCGCGGCGATAACTGACCCGAGAGTTGCTGGAGCAGCTCGCTGGGAGCGCCTGACAACGCTAACAGCAGCGATTGCGGGTCGACCGCCTTGAGCAGTTCGTTCCAATCGCGCTGGTCGAGCTTTACCAGGTCGGCAAATGCGATTCCCCCGATGCGCTCTTCGCGCGACGAGCGTTGGTCGAAACGGTTCGGCGCAAGTGGACGGGCCGACGAACTGGATGTGTCGCTGTCGCCGTCGCGCGCTCCGCGTCTTGGTGATGATTGCCCGGGCGAATGCGTAGCAGTGCTGAAGGAGGGCGGCGTCGTGCCAAGGGCGTGCGGCCTAACGCCGGACGCGTGCGTCGCGCTGCCGGACACGTGCGTCGCGCTGTTGGGGGCACGCGAAGCGGCACCTTCGGTCCAAAGCGTAGGGTCGATGCTGGCGGCGAACTGCGGCTGCCGTTGGGCGAGGTTGGCCAGGATTTCGCGGCGCTCCGACTGCTCGGCCGCGGCGAGGATCGCGCTCACGGCAACCAAACCGGCCGACCGCCGTTGCACCGTGCGAATCTCGTTGGAAAGAAGTGAATGCAGCTCCCGCTCCACGTCGCGCACCACTTCCGGATCGGCCTCGTCCAGCTCGGCGATGCGACGCAGCACGTCGACCTGCAGTGCGCCGTCCAGACGACCCAGCAAGTCGGCCGCACGACGCGGCTGCAGGTGCGATACCACCACGGCGATGGTCTGCGGATGCTCGTAACGAAGGAACGCGGCAAGTGTTTCCCCCGCCGCTTCGTGCAGAAAGCGGAAAGGCGGTGCATCGGTGGCGGGAGAGTCTGCCTCGGGCGGCGCGGCGGCCGATTGCTGTGCATGGAAGGATGCTTGTGCCGCGGCAAGTCTGCGGGCGAGTGAATCGTCCAGCTCGATGCCCGCCATGCCCGATGGGGGCACCATCGGACCGACTCGCAAGAACTCCTCCATCACGCGCTGCTGTTCTTCGGGCGAGACTTCGCCCAGCTCGGCCAGCGCGTGGCGGACGCGCTGCGCTGCCTCCGGCCCCATCTGCTCGAACAATCGTTCGGCGCTGTGGCGATCGAGACAGGCGATTAAGACCGCCGCCTTGCGGACGTTGCCTTGGGGACGACTGACATTCTTGGCCATGTGGTTCCTCGTGAACCGTGCGGCGGATTCTTCTTCGTGGCGACCGGCGGCGTCGCGCGAACTCGTGCGTCTCGCAGTTGCCAGTGCTGACGATCGCTACGCCGCGTCGCCGATCCAGTTACGCAGCACGTTGGCTGCCGTGTCGGGGTCTTCCTTCACCATCGATGTCAATTCGTCGCGGAGCGTGGGGCCGGTCGAGCGAAACCGCCGCTTAAGAACAGGCTCGGGAGGCGTCTCCTCGGACTCGGTCTCGTCCGCGATCTCGGGCGTCGCAACGAGCCGGGCCGGCTCTTCTTGCGGCATGCGCGTCGCTGCCGAGCGGATCATGCCCCGCAGCACAATCAGGCTCACTAACCCCACGAGCGTCATCCCCACGGTCTGCCAGTGGGCCGCGAACCAGATCAGCGCCTTGTTCGTGGTCGACGGCTCCTCGATCGCCGGCGCGGGCAGATCCTGGTACGTCTTCACCACCACCAGCGGGTACTGGTCTTCCCCAGCCGGCAGGCTGGGCAGGAGCCGGGCCACCTGCTCTTCGATCTTTTTGGTCGTTTCCGCTTCGATCTTCGACAGCTCCGCGGAATCGGGGGCCGCCGGTTCTTCTCCCTCGGGCGTCGGGTGCTGCTCCCGCCACACCTTGACGAAGTACGAGCTCGGAACGTTGATCACCGCCCCCACTTTCGTGGGAGTCAGCCCCGCCTCGGTCGTTTTCAGATCGGTTGTAGACACAACCGATTGCTGCTGAGACGTGGCGCGAGCAAACTCGTTGGTGCCGCTCGGCTGCGTCTGCACCACTGCCGACGAATTGCTCACGCCGTTGGAAGCAGCGCCCGGGCGACCGGCGGGACCGGCGTCGCTGGCCGTCGAAGTTTCGTCGCTTTCCTGAGTGGAAACCGCGATCGCCTGCGGATCGATCTTACGGCTGTTTTGCTGGGAGTTCAGCTTGGGGTCCAGCTCGACGTTTACCCCGACGATCACGCCCGGCAGGTACGCCAGCATGGCCACGATCTTGTCGCGCCACATGCGCTCGTACATGGCTTTGTGCGAGGCGTACGCGCTTTCCGATGCGCTGGCACGGCCGTCTTCGCCCATGGCTGACCAGGTCTTGCCGGCGTTTATGTCGAGCACCGTGACGTTGCGTCGATCGAGGCCCGCCACCGCGCCCGACGTGGCGTTGCGAATGGTGCGAGCCAGCTCGTCGTCGAGGTAGCGGTTGCCTAACGGCTTGACCGCGACGAGCGCCGTTTTTTCTACCTTCCCGTGCAGGCCGCCGGACCGTTGTTCGTCCAATTGCACGGTGGCGGACTCGATTTCCGGAATCCCGGCGACGACGCCGGCGATCTTGCTCTGCCGGGCAATCTTCAGGCGCGTCTCCTGTTGCTGACGCGATTCGAAGGGGCTGCTTGCCTCCGCCGCCACCTGCTCGACGTCGGCGAAACCGGGCGGCTGCGCGTTGCCCTCCACCAGGGCAGCCAGATACAGGTCCTTTTGCAGCCGCGGGACGCGCATGCGGAAACCTACAATCTCCGATTCTTTCAGTCCCGCCTTGGCGAACGCCGTTTCCATGGCGCCCAACTCGCTCTGCGAAAAGTCGCGACCGCCGAAGAGGTATTCGCCCTCGCCGCTGTTGCGGAAGCGGAACATGAGCACCAGGCTGACCACGACCACCACCAGCAGCAGGCCCGCCGTGATGCGGGCCGCAGGCGTCATGGAAAGGAACAGGTCGGCGACCTGGCGATATGCTTTGTTGAGAAAGTCCATTCCGTGGAGAACCTTATTAGAGGGCGGTCACTTGATTCAATGGCATGACGCGATCGACCCATCAATGACCAATGACCAAACCCAAATGACCAATTGGTCCGCCGGCAACGACCGCCGCCAATCCCCACGCCGGAAGGACCAGCAAACCCGAGCTGCATTGGTCATTGGAGCATTGGTCATTTGAGTGTGGCGTCCAGCCATTTCATGAGGCTTTAGATGCGGATCTCCTTGATCTCCTGATACGCCTGCACGAGCTTATTGCGAATCTGCATCATCATGCGAAACGAAAGGTCGGCCTTCTGCACCGAGGTAAGCACTTCGGCCATGTCGGCGTCGCCGCCCGTGACGAGAGCTTCCACCGCTTTGTCGGCGTTCTGCTGCATATCGTTGACGTGCTGAATCGCCTCAACCAAAAAGTTCTTGAACGGTTTGACGCCCTCCGGGGAACCTACCGACGTGGCGGCACCCGGCAGGGTCGGGGGCGCGATGTTGATGCCTTGAATCGGGTTCATACGCACCTCTCGTCAAATTCGGGGGAGGACGCGGTCAGGCCAGGATCCGCAAGGTCTGCAAGCTCATATTCTTGGTGACTTCGATGACGCCGACGTTGGCCTCGTAGGCCCGCGTCGCTTCCAGAGCGTCGACGAACTCGCGGGTCATGTTGACGTTGGGGTAGGCCACATAGCCGCGGGAATCGGCCAGCGGATGATTGGGTTGGAACTTGAGCAGCGGCTCGATGGTCTCGGTTTCGACCGATGCCACCTTCACCCCCACCGCGCCCTGCCGTGTCCCGACTGTGGGGTCGGTCTGAAAGACGGTGTAGCGGGCCTGGTAAGGCTTGACCTCTCCCTTTTCATTACGCAGCGACGACATATTCGCCAGGTTGCTGGAAATGGCGTTCAGTCGCGCGCGTTGGGCGATTAGGCCGCTCGTGCTGATGTCCAGGGCTGTGTTCATGGTTTCGATCCTTCCGGTCCGTGAGGGCTGCGGTTCCGTTGCCGCCTGTGAATTTGGTGCCCCCCTCTTCGCGATACCTATTGCTCGTCGTAAATATGCCGCGCTACACCCGCTCGCTGATGGCGGTTTGAAGCAGGCGAAACTGGCTGCTCATGATCGAAATGGCCAAGTTGTGCATGAGCTGGTTATTGGTCATCTGCAAGACTTGCTGTTCCAAACCCACGTCGCTGCCGTCGTGGTACAGAATGGATTTGACCGACTCGCGCACCTCCCGCATCGGGTCGTTGTCCGGCACTTCGGCGAGCCCCGGTGTAATGGGCTCCTGGTAGCGGTGCTGAATGTCGAGGGCCTGGCGAAGCCGTTGCTCGAACACTTCCGGCGAAAGGTCTCGCACGCGGTAGCCCGGCGTGTCGAGGTTCGCGATGTTGCCCGCGAGCAGGCCGTGCCGCGTTTGCGTGAACCGAATCACCTCCTCCAGGGCGGGAATGGATGTGCCTTGAATCAGGCTGCCGGGCATGTTTCCGTTCCTCCCTTGCGCTCCGGCGCGCACGCGCAGCCTCTGAGTGCCGGTATGCAATTGACGTGCCTGCGCCGACACCACGCGTCTTCAGGTTGCGCGCGGCGAGTCGGCATAGGTGCGCAACTGATTGTCTGGTAGCGACCTCGCTTGTGAATTGTCCGTCGGCCCGATGCGCACATTTCCTGGACTCGCCAGTTCGCCGGCTTCCCAAGTGGCAATGCCTGCCGACGCCAATCGGCAAGAATTGCCGCTAACGGCTCTCAGCTATCAGCCATCAGCTCATTGACTTTCGCGTTGTGACCTCCGACGTCCGATTTCCGACTTCCGTCTTCAGCTCCCTCGCTCACGCTTCGGGTTACGAGACTCTTCATGCCGCTTTTCGTAGTGGCATGGGACCGACAAAAGTCTTGGTTCGCGGCGCGTATCCATAACTTCGCAGCTTGTTGGCAAGCGTTCGCACGCCGATGCCCAGTGCCTTGGCCGTTTTGCCGCGGTGGCCCTCGTAATGTTCGAGCGTGGCTTCGATCAGCGCCCGTTCGATATCGTCCAGCTTAGCGCCGACGGGGAGTGCCGAACTGGCGGCGGGCTGGACCGACGTGCCTCCGTCGAGCAGCCATGGCCGCAGGTCGTCAGCCGACAGGGTCTGACGGCTGCACAAGACCGAAGCGCGGGTCATCAGGTTTTCCAGCTCGCGAACATTGCCCGGCCACGTGCTGGCCTGGAGCAGCTCGATGGCGTCGCTGTTCAGGCGGCAAGGATCGATCCCGAGCCGCTGGGCTGCCAGGTTGAGAAAATGCTCGGCCAGCGGGAGGATGTCCTCAGGCCGCTGGCGTAATGCAGGCACGTGCAGCGGGACAACGGCGAGGCGAAAGTACAAGTCTTCGCGGAATCGGCCTTCCGATACTTCGCGGTGCAGATCGCGGTTGGTCGTGGCCAGCACGCGCACGTCCACGCTTCGTGTCTGGCTCGATCCTACGCGCTCGAACGACTTCTCCTGCAGCACGCGAAGCAGCTTGGCCTGAAGCGGCAGACTGATCTCCGTCACCTCGTCGAGCAGGATCGTGCCGCTGTCGGCCAGCTCGAACCGTCCCGTCCGCGGCACGTCGGCGCTGGTGAACGCGCCCTTTTCGTGGCCGAACAGCTCGCTCTCCATCAACTGAGGCGAAAGCGCCGGGCAGTTCAGGCTCACCATCGCTCCCGCGGCGCGGCGGCTGGCGGCATGAATCGCGCGGGCGACAACCTCTTTGCCCGATCCGCTCTCGCCGGTAATCAGCACCGTGACGTCGGTGGGGGCGACCTGGGCGATTCGCTGCCGCAAGGCCGCGGTGGCCGCGCTGCTACCGATCATGGCCGCCAACGCGTGCCCGTCAACGGCCGGAACCGAAGAACGCCGTCCTCCCGCAGCGCCGTGGCGAATGGCGCGGGCGACAAGCTGCTCCAACTGGTCGACGTCAAAAGGCTTTTCAATGTAGTCGAACGCCCCGTGCCGCATGGCCGAAACGGCCGAGGCGACCGTGGCGTGCGCCGTGACCATGACCGCTTGCGTTTCGATTCGCTCCAGGTGCAGCGCCCGAATCAGATCAAGGCCGCTCATGCCCGGCATTTTGAGGTCGGTGAGCACGACGTCGAACGATCGCTCGCTGCGGAGCGTTTGGAGCGCCTCGACCGCGCTGGAGCAGCACTGCACGCGGTGCCCGGCACGGCGGAGAATATCGCCCATCGACTCCCGCGCCTGCGCGTGGTCGTCGACGACGAGAATCCGACCCGCGTCGGGGTTCACCTGTTTTTCGTTGCGGCTCATATGGCAATCTCCGTCAACACGACGGGTAACTCTACGCGGCTCGCGCCAGCGTCTGCACGGGTGCGGCGGGAAGCGACAGCGTGAACGCGGCGCCCCCTTGCGGACAATTGGCGGCTCGCACGGTTCCTCCGTGGGCCTCGGCGATCCGCTCCACAATCGCCAGGCCCAGGCCCGTGCCGCCGCTTTTGGTGGTAAAGAACGGTTCGAACAGCCGGCTTAGGGCATCCGATTCGATGCCCGCTCCGCTATCGGCGACCTCGATCTCGAGCGAATCGCCGGCCTGGCAGGCCATCACATCCAGCCGGCCGCCGTGCGGCATTGCATCCAACGCATTGATGAGCAGGTTCAGCACGGCGCGGCGGAGCATGTCGCGGTCGCCGCGGTGCCGACAGGTGCCAGGCACGTCGACGTCGACCTCGATCCCCTGCGCCGCCAATTGCGGTGCCAGCGAGCCGCACACGTCGTCGATCAGCTCGCGTACCGCGAACGGGCGGACGTTCGGGTCGCGCTGGGCGGTAAAGTGCAACAAGTCGTTCACGGTGGTCTCCAGCGCGATCAGGTTCGCCTCGATCTTGCCGAATATGTCGCGGTTGTCCGCGTCCCGCTCGCACTGGCGGCGGAGCAGGCTCAAGTACAGCTTGACGGGCGCAAGACCATTGCGCACTTCGTGGGCCACGTGCGAGGCCATCTGGCCCAAGTCGGCCAGGCGGTCCTTTCGCTGAAGCTGCCGGTTTTTGACTTCCAGCTCGTCGGTGAGTCGTTTCACTTCGGCCCGCAGCGCTTCGTGCGTGTGTCGCAGCCGTTCCGTCGCGGCATGCCAGGCGCCCAGAACAATCTCGAGCTCGGCCCGGGCTTCGAGCTGCGCGGCGGCAGGATCGGCCGGCGCGGCAGCAGCCGCAGATGACGACGGTACGCGCTGTAATGCGACGCGATTCATGAATGGAGAACCGATCTACTTCAGGATTCGGAACTAACGTCAAAGGGACCATGCACCGCGGCAGGCACCGCCGTGTAGGCGTTGTGCGCCTGGGCGGCCTGATGCACTCCCTGCAGGCGCGCGGCCACGTCGTCGCGGCGATGCGTCAACTCGCTCTCCCCCTGCGTTTCCAACAACACAATCTCCTTGAGCAGCAGGTTGCACTGCTCGGCCGTCTGTCGGCATCGCTGCCGCTCGTCGGCCGATTTCCACTCTCTAGCGACTGGGTCTTCGTCGCGGAAGGGGTCCAGGTCACGCTCGACGCGGCCCAGCTCGTTCAGCAGCGCCTGCTTGGCCGCGAGCAAGGACAGCAACCGGCTCATGTCCCCCTTGTCCACCAGGTCCAACTGCTGCCTCGCAAGCTCGCGAAGCTGCGTCAACACCGACAGCTTGCCGTGGATCAGCTCGGCCAGTCGATCGGTAGCTCGGTGTCGATCGCCGGCACGATCGCGATCGCCGCCACGGTCTCGATCGGCGGTCGCTTCAGTGCGATTGGGTACATCGGGCATCGGTCGCCTCCGGCCGGGCGGGCGCTAGATCGAACTGAGCCACTGGAGTAACTGCTCCCACTGCTCGCGGTTGTAACGCGTGGTGCGCGTGAACTCGGCTTCGGCCGGAATGCGCTTGAGCACCACCTTGGCCTGCTCGAGCGTACCCCGGGCTTCCATCGGCCGATTCAGCTCGCGATAACAACGGGCGATCTGCACGAATGCTTCGAGCGATTCCGGTTCCGCGTGGTAGCGGTTCGTGGCCGACGAATAGGCCGCGATGGCGGCCTCGAATTGTTCCATGTCAAACAGGGCGTCGGCACGGGCGAAGTAGCAGTTGCGCAGGATCGTCCGCTCCAGTACCGAAAGCTCTCCCTTGTCCTGCCGCTCGTTGAGGTGCGTGAGCTGGGTCTCGAAACTGTCCACGGCGATTTGCAGCTCCGACTGAAGCTGCCGGTTGAGCGCGGCTCGCGTCGTTTCGATGGTCACGAACGCCAACCGTTTGCGAGGCCACTTCGACGCCTGGCGATACGATTCGGCAATGATGTACGTGCTTTCGGTCGTTTGGGGTGCTTGCGGGTAGCGCTCGACCGCTTCGGAAAGTGTTTGGATCGCCTCGTGGAAAGCGACGTGGGACTTTTCCAGACTTTTGAGCCCGACTTTCGCCTGGTCCGGGTCGGATCGGTCGACCCCGTCGATCCGGCTTTGCGACTCGAGCATGAGGGCTTCGCGATAGTGGACTCTTCCCAGCGCGAAGAGCGAATCGCGCCATTCGAGACTGCGGGGCGTGAGCGCCTCGTTGTGCAGGTTATGCTGTAAGAGCGCTTTGGCCTCGTCGAACCGGCCTTGCTCCAGGTGCACCTGGGCCGCAATGAGCCGCGCGTGATAGCTATCGGGATGCTGCGGATAACTGGCGACGCACTCGAGCAAGTAGCGCAGCGCTTCGTCCAGATGGTCGAGCGCCATTTGCGACTGCCCCATGCCCACCAGAGCGCGGGGAATGAACTGCCGGGCCGGGTTCTTCAGGTATTCGTTGAGCATCCGCACGGCGTTGTTATAGTCGTGCCCGCGCCGATAGCTGTCGGCGCTTTGCCACACATAGTCGGGGTAGGCAGCCGTGGTGCGCTCGAGGTGGGCCAAGAGCGCGTAGGCGCTGCCGGCATCGCGAAAGTGCTTGCGAGCCCGCGCCGCCAGCGGAGACGATTGCGACGGGGGAGCAGCCTCGGACTCGGCAGTCAGGCTTTCGGCCCATGCCACGTCCGTCTCGGCTTCCAGGTGCAGCGTACGGTCGCGGGGAAAAATGGAACCGAACGCGCGGACCAGATCGAATGCGGTTTCGAACTTCCCTTCCTTGCGGTAATGCTCGTAGGCCGAGATCAATCGGTCACGGAATTGGCTCAGCGTGATCCAAGGATTGCTGAACGCGGCCGGGTCGCCGATCTGGCCAAGAATGGCGCGATAGGCCCCCAGGGCTTCCTGATCCTTGCCCGCGGCGCGAAGCAGGTCGGCTTCCTCCAGCGACGCGGCCAAGCCGACGCTGGTGCCAAACGCCACCTGGCGTACCTCCGCAAATTGCGCTTCGGCCGCCCGATCGTCCCCCATCCGCTTGAGGCAGAGACCCATCAGGTACTGGGCTTCCTGCGTGGCCTGACTCTTGTAGGTGTGACTGGCTTGTGCCAGACGCAACTCCTTCAGCGCCGCATCGTATTGGGCGCGGGCTTTCGATTCTGCTTCGTTGCTCGCCACCAACCGCGGGTCGGACGACAGCTTCTCGGCCAGGTGCATGTGCAATTGGCCGCGCATGACGAGCGCGTCAGCCCGCAGTCGCGAGTCGACGGGCACCTGCTCGAGCGCCTGCTGACACTCATCGGCCTCACCCAGCCGCAACAGCATGCGAGCCTGATCCAGCAGCGCCGCATGTCGCTCTTCGAGCGTGAGGCTGTTATCGTTCAGATACATACGGTTGTGGCGCAGCGCGGCGCCGGAATCGGGATCGGCCAGGCGAAAGTAGGCGCTGGCCAGCAGCCGGTGTAAGGCCGAGGCGCGTTGGGGATTCGACTCGAGAGCGTCGCGGAGCACCGGAACGCTCTTGGCGAATTGCCCGCTCTCGTGCAACGAAAGCCCTAGTAGGTATTGGCCCTCGGCTTCGTGCTCGGCTGGGAAGCCGTGGTTGTACGCCTCGTCGAGGTACCGTGCGGCGACCAGGTACTGCTTGCGGCGCGTTTCGGCGTTCCATTCGATTTCGGCTTGGCGGGCGGTCACTGCTCCCAATACGAACGCGGCGCCACCGATCGTCTCCACTCGCGCGGATTTGCTGTCCCGCGCCGACTCGGCGAGCTCGCGGGCCCGCTCGAAGTTTCCCGCTTTGTAACTGGCCAGAGCGCGGTCGAGCGTATCCTGAGCCCCCTCCTTGCCGCTCACCGACATCCACCCGGATACGGCAATAGCAATGCACGCCAGCAGCACGCAGCCAACCACGATTGCGCCGCGCACCGGTTTCTGGCGGAGCCATGTCGGTGCGTTCTTCACGAAGCGCAGCATATCGCCGAGGCGCCGTTTGCGGGCCAGCTCCGCCGGCGCGCCATCGGCGCGATCGGTGTCTTTGCGCTGCTGCTGTTGCTGCACGTCGGCCATGGTGAGTCCATTGCCCTGTTGGGACGTCCGGTGCGCTGCGACTGTTGCCGATCGCTACGACGACAACGGCGCCGCCCGACGCCACGGCACGAGCCTCGGCCAATCAAGGCGCACGCTTACCATCGATTGCTTACGCGGCAACGCGCCGCGCGACGGGACTGGCCGATAGACGTGACGTGTCGCGAACTACGCCGTGCCCGGCGTCGAGACGAGTAACCGCAGAGCGCCGCAATCGCAGCAGCCCGCACCTTCGCCGCTCACTGCGGCAAACCCAACGGACCGCAACGATCCGAACAAGGGCATCCGCCGCGGCCGCTTGGTGGTGCGAGCCGGGCTGCGTCGCTCGATGGAATCTTGGATAAGCGGCGGTCTTCTACTCGAAATCCAACCGAGGTGTCAATGCGCCTTTGCGGCAGGGAGAGGCGTCGCGATGTCCGCCGCTGCATAGCCGCCACCTTCCTGTGGCGCTCCGGCGTTTGCCGCCGCATTCATGTGGCGCTTGCACCGCAAGTACGCAACGAGGAGGAACTGGCAAGAAGCGAAGGTCCGGCAACCTGCTGATAATGCGCGCGGCAGCGAAGCAAAGGCGCACGACAGCGGTCAGTTCGCCGCTTCCGGCGGCAAGGCCGGGCCGCCGGAGGGGGACATGGCCAGGCCCGTCACCTGCTCCATCGTCCACACGTCCAGATCGTGCAGCATGAGGGCGGTTAGCTCGTCGCCGCACGGATACTGTCGCAGCGTGACCGACAATCCCGCGGCATGAAACAACCGCAGTTCGCGGCACGTCTGCTCCACCGGGTACGTGCTCGAATCGCGCCCGCTAGCAATGAATACCGGCAGGGAGCGCGCCTGCGTCAGTCGCAGCAAAGGGGTGTGCGACGAGGGGAAGGGACCGGCAATCGAAGCGGCTCCGGCAAATCGTTCGCCGTCGAGCACGCCAAGGCGCAGGGCCATGGTTCCGCCTACGCCGTATCCCGCCACGAATACCTTGTCGAGCGCCACGTGATATCTTCGCCGCGCCATTTCAAGGCAATCGAACACGCGCTCGCGGGCCGCCACGATGCCACCGGGCGTCTGACTCCAGGCGTATCCCAAGCCGCGCCGCTCATGGCGATGCGGAGCGCGAGGGGCCACGGCAACGTAGTTCCTCATGCTCGCCATCGGCATGATGCGGCGAAGCTGCTGCTCATCGTCGCCGCTGCCGTGCAGCCAGATGAGCAGCGGGTAGGCGTAGTTGGACTCGTAGTGCAGAGGAACGAACAGGGAGTGAGGTGCAGCGCCCCCCTGGCGCACGGAGCGTAGGGACGCTTCGCCGATTGCCGACGCATCGTGCGGCGCCGGTATGTCGAGCGATCCGATTGCAAGGCGATTCATCGCGTGATAGTTTCCCCCCAATGGATTCAGTGCATTACCGACGACGCCCTTTCCGCACAGCAAGCCGAATGGTATCACCGGCTTGGGCAGCCGCCACGATATGGCCACGCGTTGTAAGTGCAAGCCATCGTTCTGTCAATGTCAAACCGTTTCGGCGGACACCCGTTCGGGGGTCTTTCTAGGCGTCACTTCGTGGGCGTGGGATCTGTCAACGAGTCACCGAGGGGCCGGCGGACTTGATGTGGACAGGCTCGGACATTGTTGTCCACATGGGTGACAGTGGCTTTGCCCGGACACGCCGTTGCCCGCTGTCGGCAGGACACGTTAGTCCCCCACGAGGGACTTCATGTCGGCAACGAGCTGCTTGACGGCATCGACGCTCTTCTGAAAGTCGGCGCGTTCCTGGGGGTCCAGCTCCAGCTCGACGACGCGCTCCACCCCCCCTGCCCCGAGGATCGCCGGCACCCCAACGTAATAGCCACCGACGCCGTATTCCTTATCGCAGTATGCCGCGCAGGGGAGCAGCCGCTTCTTATCGCGCACGATGGCCTCGACCATTTGTGCCGTGGCCGCCGCCGGAGCGTAGTAGGCGCTGCCGGTCTTCAGCAAGTTCACGATTTCGCCGCCCCCTTTGCGGGTGCGCTCGACAATCGCTTCGAGTCGATCACGCGCCAACAGCCGCGTGACGGGGATGCCGCCCACCGACGTGCAGCTAGGCATGGGCACCATCGTGTCGCCGTGCCCACCCATGAGCAATGCCGAGATGTCCTCGACGCTGACGCCTAACTCCATCGCCAGAAAGGTGCGGTACCGCGCCGTGTCGAGCACGCCCGCCTGCCCCATCACCCGGCGATGCGGAAATCCGGTCACCTGCAAGGCCCGCTGCACCATGGCGTCGAGCGGGTTGCTCACCACGATCACCACCGCCTCGGGGCTGGTGCGTTGGATCTGCTGGCTCACCTCGCCGACGATTTTGGCGTTGGTGCTTAGAAGATCGTCGCGGCTCATGCCGGGCTTACGCGGAATGCCGGCCGTGACGACCACCACGTCGCTCCCCGCCGAGTCGTCGTAGCCGGTGGTGCCGACGATATTCGAGTCGAAACCCATGATGGGCGACGACTGCATCAGGTCGAGCGCCTTGCCCTTGGGCATGTCGCCGGTCTGGGGAATGTCGACCAACACAATATCGCCCAGCTCCGCTGCGGCGCACCAATGAGCGGTGGTGGCTCCGACGTTTCCTGCACCGACGATGGTGATCTTCGCGCGTTTCATGGCGTACTCCTGGGACGGTGGCGCCTGCTGCCTGTAACCCGAAGCGTGAGCGAGGGAACTCTGCCTCTCTCAGATCGCTCGGTCGATCGGCACTTCGCCCTCGCTAAGGCTTCGGGTTACATTTCGAACTGACCGGTCGTGGGAAGCCCCGAATATGTACGCGCGTCGCGTCAAGTCAAGTGGGCGGGTGCCGGGGAAGAAGGGGCGGCTCGCTCGAAATGGACGCCGCCCCACCAAGTCCGACGGCGCCGCTGCACAATCAGCCGCGCGACCGGTGCTGGGCGATCTCAATCGCCTTCAGCAGCCCCCGCGCCTTGTTGAGCGTCTCCTGGTACTCGTGCCGCGGAACGCTGTCGGCGACGATTCCCGCCCCCACTTGAATGTACGCCTTGTTGCCCTGCACGACCAGCGTCCGCAGCGTGATACAAGTATCCATGTTGCCACCATAGTCGAAGTAGCCGACGGCGCCGGCGTACGGACCTCGGCGGTGCGGCTCCAGCTCGTCGATGATCTCCATGGCGCGAACCTTCGGCGCGCCCGAGACGGTGCCCGCGGGCAGACACGCACGCAAAGCGTCGAACGCATCGGTCCCCTCGGCCAGTCGGCCGGTAACGTTCGAGGTGATGTGCATCACGTGGCTGTAACGCTCGATCACCATTACGTCGGAGAGCTGCACGCTGCCGAATTGGGCCACGCGCCCCACGTCGTTGCGGCC
>CAYQAJ010000047.1:10717-24311 GCA_964415245.1 uncultured Pirellulaceae bacterium | reverse complement strand
TGTCGCCCCGACTCACCGAGAGACATTCGCATGGCACTGACCTTCATCGAAGGCGTGGTGAGCAACGGTAAGAAGAAGAAACTCACGATTGAGTTTCTTGTCGATAGCGGCGCCGTCTACACGCTGCTTCCGCATAAGGACTGGAAGGCGCTGGGCCTGAAGCGTAAGCGCATGATGACTTTCACCTTGGCCGACGGCACCAAGGTCGAGCGCGGGATTTCGGAGTGCCACATTTCCCTGCCGCAGGGCGACGGGCACACGCCCGTCATCCTGGGCGAGCCGGGCGACGAGCCGCTTCTCGGCGCAGTCACGCTGGAGATTCTCGGCCTGGTGCTCAACCCATTCAAGCGCTCGCTGGAACCGATGCGGGCCATGCTGGCTTAAAAACGGAGCTTCGGGCCATTCCTCGGTCAGCAGTTGAGGGCTGCGTCGAATCGGCAACAATCTTTCTTACGGCACACTGTCGCCGTGAACCTTAGCGGAACGTGCGGCCGAGGGTGTCCCAGGCGCGGGTGGCTAGCGGGCGGTAGCCGGCGTGGACGCGGGCGTGGCCTCGGGAGCTTAGTGGCACGTTGATGTCGCCGATGTCACCAATGTCGAGCGGTGTGCTCGCCTGATACGTGGCACTGAATGGGCGCTCGCGGCCGTGGGAATCGGCGGAGGTGGCCAGGTCGCCGCCCGATTTCATTGAGAGGACGGCCGGGGCGGACTTCATGTTCACGCGGGCCACTTGAGTGAGGTTACTCGTGAGAAGTTGGCCGGGCCGCGATTCGAGCTGGATATCGACTCGCTGGCCCTCGTGTACGTACGGCGCGTATGCCTGATCGACGGCGAGCACCGCTTCTAGCTTGCCGGGATCGCCGACCTGGCACAGCAGCGTTCCAGCCGTTAGATGGGCGCCCAAGTTGGCATCATCCAGCGGGCGGCCCGACCAAGTGGGGAGCGTGGCGGCGTTGTCGACTTTTGGGCGGTGGGGCGGCGGCAGGATCACGCCATCGGCCGGCGCGCGGACGATCAGCCAGTCGAGATCGCGGCGGCGGTTGGCCAGGCGCTGCTCGACGGCGGCAATCGCCTCTTCGAGCTGCGCGATTTCGAGCGAGGCCGATTCGTCAACCAGGCTGCGCTGGCGCAGGCTCGTGAGCCGCACCTCTAGCTCGGCGTGCTCGGAGTCGAGCCGCTCGACGGCCAGCTCCATGTCGACGTTTTCGATTCTTGCGATCGGCTGCCCGGCGACGACGCGCTCGCCGGGGGCAACGTGAATCTCGCGCAGCACGCCCGGCACCGTCACGTAGATCGATTCGGCTCCCCGCGGCTGCACGTACGCCGGGCACTCGACGCGGTAGGGAACCGGCGCGAAAACGACGACGGCCGCCACCAGGAGGCATGCCGACAGGCTCACAAGCAAGCGAGGCTTTTTCATTTTCGCTAACCTCGAACGATCGGTTCGAATCGATTGGACTAGTTGCCACAGCGGGTAGACGACGATTCCGTACAGTGCGATCGCGGCCAGCAATTGCCCGACAATCTTCAGCCCGTACGGCTCGAGCACGCGGCACACGAACCATAGGATCGTCACCACGAGCACTGTGCGATAAACGACGGCCGACACGCCGTACACCGCGAACAATGTTTTGTGGCGGCGCGGCAGAAGCGCATCGGACTGCGGCGGTAGCCCGAGCAGCCACGAGCTCACGGTGCCCGTCAGCAGGCGGCTGGCCTTTTGCCGCAGGTTGGGGATTTCGACCAGGTCGCTGAGGATGTAGTAGCCGTCGTAGCGAAGTAGCGGGTTGGCGTTGAACAGCAGCGTGCCGACCGAGCAGACGAACATCACGTTCAGACACAGGTAGTGCAGCGGCCCCGGATTGGTGAACCACCACAACCACGTGCAGACCGACGCAATGAGCAGCTCGACGTACATGCCCGCGGCGCCGATAGCGGCGCGGCGCCATTTGCTTGCCACCAGCCACGAGTCGGATACGTCGCAGTACAAACACGGCGTGAGCACCAACAGCATCAGACCCATTTCGTGGCACTCGCCGCCGAGCCGCTTGCAGGCCAAACCGTGCCCCAACTCGTGCAGCACCTTGGTGCCGGCCAGCACGACCGCCAGCAACAACCAATTGCCGGGCGCGAACAGTCCGCGCAGTGCGGGTAGCCGGCCGCAAAACGCCTCGAAGTTGGTCAGTACCAGCAGCAGCGCGCTGGCTGCGAGCAATAACCCTGCGATGACCACCGGCGCCGAAAACAGCCAGCCGACACGCCGCTGGAGCCAATCGAGAAACCGATCGGGATCGACGCCGGGGAAGCGCATCGCCAGCACGTTGCCCAGCGCGGCATGCAGCCGGCTCTTTGCGGCTTGCCGACGCCGCTGCATGAGTTGCTGGCCCTGGCCTGGAGCATCGGCCAGCACCAAGCCGCTCGTGTGCAATTGGCCGATGAACTGTTGCAGTTCGGTGGGCGTGATGCGTCGGGGGGCGAAGCGGCGGCCGAACCGCGCGGCGATCTCTTCGAGGCTCGACCGGCCGTCGAGCATTTCCAGAATCGCGAACTCCTCGTCGTCGAACCGCCAGTACGCCAGGCTTAGCGGGTCCTTCACGATCCACGACGCCGCCCCCTGACACGACTGCCGCCGCACGATCAGATCGGGCCGCATGCGCACCGCGAGCGGTTTGCCTGCGCGAGCGTCGGAAGCGGCTGCTGGGGAGCTCATGCAACATCCTTCCGTGGGCGGCAATCGCTGGATTCCCGCCTGCGTGGGAGTGATTTGGACTCCTATCCGCCAGCACCAACCTGCGGTCGCCCTGTCGTATCTCGTTCTGCGAAAGAACGCCCTCTCGCGGAGCGAGAGGCGACACTCCCCTCACCGCGTCGCCGTGTCGCCGTGTCCCCGCGTCACGGCTTCACCGTGCCCCACCGGTCCGAGCGAAATCGTCATATCGACCTCGGTGCCCGGCCGCAGCAGCCACTGCCCCTGTTCCATGCGGTTGACGACTTCGGCTCGCACGCGAAACTTGTTCCCCGCCTGCACCAGCGGACTGACGAACACCACCTTTCCCGGCAGTTGCGCGGTGCGCTGGCGTGCCAACTCGAAGCGCACCTCGACGGCGTGCCCGTCGATCTGGGCAGGATCGAAGTCGGCGGCGCTCAAAAAGCCCTCGACCCACATGCGGTCCATCCGCACGACGCGAGCCACGGCGTCGCCGGCGTTGACCCATTCGCCACGTCGATGCAACAGCGCCACGACCATGCCGTCAATGGGCGAGTCGATTTGCCGTCGGCGGATGCTCTCGTCGGCCACGTCGACGGCCACCTGCTGGGCGGCGGCGGTCATTCCGGCAAGCTGCTGATCGAGGCGGCTCTTGTCGATCTGCAATTCGGCGCGGCGGCGCGTGAGCTTCAAGCGGCGCAGCTCGGCGACGGGAACGGAACCGGGGGCGCGGGCGTTCACGTCTTCGTTCTGGCGAAGCTCGGCGTCAGCTACTTCGAACGCCGCTTGAGAGTATTGCACCTCGATGTCGCTCTCCGCCCGCGCCTTCGCGGCGTCGCGCTCGCGCTCGGCGGCCAGCTTTTGCAGTTGGGCCTGGCGGTCGTCGATTGTTGCCAGCCGTTCGCCCTGACGGACGAGCGTTCCTTCGCCCACGTGCACTTCGGCCAGCGGCCCTGGTTCAAGGGCGGGCACCTGCACGTCTTCAATCAGCGAGACCAAACAACGCGAAAGTCGCACGTCGCCGGTATTCGCGGCGGTGGTCGCGGAAGCACCGGACGGACTGCCAAACGCGACGGCCGATAGTAGAACGACGCTGGCAAGGTTCATGGGCGATTCCTCTTCCTACAGCCAAAACAGGACTTTCGACTGCACGGTTTCGATTAGATCATGAAATAGCACGAACCCGAGCGAGCGGCGGCCGCATTCGACTCGCGCCGTTACTTGCGCCCCATCGCGCAGGTCGGGGAGCGAGTCGCGATCGATCGCCACGCGCACGAGCACCGTGCTGCCTTCACCGTCGCGGACCTCGGCCTGAGTGTCGATCTCGGTCACCCGCCCGACGAGTCGCGTGCCGGGATGCGAGGCGAGGGCGAACTGCACGGGTAACTCAGCTTCGGACGACTTACTGGCCCGGAGTACGTGCCCCATGCGGCGCTCGGGCACGTAGAGCTCGATCTCCCAGGGACCGTCGGGATCGACCACGGTCATGAGCGCTTGTCCGGTTACAACCGGGCGATGGAGCAGCGCGTCGCGCACCTGCCACGTGGCGACTTGCCCGTCGCGCGGGCTGCGCACGGTTAGCTGCTCCTCCTTGCGGCGGTAGAGGGCGATTTGGCGATTCACGCCGGCGACCGCTTCGCGCAGCTCGGCCAGCTCGCCCGCTAGGCGATTTTGATCGTCGGGGCCAAGCTGGCGGCCGTCCAACATGGCGCGCTGCACGGCGCTCATGCGCTCCTGCGCGGTGGTCTTCTTTCCGATGAGGCCGGCGATTTCGTATTCCAGGTCGGTGCTGCGGAGCCGGGCAAGCACCTGGCCCGTTTCGACTTGCTGGCCATGATCGACTTCGACATCGACGAGCACGCCGTCGACTTCGGCGAAGACTTCGCGCCGCTCCGCTGGCCGGAGTCGGCCCGTGGCCTTGACGGTGAAGTCGACGGGAATGGCGAATAGCGCGACGGCCACAACGAACACCGCGGCAATCGCGATGAGCAATTTGGGAATTGAACCGGTGAGCCGCTCCTGCACCTTCGCCAGCCGCCGCCACAACGGTAGCAGAAAAATCGAATGATGGTCCAAGGCGTTGGAGAGGGCGGCGGCGCTATGCTGCGCGAGTCGCGGGGCCCAAGTGCGGAGTGTGTGGTCGTCGCCAGACGTCTGCTCGAAGATCAGGGCGCCGATGGGGCGTGAGACACGGTTGCCCGCGCGACTGCGATTGTCGGCGTCGGCTGCCGCGTCATCGTCGCAAGGCGCAAATAACGGCAAAACGGCGAGACCGCGCGACGGCACGAGATCGAGCAATTCGTGCAGAGCTTGTTCGATCTGCGGTGCCAGGTCGCTTGCGCTGCCGGCATACCAAAGGGACTGACCTGTCGCCACGATCGCTTCGGCCAATCGTTCGAGTCGCGACACTTGCTGAGCGCGGCGGTCGACCGAGTCGACGCCGCTGGTGGCCTGAATACGGCAGCGGCGATGGCGGCAAACGGCGAGACTCACCCGATCGCATTGCGCCAGGCGCCGCCCTTCGTTCACGATGGCCATCGCGGTTTCGTTCAGGTCGAGCCGGCGGTGAACGGAGGCGATGAATTCTTCAATTTCGCCCCACGAACCCTGCCACTCCGAAAGCTGCCGAAGCCGCTGTGCCGTAAAGTAGTCCGCGGCCACGTGGCACATTTGCGCCAGGAATCGCAGGTAGCCGCGCTGAGCGGCCGCGCTTTCGACGGGCCGCTGGGCGATTTGCACGACGCGGCGCACGTCCCCGGTTACGACAATCGGAGCCAGTAGCAGCAATGAGTCGGACGCCGCGCGGCCTTCGCCGGCCGGTATGAGTCGCGGTCGGCCATCAGCAAGCACCTCGGTTACCAGCTCAGTGAGTCGCGGCGAGATCGTTGGTTTGGTTTCGTCGGCGCTGGCGCGGCACACGACCAGCGGCTTCGCGACCTCGCTCGACTGCAAGCCTTGTTTGCCCGAGTCGCCCACGTCGCTCGACTGCCAGAGAATTGCCTCGCGAGCTCCCAGCGCCTCGACCAGCCGCGTCAAAAACCCCTGGCAGAACGCATCGGGCAGACAGTCGGACTTTGCCAGTTGGGCAATCTGTTGCGCCAGCTCCTGAATGCGATTTCGTGTGCTTGCCACCGCGCCGTCGGCGTCAGCACGATGGCCGGAGTCGACGCGCTGCGGACTCGGGGCAGTGGACGGTAGGGACGGCATGGACTGGATGGACCGCGGTTTTCTGCTGTCAGCTCTCAGCTTTCAGCCTTCAGCCGGCGGCGGGCGGGTGCAATGTACGGGCGGGGGCGCAACGGGTGCGCGGGGGTGGGAGTGCCCTATAGAAATGTCGGACGGCGGCGGCCTCAGCCTGTCGTCAAAACCGGCACAAGCATTGCCGCTTCGCGACCGACAAGCATTCACACATTCTTCGCCGAAACGCGCGGGGTGTCGAACAGGCACAGCACCAAGCCCACGCTGAGAACCGCGACGGTGAGCAGTGCTTCGTACGATCCGCCGGAAAGCGCGTATTCGAGGCTGGCGAGTATCATAAACGCCGACGACAGGCAGAAGACCAGCGGCACCCAGGGATAGAGCGGCGCGCGGTACGGTCGCATTGCGTCAGGCCGGCGAAAGCGCAACACGAACAGCGAAACGCCCACCATGAAGATAAACCACCAGAAGACCGGGGCCGAGAATTGCAGCAATCGGTCGAAGCCGTTTGCGTACCAGCCGAACCCGACCACGAACACGAGCGTGATCAGCCCCTGCACCAGAAGCGACTGCAGCGGCGTGTCGAGCCGCGCGTTCCACCGCCCCAGCCACGAGAACAGCCGGTGCTCGGTCCCCAACGCGTAATTGACTCGCGCCCCGGTCAGCAGCATGCCGTTGATGGCCCCGAGGCAGGAGATGCAGACCAGCACGCCGATCGCTCCGGCTCCATAGTTTCCCAGCCGGGGGCGAACTGTGTCGACGGCGATCGCCTGCGACTTGGCCATCCCTTCCAGTCCCAGCGCCCGCAGGAACGACAGGTTCACTAGCACGTAGACGATCGTCACGGCGGCGACGCCCAGGAGCAGCGATCGCAACAGGTTGCGGCGCGGATCGCGCACTTCGGCGGCGACGTAGGAAATCTCCCTCCATCCGCCGTAAGTGAACAGCACGAAGACCATGGCCATGCGGAATCCACCGCCGCTTGCCGGCGCGACCGGCGTCGCGGCAGCGGGCGATGCCGCGGGCACCAGAGCCAAGCCGACCACTACCACCAGCAGCAGCCCAAGCACCTTGACGGTCGTGAGTGCGTTCTGCATCCACTTGCCGGCACGTACGCCCAGCACGTGCAGCCCGGTGAGCAGAATCACCGCGGCGGCGGCGTAGACGATGAAGCCGAACTGCGGGCGGTTCGCATCGATCGAGATCGGCCAAAGCTGGCTGGCGTATCGGGCGAACACAAAGGCCATCATGCCGACGTTGGCCGGGCGCACGATCGCGTATTCGCACCAGGCGAACAGGAATCCGGCGCGGCGGCCGAAGGCGAGGGAGAGAAAGGCGTAGTCGCCTCCTTCGCGAGGGAACGAAGTCGCCAGCTCGGCGTAGCATATCGCGCCGATGACCGAGACGGCCCCGCCTAAGAGCCAGGCGGTCATGAGCTGCCAGCCGCTGGCCGCACTCCTAGCAACGTTCACCGTCGTTTCGAATATTCCCGCGCCGATGATGATGCCTACGATCACACAAACGCAATCGAAGAGCGAAAGCTGGCGTTTGGGCGTGGCGGCGGCAGGCATCGCAACAGCATAGACGAAAGCGGTGCGGACGCGAGAGGCGTAGTTGCGCGCGGCGCGTGGGAAAAGCGGCGGGAAGTCAGTACAATCGACGGCACCTGGTTCGCGGGGCGACGGTTCGCAACGCGCGGAACACCAATTTGACGCACACAATCGCCACATGAATGTGGCGGCTATCGTATGACCATTCGACCCGACGATATTGGCCCGCGGCCCGATGCGCCTCGTCCCCAGCCGACGCAGCCGCTGGTGACGCCGATCTACACCGCGTCGGTGTGGGCATGCGAGAGCCCCGACCAGGCGCGGCAGCTCCTCGAAGGCACGCTCGACGGCTACGTCTACCAGCGCGACGGCCACCCCAACGCCGACGTGCTGGCGGAAAAATGTCGCGAGCTGCACGGGGCGGAACGGGCGGCGATCACGTCGTCGGGCATGGCGGCCATGTCGCTGGCTTTGTTGTCGCAGCTTGCGCAGGGCGATCACGTCGTCGCCAGCAACCAGATGTACGGCCGCACGCTGCAGCTTCTGACCGTCGAAGCGGCGCGGCTGGGCATCGGTTGCACGCTCGTCGACGCCGCGAATCTGGATCAGGTAGCGAAATCATTTACGACGCGAACGCGGCTCCTCGTGGTGGAGACGATCGCCAACCCGCTCCTGCGCGTGGCCGATATAGCGGCACTGGCGGAGTTGTGTGGTCGCAAAGGTGCGCTGCTGCTCGTCGACAACACGTTTGCCACACCGGTTCTGTGCCGCCCGATCGAACTGGGCGCCGACTTGGTGCTGGAGAGTATCAGCAAGTTCATCAACGGCCATAGCGACGTGATGCTGGGGCTCTTGTGCGGTGGGGAAAACACCTGGGAGCGGGTACCGCAGGTGTTGTCGGCCTGGGGGCTGGCCAGTAGTCCATTTGACTGTTATCTGTCGGCGCGGGGCCTGGCGACCATGCACCTTCGCGTCGATCGGGCGTGCTCGAATGCCCGGCAGGTGGCCGAGATGCTCGCCGCCCACGCTGCCGTCGAGCACGTCGATTACCCCGGCCTGCCCGACCACCCCGACCACAAGCTGGCAACCCGCCAGTTCGACGGCCGCTTCGGCGCGGTGGTTACGTTTCGCCTGCTCGGGGGGCTCGCGGCGGCTGAATCGTTCATCAAGGCCGCCCGGCGGATTCCGTTCTGCCCTTCGCTGGGCGAGGTATCGACCACTCTCAGCCATCCGGAATCGACGAGCCATCGCGGCCTGACTCCCCATGAGCGAAAGGCCCTGGGAATCGACGCGGGAACCATCCGACTGTCCGTCGGCGTCGAATCGAGCGACTTCGTGTTGGACGCGCTCGGGGAGGCCCTGGACTGGACGAAGAGTCGCTAGGAGCCTTATGATTGGCGTTCACGTTGGGTGGTATTTCCCGGCATACGTGCCAAGTAAACGCCCGCGGGTTTTTTGCCAGGTAATTATTGTTCGCCTGCCGGTGCCGCGACCCAGCCCGGTGCGAGCCCGATTTGGGTCGGAGTCGTGCATGGTCAAAAAGGAAGAAGCACTGGAGGTCGAAGGCGTGGTGGTCAAGGCACTGGCCAACACGCGATTCCGCGTCGAGCTGGACACGGGGGGCGAGGTGTTGGCCCACGTGGCCGGCAAGATGCGCAAGCACTTCATTCGTATCGTTCCCGGCGACCGCGTGCGGGTCGAACTGTCGCCCTACGATCTCACCAAGGGGCGGATCGTTTTCCGGGAACGGTAAGTCGGTGGAGGGAGCCGACACCGGACGAAGCGGGGGCTACACTCTCGGCCTCGCCCCCCCCGCCATCGAACAACCGGTTTTCGTTGGCCAAAACCACCCGCCCTGTGCCGGGGTACTATGCTTTATGGCGAGCGCCGGTGGTGCCCGGTTCGCGTAGCAGGCCTTTTGGGGACCTGCCGGTGCTCACTTCGGGGGCGCGGCGTCGGGTCCAAGGTGTTCTACCAATTCGAGGAGAGTCTTCCCGTGAAAAGAATCCTGAATCATGTGTGTCTGGCGGCGCTCGTCGCCGCGATGATCGTCGCACCGGCGGCCAGTACTTTCGCCCAGCAGCGCGGCGGCGCGAAGCTGGAACCGGTCGCCGTGGTATCGGTGGCAAGCGTCGATGCGCTGAAAGCCGACGCCGGCTATTTAACGCGGGCAGCCGGTGTGCCCAGCCTGGGCGTGGTTTTCGAGCTGAGCGCTGAGGCATACACCAACGGTCTGGATACGACCAAGTCGTCGGGCGTCTACGTGACGATGGAAGGCGACCAACCGCGCGCCGTGGCGTTTGTGGCGGTGAAGGATCTGAAGGCCGCGCTGGCCGGTTTGAAGGAACAAATCGGCGAGCCGGTCGAACGCGACAACGGCGTGCTGGAGATCGGCCTGGACCGCAAAGCATTCGTGAAAGAGCAGGAAGGCTGGGCCTTCGTTTCCGACCGCGCCGAGAACCTGACGGCGCTGCCCATGGACCCTTCGACGCTGCTCGCCGGCTTGGAGGGCAAGTACGCTCTCGCCGCGCGGATCAACATGCAGAATCTTCCCGCCGAAGTACGCCGCATGGCGGTGAGCCAACTGAAGGAGGGTTTCGAGCGCCAGTTGGAAACGGCCCGCGCCAACAGCGACAACCCCGAGGCGGTCGACAAGCTGGGCCGCAGCACGCTGGATTCGCTCGTCCGCACGATTGAAGACAGCGACCAGATCACGCTGGGGTGGGCCGTCGACAGCGCCGGCCGCCGGACATTCCTCGATATCTCGATTACGGCCGTGCCGGGCACCGACCTGGCCCGCCGCTTGGAACTGGTCAAGGACTCGCCCACCCGGTTCGCTGGCTTTCGCTTGCCCGATGCCGCCGTCACGTTAAGCTCCGCCGGGACGCTGCCCAAGGAATCGGTCGAGCAGCTCGTGGCGTTGGTCGGCGTTGCGCGTCAGCAGGCGATGGAGGGGATTGATAACGATGCCTCGCTTCCCGACGACGCGGCGCGGGACGCCGCCAAGGGAGTGGTGAATCGGTTGATGGATCTGATCCAGTCCACGGTCGAGGAGGGAAAGGTCGATTTTGGTGCTTCGCTGGTACTGGAGCCCGGCTCGTTTACTTTTGTCTCCGGGACGACGGTGGCGGATGGCGCCGAGGCGGCAAGGCTGCTGGCCCGCGTCGTGGACCTGGCCAAGAATGAGCCCGATTTTCCCGACGTGAAACTCAACGCCGCCCGACACGGCGACGTGAACCTGCACACTATCAGCATTCCCGTGCCCGAAGACGACGCCGACGCGCGGCGCCTGTTGGGCGAGCGGTTCGAGATCGTGCTGGGCACGGCCCCGAAGAGCTTCTATGTGGCCATCGGCAAGGAGCCCATGGAGATGCTCAAAGGCGCCATCGACAAGTCGGCGCAAGCTTCCGACCCAACGGCCTCTCCTCTGCACTTGGAAGTGGCGCTCACGCCGATTCTGAAGTTCGCCCAATCGGTGCAGGATAACCCCATGCTGGGACTCGCCGTGACGGCCATCGAGCGCTCCGGCGGCAAGGACCGCGTGGCCATCACCAGCGAGGCAATTGAGAACGGCGCCCGCACGCGCATCGAAGTCGAAGAGGGTATCTTGCAGCTCGTCGGCTCGGTGGTGAGGCTGCTGCAAGGACCGGGCCTGCAGGGCAACAACTTTTAGCGCGGCTGCGAAATTGCGGGGCAAAGCAGCGTGGCGGCGAGAGCAGACCGACGGCTCCGCCTGCCGCAACGACTTGGATTACCGCAACGAACGGAAACCTCCGGAGAACGGGAGCACTTCGCGTCCCAGCACTCGGGCAGACGCCCCGTGGTGCGGATTCGAGTTGCTACCGGTTCTGCGGAGGTTTCTTTTTGCGCGCGGTTGCAGCCAAGAACCGGCCCGGAAACTACGGCCGGCTGTGTTCTGCTACCGGCCGCGGAGTGCCTGTTCGGCGTTGTACGCCTTCATGGCCGCCGCTTCTTGGGAGAGCTTCATCTCCGGGCCCGGTGCGAAATACTGCACGTCGTCGGTCATGTAGTAACCGCTGGGAAGCAGTTGGCCGCCCGATGAGAGTTGGCAGCCGACGGAACTGCAGGCGACCAAAAGGCCGGCTCCACACAGAGCCATCTTCATCCAGCCTTGGATACGGTGCTTCTTCATGGTTCGAGCGTCTCCCAGCGGGTCGGCGCGTGGCTGTTCCGACCGGCGGCTGGCCGGCGCAGCCAGAGCCGTCGGAACGATCGTCATCTTCCTTATCGTCCACCGCAACCGGTAACTTTGACGAACTCGGCAAAAAGGTCGCCCCTTGCCTGATCGGACCGCTAGCGTGGGCGCCGGCGCATCCGACGCACCCCCCGTCGGGGGCGTAATGGTCGCCCCCTGCCGCAAGGTGCGGTATGATTGGTCCGATGGTCTGAGCGAGGTGTTACGCTAGGGAAACTAGGGGGCCAGGATTCTCTGGCACTCTGGGTTCGGAGTCCGAGCTCGCAGCCTGAACGAAGGATCACGGTTGCGGTCCGGCGTATGAGGCATCCGCCCCGCTTCTCCCTCTTGGAACAGAACTGCTATCGCGGAGGTGAGCGTCATGTCGCCACTGGTACCCTGCGTGGAAGGTCGTCGGCGTCTCGGATTCTGGCTGGCGGCGTTGCTGGTCGCGTGGTGGTGCTGGAGCGCGTTGTGCGAACCGGCCCGGGCGCAGCGGCAAGAAGTTAAGACGTATCCCCCCGACGCATACTACTTGGCGTTCGCGCCCTACTACGCGGGCGAATACGTCAAGGCGGCCGACGCTTTTGGCGACGCCGCGCGCAGCGGCTTGCGCAGCACCGACGGCCGCTGGGTCGATTCGATCTGCTACCACACCATGGCCGGCGAGTGCTACTACCACATGGGCGAGCTGCGCAAGGCGCTCGACCAGTACGACGCCGCGCTGAAGCTGTATCTGTCCGATCCCAATTGGCTGCTGAAAGTGCAGTTCCCCGAGACCATCAACGCCGCCTCGAATGCGTCGCTCCAGGGGAAGCTTACCTGGGGGACGATCGGACGGACCACGACGTTGGTCAACCTCCCCGACTCCATGCTGTGCTCGTTCGGGCGACTGGATAACGATCGCGTGCTGCGCGAAGGGGGCGTCGTGGAGCAAGCGCACTTTCTCAAAGTCCGGGCGCAGGAGGTGGTGCGATGCACGACGCTGGCGATCAGCCGACGCCACGAGATCATGGGGCCGATCTGCCCGTACGATCCGCTGACCGATCAGCTCATCGCCGTATTGTCTCGCCGCCCTGCCCCGCCGAACCATTGGTCGCAGGCGTGGATATCGGCGCAGTTGGGAATGATCTACGCCTCGGCCGGGAAGCCGGCGCAGGCCACCTCGGAGCTGCAGCAATCGCTTCTTCTCGGCGGGCGGTACGTTCATCCGCTCACCGGTTTGGCGTTGGTCGAGCTAGGGCGCCTGGCGCAGCGGCAGGACAAGCTCGACGAGGCAGCCAAATACTTCTACGATGCGACGTTCTCCGCCGCGGCGTTCGAACAGTACGACGTGTTGGACGAGGCGTTCCGCGAGGGCGCCCTCAACCACATGATCACCAACAGCCAAGAGCCCTATCCGCCGTTGGAGGGGGCGGCCTCTTCGCGACTGTTGCGCGATTCGCGGCCCTCGCAAGCTTCGCTGCTCTTGACGGCGGCCGACAACCAGGCCTCCCTCGGACAAACGGCCGCGGCCTCCACGCTGTTGAACCAGGCGGCCACGGTCATGCGACGCCGCGACATGGCCGAGGGAGCCGCCGGGGCACGCCACCAGTACCAGCTTGCCCGCGTGCGTTTTCAGCAGGGCAATACGGGCGCGGGGGCCACGGCCCTGGCATCGGCCATGAGCTATCAGCAAAAGGGATCGCGGCGGCTGTTTCAGATCGCGCTGTGCGACAAGCTGTTCCTGGCCGGCGCCGTGACGCCGCGCGAAGCCGACTTGCTGTTTGCCGAGGTGCTTCGCGAGCCGACCACTGCCGATTGGAAAACCGACCCCATGGAAGAGCTGTCGGTGCTCGCCACGCCGCACCCCCAGCCGCTGGAGCACTGGTTCGAGCTGGCGATGCAACGCGAGCAGTTCGACCGGGCCCTGGAGATCGCCGATCAACTGCGTCGCCACCGCTT
>CAYQAJ010000047.1:0-10617 GCA_964415245.1 uncultured Pirellulaceae bacterium | reverse complement strand
TGTCGGACACCTGCACTTCCCAGGAGCTGATGCTCAACGAGCTGGCACTGCGTCGCGAGCCGGCCGAGTTCTGCTTTCCCCCCGTGCACAGGGTGAAAGACATTCAGGCCGCCATGACCGACCGGCAGATCGTGCTGGTGTACGTTACGACGAGCCGCGGATGGTACGGGTTCTCGGTCACCAAGACCCGATACGACAAGTGGGTTCTCGCCGAGCCGGCCAAGGTTCGCACGCAGCTTTCCGCCCTGTTGCGCGGGTGGGGCAATAACGATAAGAACAAGCCGGTCGCACTCGACTCGCTCGCCGATACAAGCTGGAAGGATTCGGCCGCCCAGTTGGCCCAGCAGCTCTTCGGCAGTATCAAGGCCGTCGACTGGGAAAAGTACGACGAGCTGGTGGTCGTGCCCGACGGGCCGCTGTGGTACGTGCCCTTCGAAGCGCTCACCGTCGACGACGGCAAGGGAGCGGTGCCGCTCATCGATCGCTTGCGGGTGCGATACGCGCCCACGCTTTCGACGGTGATACCCGACGGACGCAACACCAAGCCGCTGGCGGTCACGGCGGTGACAGTCGGCAAGCTGTTTCCCAGCAATGCCGATTCGCTGGCGGACGAGGGCTTCACCCTCCTGCGCGACGCCGTGCCCGGCACGTACCGCCTGCCGAATTCCCTGCCAGCCCCGTCGGGCACGTTTCGGGCGCTGTGCGATCGCCTGGTGGTGCTGAGCGACATCGACGAAACCGCGCGAGGACCGTACGACTGGTCGCCCATGCAGGTCGATCAAGGCCGTCCAGGCAGTTCGCTGGCCGACTGGCTTGCGCTTCCGTTCGGCGGCCCCGACCAGGTGGTGCTGCCCGGTTTTCATACGTCGGCCGAATCGAGCTTGAAGCGCGGTGGCACCGGCGACGAGTTGTTTCTGGCCGCGTGCGGATTGATGGCGACGGGCACGCGTACGGCGCTGCTAGCCCGCTGGCGAACGGGAGGCCGAACGAGCTACGACCTGGCGCGCGAGTTTGTGCAGGAGTTGCCGCATGCGCCGGCTTCGGCCGCCTGGCGTCGTAGCGTGCAATTGACCATGGGCAACGAAGTCGACGGCGAAATGGAGCCGCGTGTCGGCCCCATTCCCCACGACCGCGTGATCCAGGCCGAACATCCCTTCTTCTGGGCCGGCTATCTGTTGGTCGACACGGGAAGCACGCCGCCCGGCGACGCCGCACGCATCATCGGCAAGGAGGGGGACGACGTCATCCCCGTGCCGTAGGCATCTCGTGCTGGGTACGCCCTTCGCGGCGCTGGGTGCCGCAGAGGCACACCGGAACGGCACCGAGGCCGTTTCCTAAAGTTTGTCGCGCGCCGTAGCAAGCAGATTCCGCGTGCCTTTACGGAATCCCGCGTGCGCGAGAACAACGGCAGCGCACGCTACTTCTGCATGAAGTGCGCGATCGCGAACGCAATGCCCCCCACCAACACACCTACCGCCACGCCTCCTAGAATCCGCATGGTCAACACCAAGGGCGAAAAGCGAAGTGCGTTCATGTTGAACGCCAACTGTAAGACGATTACGGTCAGCCCGAATGCAATCAGCGCCGGGTATAAGCGAGCCTTGAGCCGGTCGTCCATAGTTGCCTGCACTTCCTAAGAGTGGTCGAAGAATGTTGCGTCGTCGGAGCGTGCCGACCCGCCAGGGTGTTGATCAGGGTGATGTCTGGTTTAGCGAGTGCCCGCCGCGATGTCCAGCGCCTTGCGGAAATTGCGGCCCCGCCCGGCCGGGTCTTCTCCCCATCTTCCTACGACGTTGCCGCCTGATACCGAGTCGCATTCTGGACTCGAAAGCACCGCCCTGTCGGGTCAATTCGCATTCTCACCGGGGGTCGCCGCGGCATCCGGCGGCGTGTGGCCCAGCGCGTCGTCGGCACCGGCCGATTCCGATGCCACAGGCCGCAGGCTGGCCGCAACGGCGTAACCGGCGTCGCGGTATCGAAGAATCGTGCCTTCAAACACTTGCAGCTCGATCGTGTACAAGCGGTCGGCCAGTTGCGTCTTGAGCACCTGCCGCTCGACGGCCACGTCGTGGTATTTCCCGGCGACCACGTACCGGGCGCAGGGCGTCGGCCCGATCATCATCGACTTGACCGGCTCGATCAGCTTCGTGCCCTTTTCATCGAGCTGCCGTGCCACATATCGGGCGAACTGTTCCACGTTTTCGCGCGACACCGTGGGGGCCGCATCCCAGGAGTCCTCTTCGACGGTAACCAGGATGCGGGGAAGCGAGTTGGCATCGACGTGGTAGAAGCGGACGACGTAGCTTTCGTGGCGGCTGAGAAACTTCCACGATTCGGGAAGAGCCAACTCGATGCGTCCTTCATCCAAAGGGGGCATGTACTCGCCGACGCCGATCTTCAGGTCGCTGACGGCGATCTCCTTGAGACCGTCGTCGGAAGAGCCGGAGTCGCCCCCCTGCGGCTCGCCACCGGGACCGCCGCATCCGCCGGCCAGGAGAGCGCCGCCGAGTAGGAGGGCGGCCGTACGGTGCCATCGGTTCATCGGTCGCTCGCTTCACCCGCCGGTGGCATGGTGGGGGATGCTGGCCCGCGAACCGCTTGGGTGCGGCCGCCGGCGCCACAATCGTCGCCAACATCATAACCGCTTGCCGGCAACACGCAAACGCGGTGCGACCGCGTCGCACCAGGGAGCGCCGCGTGGGGCAAAAGTTGCTATCGCAGAGCCGGCACGTTATTCTGGGCGAAGGGGCACGAGTCGGGGTAAACGGAACAGCCCACGCTTCCGCACGGTCGGCTCGGCGGGAACACTTGTTCAGAAAGAGGAGAGGCTGTCATGTCGTCGTCTATTCTAGTGCGTTACTCTGCGCCGCTCGTGCTCGCGTGCCTATTGGCGGTCCCGGTGCGGGCGCAGGTGTACAAGCTCGGATCCGACGCCGAGATGAGAATCCGCGTCGTGCTGGACGAGCCCGCGACCCTCGATTTCCTTGATACGCCGCTTACCGACGTGATCGACTACCTTGAGCATACTTACAACATTCCGATCGAGATCGATGCGCCGGCGCTGACCGCCATGAACGTCGACACGTCGACAACGATCTCGCGGACCCTGAAGGACATCTCGCTGCGATCCGCGCTGCGGCTGATGCTGCGAGATTTCGGGCTAACCTTCCAGGTGCAGGACGAAGTGCTCCTGATCACGTCGGAAGAAGCAGCACTGGCGAATCCGATTGTCGGTGTGTACGATCTTTCACCCATTCTGCGCCGCGACGAGGGGGCGCAGGAAATGGTGTTTACGATCACTGCGGCGCTCAATCGGCGAGGAAACTCCCTGGTGCGTTACGAGGCGAGGGGGCAGGCGATTATCGTTCGCGAGACCGAAGAAGGGCACGAGAAGCTGCAGCGGCTGCTTCACGATCTGTCGGTCGTCAAGGAATCCGCCACGGCGCCCACGGATTGACCGACCGCCCGGGCCTCACCGCGCAGATAGCCGCGCCGGCGCGGGTGAAGTAGGATTCTCCGCTTGCGGTTTCGCCGAGCGTTCGCTGGCACGAATACTTGCTGGAAAAACGTGGGGCAGGCTTTCCAGCTTGCCGATGCGCCGCAATCCGGCAGACAAGAATGTCTGCCCCACGATTGCCTGCGCCACGACGACGGCTCAAGGCGCCTCCTCGACCGGCTCCTTGACCTTCTGAACGAAGTGGGGCGCTTTGCCGGCGGAGCTCAGCTCACCCGCCTTCTTGTCGGCCTGTTTCTTCTGGCTGAACTCGTACAGCGCAACCCGCTTGAGCGACTGGCTGAATACCCCCCAATAGAGTTTCACCCGCACGTTGGCCGCGGATTTGGAGCTCTTTTTTCGCTTGACAGGTGTTTTGCGAGCCGCTTTGGGGGCAGTGGTCTTCTTCTTGGCCGTCTTGGCCGTCTTCGCCGTCTCCCCTGCCTTGCCTTCTTCGCCTAACTGCTTGCTACTTGCTGCTTTACGTGCCATAGCGCAACGTCACTGTTTGGTGCTTGGCGCATCCCTGCGGGGTGGTTGCCCGGAGTTGGGCCCCACACGGCGGCTAATCATAACGAATTCTTTGCGCGACCGCCAGTTCTTCGCTCGACGATTGTCGAGCCGAGTCGCAAGCGCGGACCGTACCGGCAGGGATACAGATTCCGCGTCCTTGGGCGACGGTCGCCGCAAAGTCAGCCGAGAAACGGGCGCAGCAACTCGGCCGTCTCGGGCGCATGGAGCTGCGCCTTGCCGAATCCGCGCTCGGCGCCTTCGCCCATCGCCGCCTGCTGATGCTCCGCGAAGTTCGTCACCAACATTACCGGCACGGCGGCCAGCGCCGGGGCGGCCTTGATCGCGCGAATCACATCGAGACCATCGCTGTAGTCGCGGTCGAGCTTGCGGGTGACCAGCACCAGGTCGTAGAGGCCCTCGCGCAGTGCGCGCAGCGTGTCGTCCGTCGCGTGCGTCTGCACGACGCGGGCGTCGAAGTGACGCTCGACTAGCGCGCGGATCGCCGCATGATCGGGCCCGCAGTTGCCCACGTCGAGCACGCGTTTGGTCATGCGTTTACTTGCCCGCGACCGGCTCGTCGGGGTTGGCGATGGCGAACAGGTACGATTGATTGGCGATAAACAGCGTACCGTTGGCCACGACGGGCGTGGTGTATACGGCGCTGCCGACCCAAACTTCGTTGATCGGGTCGTGCTGTTCGCGCGACAGCGGAAAGATGGCGATGTCGCCGTTTTGGTCGCCGACGTAAACTTTGCCGTCGACGATGAGCGGCGATCCCCACGACTGGGCCAGCATGTCGTAGGTCCAGTAGGACTTTCCCGTTTTGGCGTCGAGACAGTGCAACAGCCCGCTAAAGTCGGTGATGTAGAGGATGTCGTCCTTGATCGCGGTGCTGCCGATGGTGCGGTGCATGGTCTCCTCGAAGGAGAGCCGGCCATCGCCGTTTTCATCGAACCCCTCGTAATGCCAGATCACGGCCGAATTGGGGTTGTCGATGGCGATCTCGCCGTTTTCTTCGATCACGGCCTGAATCCGTTTGTGGGGAATGATCGTGGTGCGATCCTCGACCCGCACTGCCAGCTCGGCGCTCACGTCGCCGCGGCGGTTGGGATTGATGCACCACAAGTGGCCGTTCCCCTCACCGTGCTCGGGATCTTCACCGACCGCAATGTACACCAGCCCGTCGTAAACGACCGGCGTGCCGACAAGGATATTACGAGTGGCAGACCCGCTGAGTGAGTACTTCGACGTTTTGGGATTCGCGTCGAATTTCCAAAGGAACTCCGGCTTGCCGTCCTTGCCTCGATCGGCACGGAAGCTGTACAGCCAACCATCTCCGCCGGCGAATAACGCTTGCGGCACTCCGCCCAACTCCGCCACGGTGGGCGAGGACCACTGGCCGTGCAGGATGTTCAAGCCGGGGGAATTGTCGGTCCAGAACACTTCTCCGGTGTTCTTGTCGAGCGCCAGGAAGCTGGGCGCGTCGGGAGCGGGAATGTTGGCGTGCGATTCGTCCACGCCGTTACCCGTGATGACAAATAGGATGTCGCCCAGCGAAGTGACCGAGCAACTGCACATGTTGTGCTGCGAGACGCCCAGCTCGCGCATCATGTCCAGCTCCCACACCGTGTCGGCTTCGAGCTTGTCGTCGGTCGTGACGACCTTGAACGACGTGATCCGCGGTCCGGCGATCTCGATGGTGAACTCCCGCTCGATGCCGTTCACCTCGGACTTCATCGACCACTTACGGCCCGGTGTCACCTGTTCGACGCGGGGCGATTCGGCCAGCGTTTCGCCGCTTCGCTGATAAAGGGCCACGAGTATTGGATGCAGCTTGCCCTCTTCCAGGCCGGTGGTCAGCCGGTCGTCGGTGCGTATGATCTCGCGGGGCTCTTCTCCCTCGGCGGCCGCTGGAGCGGTGACAACGACCTGCCCGTCGGCCAGCTTGATGTTGTAACGGGGTGCTTCGTCGTCGAACTGGCCGGTAATCAGGGTCCACTCCTGCCCCTCGGTGACGGTTTCCACCGACACGGCATCCAACTCGACCCCCGCCGTGGCGAAGGCTGCCCGCAGGCCGTCGGAAACCAGTCCGTCGTCCAATCCGGCGTGCAGCGTGAGGTCGGCCAGAAAGATGCGGGCCCGCTCGGCGGTAACGGGGCCGTCGTCTTCGTTATCGTAATAGCCTTCCGTATCGAGGCAGATCACCTTTCCGCGGCTGCTGACGAACCACAGTCGCTTCCCCTCAACCAACGGCGTCGCGCAGATGCCTTGCAACTCCCAGTCGTGCACGCGTCCCGTGGGGAGCTTCTCGCTGGAGTGCTGCCAAAGGAGCTTGCCGTCGGCTTCGCGAAAGCAGAGCAAGCAGCCAAGATCGACGTCGTAGGGATACCGAGCGAGATACCCGTTACCGTTGTTGGTGCCGGCATACACGCGGCCATCGGCAATGACCGGGTTGCCGTAGCTTTGGCTTCCCAGGGCCGCCACCCACTTGATGTTGTGCGCGGTTTCCGGCTCCCACGCGCCGGTCTTGCGGTCGAACGCGCCGACGTCCCACTCGGTGGGGATGTTCGTGGCTACGGGAACGTTGTTGCGGAACCGCGAGCCGAGCCACTGATTCCAATCGCCGGGCTCCAATACCGGATTGGCCAACTTGTCGACGGCGTCGGCATTCGAGGCACCCGACGACGTGGACGATCCCTGGTCGTTGGTGGCGTCGTTACCGCCGTTGGTGTTTTCACCGCCGCCGCTGGTGGTTTCATCGCCGTTCTTAGTGCCGTTCCCGTCGTTGGCAGCAGAGTTGTCTTCGGTCTGGGTAACCCCGTCCTTTTCGCCGTTGTTCCCGCTGGCGGTTTCGCCGTTGCCTTCGCCCGCGGCATTGTCGCCGTTCTTGGTTGCGTTTTCGCCGCCGCTTTTGTTCGCGTTCTTGCTTACGGTTTTGCTGTCCTCTTTCCCTGAAGTGGCGCCGCTCTTGCTTGCGTCCCCGCTGGCGGTTTTGCCCGATGCAGTCGAACTATTGCCGGGTGAGCTTGCCGAGTTCTGGTAATTGCAGCCGGCGACGAGGCACGATGCGACAAATCCAATCGCTACCGCGGCGATGAATAGCCAGGTGCCTCGCCAACCGTTCCTACAGCAGGTGGGATTCGAGTTCATGGCGGGTTTTCACTCCGTGAACAGATGCGGCCCGCCGACCGTCGCGGCGGGTCCGAATGGGGGGGGCGGGGAAGGCGGGACGAGAACGGTCGTCCTCTCGATTCCGATAATTCCTGTGCGGCCGACCGCCTGCCAGGTCAGGCGAGTCGGGCGTGGGATGTCTCTCGAAGGTTCCGAGCAATGCGGCCGTCAGTCGTTGGGCGCGACCGCGATGTTGTCAAGCGTGATCTCCGCGTCCTTGGCGTTGCCGTACAAACCGGGGCTGCCCTGAACATTGGGAGCGTCGTCGACCAACTCCACGGTCCAGTCATCCGGCTCCACTGCGTCGCGCGGCCAAACTTTTCCCTTCAGCACGGCCTTCCCATCCTCGACCGAAGCGCGGAACTTGAGCGTGTACCACACGTCCGCCTTCCAGGCGAAGTCGACCGTCTTTTCCCGACGCACCGGATTGGCAACCCAACTGCGAATCTGCAGCTTCTGGCTTGCGCCCTGCATATCGATTCCGTAGCCCTGCGCGATCAAGCCGATATCGGGCATCTTGCCGTCGGTGATTGCCCCTCGTACGTCGGCCGTGATGGTGTAGTCGTGCAAGTTCGAATGGCCGAACCAGCAGCGGCTGCGTGTTCCCTTGGGGATCGTGGTGATCTTGACGGCTACGTTGTTGCCGTCCTCGGCGCGAATCACGTGCCGGTAGCGGGCCCCCACCCAGGTGATGGGCAAGTCGGTGAGTCCTTCGAAGTCGAAGTGCCACGGAAGAGGCGGCACGATGCGAATTCGCGCCCGATTCTTGACGCCGTCCACGTTGGCCGTGATGATCGCGGCCACGTGCTGCGCGTCGGCCGGCGCCTCGAACAGCCCCTCGTCCGAAATGGTGCCCGGTCCGTCGACGCTAAACGCCGCTGGCGACTCGCGCAGGAACTGGCCCTTCGAGTTATACAGCCGCACGTGGAATTGCACGCTCTCGCCCGGCTTCATCAGCACGTCGGCGGGCACCACCTGCACGTGGGCCACCTTGGGGTCGTCCTCGACCGGCGACTCGGTCGGCTCATCAGGCGGAAGCTCGAACGACGGCTTCTTCGATTTGTCCTCGATGCAGTAAATGCCGCCCGAGGTTGTCAGGTACAGCCGCCCATGTGAGCAGATCGGCGAGGCACTGCACTCCTCGCCGGGAAAGCGGCCGCGGCTGACGATGCGGGCGCCGGCGCGCATGTCGGGCTCGATCACGTACCAGCGTCCATTGGCCTCGATCACAAACAATTTGCCGTCGGCGTATAGAGGGCTGGCGCGCATCATGGTGCCCAACCCCAACTGGCGACCGATCGGTTCGCCCGTCTTGGCGTCGACCACATGCAGCTTGGCCGAATCTTCCAGGCAAAAGAGCATGTCGTCGACCATGGCGGGAGCGGTCTTGCCCATCATAAGCCCGGGGACGCGCCACAGAGCGCCGGATGGGGTGATGTTCCCCCTCCCGGTGCCGTCGATGGCCACCACGGCTCCCAAGGCGACACCGACGATGTTCTCTTCGCTGTGCCCGGCGTAGACCGTGTTGCCGACCACCAACGGCGGCACGTTCAGCCCACGACGAGAAAAATCGAAGTGCCAGATCTCCTCGCCGGTGCGCGGCTGAAGGGCCCATACCGCCCCGTCGCCCGACCCGACTACCAATGCCTTCTGGCCCGCAAGCACCTTAATCGACGGGGCGCTGTACGAAGTGTCATAGGGCAGTACTCGGGTGCCGCGATACCAAACGACTTCGCCGGTGCTCTTGTCGAATCCGACGAAGGCGTGCACGGGCCGGGCCATTTCGCCCCAGCCGATGACGATGCCGCTGGCAATGACCAGGTCGTCGCAGAGTATCGGAAAGTTGGTGCGCCCGCCGAAGGTGCTCAATAGTCCGAAGCGCTCGTGCATGGGAACGCTCCAGACAACATCGCCCGTGTCGCCGTCGAGGCAGACGAAGTTTCCGCACACGCCCTGCGCGTAGATGCGACCCGTCGTCGGATCGCCTACCACGCTCGACCAACCCACGCGGATATCGGGCACGTCGGAGAGCCACACGTTAAAATGTGTTTCCCAAATCGTGTCGCCGGTCGCGGCGTCGAGGCAGATGACTCTTTCCCCTTCCACGTCGGTTCCGGGCTTGTATCGGGCGAGCGTGTACAGCTTGCCGTGCATGACGATCGGCGTGCTGCGCGTGCCGAGATCGTCGCGTTTCCACGATACGTTGCTCCCCTCGCCGCCCGCGGGGTCGAAGGTGTCGGCCAGCCCTGTTTCCGGCGAAATTCCGTCGCAATGCGGCCCGCGCCAGTACGGCCAATCGAGCGGGTCGTTGGCGAGTGCGCGTACCGCCGTTGTGACTTCGCCGGAGGCATCCGTTTCGCGGCGCTGGGCGAGAATCCGCCTCTCCTTCGCCACGGTTACCGCCGCCGGGCGGTTCGCCGATTGGTTCGCGGCTGTGCCCGAGCCAAGTCCGCTGGCAACGCGGCTCGCCGCGTCGTCGTTCCGCGCCGCGCCTTGAGGAAACGTGGTGTTCCCTCTCTCGAATCGCGTTCGGGGAAGCCGCGGATCGGTATCGCGGCCCGACGGCTCGCGGATACGGCCCGACGGCAGCGTCGTGTTCCCTGACGAATTGCTACTGCCGCCCGATGAATCGCTACTGCTGCCCGACGAATTGCTACTGCTTCCCGACGGCAGCGTCGTATTGCCGGACGGAAGTGTCGTGTTCCCCGACCGACCGCCTCGCCTGCGCAGTGGGAGAGTCGTGTTACCAGAGGGACGTGTGGTATTCCCCGACGGCAGCGTCGTATTGCTCGAGCGATAATCGAAGTCGCCCGAGCTGCTGGAACTCCCCCGCGACGATGGGGTGCTTTTGCGCTGCTCGACGGACAACCCCTGCTGAGACGCCGCATCGGTTCCCGGTGGATAGTAGGCAGAAGTGGCGCTGGGAGGGCCGCTCACTTCCGTAACTTGCGCCCGCGGGATGGGAGGGGCGAATCCCGGAGTAAGAAACGTATCGCAACCCGCCAACACCAGCCCCATCGCGGCTAGCAGAAAGGCGCCGCCTCGGGCGCCGGAAGCGGCAGAGAGCGCGTTGCGTTGCATGGTGGCAATCTCCCTCGTTCCAACGTGTTCAGGTTCGCACAACGGGGCGCGGGTCGGACAACAGCGAAGCGAACTCGGCTCGGTACATCGAGACGCCGCTTGGGTCCGACCCACGTCGTATCTGGCCAATCAGCCCCCCAGCCGATCAGCCCCACGGGCGGACTTCCCCTCGCCGCCATCGCCCCCAGGACCACTCACCCTATAGCGTATGACGGCAGGCACGGCGCGGCAAGCATTTTGCCCGACCGTTACAGCCGGCTCGATTCTCAGCGCCCGCGCCACCCGTCATCTCTCGAACGGCCTTCACTTAGAGCTTATCCAAAAACCGTCGGGGACTGGCTCATTTTGCGCAGTCCGCG
>CAYQAJ010000046.1:8297-24332 GCA_964415245.1 uncultured Pirellulaceae bacterium | reverse complement strand
CGATCGGACCGAGCACGACCACGCGTCGCGAACTGGTCGGCGTGTCGCGCAGCGCCGCCAATGCGGCCCGTGTGTCGGTCACGCCCGCGCGAGACGTATCGTCGATCACCGTTACCGGATGACTGGCAACGACGCGGCAGCGGCCCGGCAGGGGAGTGAATCCGCCAATCGCGGCGGCGATGCGCTGGTCGGGCACACCCAGGGCGCGACACGCGGCCAGTGTGGCGGCGGCGGCCGAAATATGGTGCCGGCCCCAAACGGGCAGTTGCAGCCGCACGCCGCCAACATGGAGGGACAGCCCGAAACGTCCGCCATCGACGTCTCGCACGATTACATCGCAGTGCGAGCCGCGTCCCACGAGCACCGTGCGCTTCCGTCGCTTGGCGGCGGCGCGGCACAGAACGGGGTCGTCGCCGTCCATGATGGCCACGCCGTCGTCGGCCATCGCGTCGAGGTATTCCACCCAATTTCCTGCTGCTGTCGGCGACGATTCACCCCGCTCACTCCACCGTGCTGACGAAGGCCGACCATTGCCCAGGAGCACGAGCACGTGGGGACGCGCGAGCCGCGCGAGCGAAACGGTTCGATCCGACGCTTCATCGGGCAACTCGACAAGCCCGCAGTCAGGCTGCGACTGCAATTGGATGAGCGCTTCGAGCGCGGGTGAGTCGACGTCGTCATTGACACAGGTGACGCTGGCGAGGTACTGTCGCAACACCTGGGCGATCATCGCGCACGTGGTCGATTTTCCCAGTCGGCCGGTAACGGCGATGACCTTGCCCGCGTAGCGCTCGCGCATCCACGAAGCCAATTGCCACAGCGACTGTCGGGCGTCGCTCACCTCGATCACCGATCGGCCCGCCCAGGGCTCGACTCCGCCCCGCGCCACGACTGCGGCCAGGGCGCCGTTCGAAAAAGCCTGTTCGGCCCGTGGTCGGTGCGAGCCGTTCGTAGCCGGGAATTCCCAGAACACGTCGCGCGGTCCGGCCTGGTGGGCGTCGAAAACGACGCGGTCGACGGGCTCGCAATCTCCACCCAACGGTGGCATCGAACCAAGCCGCAATTCCCCACCAATGATTGTGGCGATCTCTTCCAGGCACAGCTCGCACGCAGTGGCAACCGGCGACGATCGGCCATTCCTCTCGGGTTGTTTGCCGCGGCAACACGTCATGGCTGCAACCCCTGAGAGAGGCGCGAAACGGCAGGGGCCGAAAACCGCTGTTCGTCTTCTTCGCGGTTTCGCTTTTCAAGCCAGCGCCCGGCGATGATGCGGTCGTCCGAGCGGTGATGCGACTGGCCGACGACCTGATAGTCTTCGTGTCCCTTGCCGGCAATGAGCACGCAGTCGCCGCTTTGCGCCTGCGAAAGGGCGAAGTGGATCGCGGCGCGGCGATCGGGCAACACGTGTGCTTCGTGCGGGCGGTGGTAGCCGTCGAGAATGTCGTGGGCGATGGCGAGCGGTGCTTCGCTTCCCGGATTGTCGCTCGTGATGATGCCCAATGCGGCGTGGCGCTCGACGACGCGGCCCAACAGCGGCCGCATGTCGCGATCGCAATGTCCCTGAGCGCCGTACACGCAGATCACACGGCCGGGTGTAACCTGCCGCAATGTGCGAAGCGCGGTGACCAGCGCATCGGGCGATCGGGCGGCGTCGACGTACACGCCGAACGGCTGGCCACAGTCGATCGGTTCCAATCGGCCCGCGAGGCGAGCGACCGATTCGAGCCCGCGAACCAGCGTGGCCAGGTCGTAACCTAGCGCGAGCATCGCGGCGGCGGCGGGCAGACAGTTCTGCACGTGATGGTCGCCCATCATCCGCGTGCAAACGGCGATCGAATCGCTGCCGGCGGACAGCAGGAATGTCTGCTCGCCGCGATGGCGCTCGACCACTTCCGCCGTCACATCGGCTCCTTCGTTCATGCCGCAGGTAATAACGGGCACGTCGAGCTGCGCAAGCAACTCGCGACTGGCCGCGTCGTCGTGGTTCAACACCACGAATCCGCCCGGTCGGAGCCGCTCGATCAGCCTTGTGGCGGCGGTGCGGGCATTGGTCGGAAGCCCATCGACTTGGCGTCGGCCGCCGCGCAGTGGCGTGAGCACGGCGGCATCGAAGCCGATTCCCGCCACGCGGCGTTGCGCAAGCGACTGGCTCGATACTTCGAGCACGGCGTGCGAACATCCGTTAGCGGCCATGCGTGCCAGCGACTGCGCCCACTCGGGCGGATTCGGCGATCGGCCGGCGGGGGAGCTATCGAGCCCGTCGAAGCAGCCGAGCGTGGTGACCAGGCCGACGTCTTGCTGCGCGGCTTCCAGCGCTGCGGCGAGCAGCGTGGCGGTCGTTGTTTTCCCGTGCGAGCCCGTGACGCCGATCACGCGCAGGTGCTGCGTGGGATGACCGACCAGCGCGTGGCAGATGCGGCCGTACGCTTCGCGGGTGTCGTCGACGACGAAAACCGGCACGTCGATCGGAAGCGGTCGCTCGGCCAGCACCGCGACGGCTCCCTGCTCGACCGCGTGAGCGGCGAAGTCATGCCCGTCGTGATGCGATCCGACCAGCGCGACGAACAGGTCCCCGGCGCGCATACGACGGGAGTCGCTCGAACAAGCCGACACGCGCAGGTCGCGTCCGCGGAAAATGCGGGCCTCGGGGAGCGTTTCGCGAACGCTGATCCCCGCCGTATGGCGAAAAAGATGCTGCATGGCCCAAAGGCCTCCTTGCCTTGGAGCGATGTGCGATGCGTTATCGAACCGGCGGGATGATGGGTGCTGGGGAGCGGGTCCCCGTGGGTCAGCGCCCGACGACGCTCGCCGAATCCTTTGGGCGTGCGTCGCGCTCGCACGATGGGCGTGTGCCGAACGTGCTTCCGCGGTTCCTGGTGAACGGGCGGGATTGTTCGGCATTTCGACGACAGTGTCAAGGTTGCTTTTGCGCCGGATAGCCGCCACATTCATGTGGCGCTTGCGCCACGCCGATGCGACGTCATCGCGCGATAGCACTGCCAGTAACGCCCGCCGAGCTCGTCGATCTGGACACGTCCGTACGTTTGGTGGAACAATGCACTGCTTGCGATGCTATCCCGTCAGCGGCTCGGGCGACGCGGCACCGGTGAGAAGTTGGCCCCCATGTGATGCGGCGCTCGCGCATTCGCGGCGAACTTGCCCAATGGAATACGAAGACTTCGACGTCGACAGTCTCGCCCGCTACCTGCACCTGACCCGGGCGCAGGTGCAGCGAATGGCCGACCGAGGTAAGCTGCCGGGCCGCAAGGTGGCGGGCCAGTGGCGGTTTCCCCAGGCCGACATCCATCATTGGCTGGAAGACCGCATCGGCATCTCGGACGAATCGGAGCTGATTGAAATGGAAGAGGTTCTCGACGCCGCGCCACGCGCCGCCGGCGCGGCGCCCGTCTCGATCAGCAGCAAGCTGCCGATCGAAGCGATCGCCGCGCCGCTGGAGGCCAACACGGCCGACTCGGTGATCCGCGCCATGACCGATCTGGCGGCTCGCACCGGGCTGCTTTGGGATGCCAGGAAAATGGCCGAGGCGGTGCGTGCCCGCGAGAAGCTGCACCCCACGGCCCTCGAATGCGGCGTGGCTTTATTGCATCCGCGTCGGCCCATGTCCTCGATTCTCGCGCAGCCGTTTCTGGCGTTGGGCCGCACGAGCCGCGGCATCGCGTTCGGCGGCAGTCGCGGCGCGCTGACCGACATCTTCTTTCTTATCTGCTCGACCGACGACCAGCGGCACCTGAGAACGCTGGCCCGGCTGAGCCGCCTGATCAGCGATCCGGCACTGCTTACTGCGATCCGCGAAGCCCCCGAAGCCCGCATGGTGCACGAGGCGATCGCCCAGTTCGAGGAGAAGCTCCCGACATGATGCGCGTACTGCTGACGGGCGACTATGAGCACCGCGCTTTTTCCGAGGCGGTCGAATGGCTGCATCGCCACACGCGGCTGATCGCCGCGACCGGCCGGGAGCGGGCACTTGCGCTGTTGGCCGTGTGCCCCGAGGCGCCGGAAGTGATCGTCGTGGCGCAGTCGCGGCCGGGTCAGATTGCGGCCAGCACGTTCGAGGCGCTGCGGCGAGCGGCGCCGCTGGCGCGAATCGTTGCGCTGCTGGGAAGTTGGTGCGATGGATTGCCGCGCGGCGGACAGCCGTGGCCGGGCGTGATTCGGCTTCCGTGGCATCGATGGCACTTGCGAGCGCCGAGGGAGTTGAGCCAATTGGCAGCACGTGGGCCATCGAGCTGGCATGCACCCGCGACGGCGACGGAAGCCGAGAAGTTTCTCTTTGCTCCCGCGCCGCCGACGCCGAGCGGCGACGTGACGCGCCGCGGAATGATTGTTATCGCCGCCGCGCGTCATGCCGCCTACGACGCGCTGGCCGATGCCTGCGCCAGCGCCGGATTCGCGTGTACCTGGCTTGCGCCCGGTCGGCCCGTTCATCAGTCGGGCGTGGCAGCCGTACTGTGGGACACCGCCGGACTCGACGATCGAAGCGAACGCGAACTGGCGGAGTTGGTCGCGCGATTCCACCCTGCGCCGGTGCTGGCACTGGTCGGTTTCCCGCGGTACGACGACGTGATGCGAGCCCGAGAGGCCGGTGCGGCCGCGGTCATCGCTAAACCATTTCTCGTCGATGAGCTCCACGGCGAGTTCGACCGCGTGCTGAATCAGCGCGAGAACGAGTCGCCATTGGCAATCGCGCCCCAAGCCGACGCCGCTTGAGCGCGATACGCCGCCACATTCATGTGGCATTTGGCCGCCGTAACAACTGACCACTGACAACTGACGACTGACAATCAGCCACCCGCCCCTCTCGCCGCTGTCGGTCGATTCGGCTATCCTGACTCGAAGCGCCAAACCTGTTGCGCTGCCTCGTTTTCGGCCCGTGCCCCCGGTCCCGCCTCGATGGATTCCGCCACCTACGCCTTCGTCAGTCTCGGCTGTCCCAAGAACCTGGTCGACAGCGAGCGCATGCTCGGGCTCTTAAAGCTCGACGGCTATCGCCTTGTGCCCGAGCCCGATGGGGCCGACTTCGTGATCGTCAACACCTGCGGCTTCATCGAGCAGGCCCGGCAGGAATCGTTCGGCGTCATCGACGAAATGCTGGCTCTCAAACAGCAGGGGCGCGTGGGAGGGGTGATCGTTTCCGGTTGCCTCGCCGAGCGGCAGAAAGAGGCCATGTTTCAGGAGCGGCCCGGCATCGACTTTCTCGTGGGCGTGTTCAGCCGCGAGGAAGTGACCTCAGTTGCCGACCGCATGGTGGGCCGACTGCGCGAGCAACGCAGCGTGTTCCGCCCGGCGCCGATTCGCACGTTGCCCGATCGCGATCGGCTTCGAATCACGCCGCGGCACTTTGCGTACCTGAAGATATCCGAGGGGTGCGACCGGCTGTGTACGTTCTGCGCGATTCCCGGCATGCGGGGCAAACACGTCACCAAGCCCATCGACGAGGTGCTGGCTGAGGCCCGCGAGCTTGCCGCCGACGGCGTGCGCGAGCTGATCGTGGTGGCCCAGGATACGACGTACTACGGCATCGACCTGTATGGCGAGCCGCGGTTGGCCGAGCTGATCGCGCGGCTCGACGAGATCGAGGGGATCGAGTGGATTCGGCTGATGTATTTCTATCCGATGTACGTCACGCCGGAGCTGACCGCGACCATCGCCAACAGCCGGCACGTGCTTCCGTACCTCGACATGCCGCTTCAGCACATCAACGACACCATGCTGCGGCGGATGGCGCGCAGAGTGAACCGCGCCCAGACGGAGGAGCTGCTCGCGCGGCTGCGGGCCGAGATACCCAGACTAGCGCTTCGCACGACGATGATTACCGGCTTCCCGGGCGAAACCGACGAACAGTTCGAGGAGCTGCTCGCCTTCGTCGAGCAGCAGCGATTCGATCGCCTCGGTGCGTTCACCTACTCGCTGGAGCCGGACACGCCGGCCGCTTCGCTGCCCGGCCACGTAAGCGACGAGGTGATGAACGGGCGCCGCGACCGGCTAATGGACTTGCAGCGCTGCATCGCGCTGGATCGCAACGACAGCCTGATCGGCGAGCGAATGGATGTGATACTCGATCGCCCGCTCACCGGCGAGGACAACGTGTGGATCGGCCGCTCGTCGGCCGACGCTCCCGACGTCGACGCTGTGGTGTACGTGACAGGCCAGGAGCACAAGCTGGCCGCCGGCGCGATCGCCGCGTGTGAGATCGTCGCGTCGCGCGAGTACGACCTGATCGGAGTTGCGGTAGGAAAGCCGCGTTGAGCGGAGCGGCCACGCTCGGCGGGGTGGAGCAAGGTTATCGGTTCCCACACGCGCGCACGCCCATGACTGCCACTTCGCCGAACGACCGACGCTCGCAAGCGTTCAACATCCCCAATCAGATCACAGCACTTAGGCTTCTGCTGTCGATCGTGTCATTCGTGTTGATCCCGCTCGAGTATTACCTCGCCGCGGTGATCTGCTTTCTCATTGCCGCCCTCACCGATCGGCTCGATGGCTATTGGGCCCGCAAGTACAACCAGATCACGCAGATCGGCCGCGTGTTCGACCCGTTCGTCGACAAGATCATGATCTGCGGCGCTTTCATCTTTCTGGCGGCCGTGCCGGGTTCAGGCATCTACGCCTGGATGGCGGTGGTGGTGGTCGCCCGCGAATTGCTGGTTACGGCGCTGCGGAGCTTTATCGAACAGGGGGGCGGCGATTTCTCGGCCAAGATGGCAGGCAAGCTGAAAATGGTCCTGCAATGTGCCGCGGTGGCGGCGAGCCTGATCTGCCTTATTGTGCTGAAGAACAGCGAAGAGTTGCCCCCGGCGCTGGCGTGGACGCTTACCGTCACCGTATGGGCATCGATTGCCCTCACCGTGTACTCGGGCGTCGAGTACATTGTGGTAGCGGCGCGAATGCTGCGGACGTGACGAGCGCTGGCGACGTTGCCGGTCGCGGTTGGTAGTTTGCTTTTCCAAGTGCCGTGATCCATGGGCGATTCTTTGTCGTTCCTAGCACGCGCAATTGCCGCGTTGGCTATCGGTCTCTGTTTGGCCGCATGGTCGATTGCCACCGGTCGCGTTGCGAGTGGAAAACCACTCTTGTCCCAGGAGCCGCGCCGCCCTGCCGCGTGGGGATTCCTCGACGTGTTTGTCGCCTTTGCGCTCCTTCAGTCCGCACCACTTGCGGGAGAGTTCGTGGCCTGGATTCTACCGCAAGTAGTCGATGCTTCCGGTTCGGCGTCGACGGCGGAAGCCGCAATCCAGTTGGCCAATTCACTCGCCGCGCTTGTCGCCATGGCGGCGTCGGTTCTGTTCGTGATACTGCGCACCGGCGCGCGGCTGCGCGACCTGGGATTTGACTTACGACAGGCGCTGCGCGACGTGCGGTTGGGGCTGGTGGCGCTGGTCATGATCGGCCCCATCGTGTACGGCATACAAGCCCTTCTGGTCTACTATTACAAGTTCGAATCCGAGCACCCGCTTCTAGAGAATGTGCGCGAGCATCCCGATGCGGTGACGATCGTCAGCGTTTTCGTCGCGGCACTCGTCGTGGCGCCGCTGGTCGAGGAGTTCCTGTTTCGTGTGCTGTTGCAGGGCTGGATGGAGCGAGTCGCCACGCTTCGCAGTGGTTTGATGTCATGGATCATGGGTGAGCCGCCGCCGCCATCGTCCACGGCTGCTGACGAGATCGCCGTCTCCCCTCCCGACGCGTCCAATGTACCGGCCGTCGACAAGCCCAAGGCGCCGTCAGTCGACGTGCAGCCTCAACCGAGCTTCTTTGCTCGCTGGCTGCCGATTGTTTGCAGCGCCGGCGTGTTCGCGCTATTGCACCTTGGCCATGGACCCGATCCCATTCCGCTGTTCGTGTTTGCCCTGGCGCTGGGTTATTTGTACCAGCGCACGGGTCGAATCCTCCCCAGCCTTACGCTGCACTTTCTGCTCAACGGCGTGTCGCTCGTCATGCTCATGATCGAGGTGTACGGCCCGAAGGCGTAGCCGCCCATCGGCAGCGGCGGTGCGGCACTATCGCCCCGTGGTGCCGTTTCTATAATGGGCCTTCTGGTTGGGGCAAACAGGAGAGTAGCGGTATGCCAGTCGGCTTCGGAATCATCGGCTGTGGGATGATCGCGCGGTTTCATGCCCGCGCGATCGGCGACATTCGCACAGCCCGGCTCGTTGCTTGTTTCGACAATGTGCCGCAAGCCGCCGCGCGGTTGGCGAACGAAACAGGCTGCCGCGCCTACTCCGACTTGAAGAAGATGCTGGCCGACCCTCAGGTCGACGTGGTCACCATCTGCACGCCCAGCGGAGCACACATGGAGCCGGCCGTTGCGGCTGCCCGCGCCGGCAAGCACGTGATCGTCGAAAAGCCGCTGGAAGTAACCTTGCGCCGCTGCGACCGCATCATCGACGCGTGCAAAAAAGCGGATGTAGTGCTGGCGACCATATTCCCTTCGCGGTTCCACGAGTCGTCGCAACGCATGAAGCGGGCCATCGAGCAGGGCCGCTTCGGCCGCCTCACCCTCGGCGACGCCTACGTTAAGTGGTATCGCACGCAGCAGTATTACGACAGCGGTGCGTGGCGGGGCACGTGGAAGCTCGACGGCGGCGGGGCGCTGATGAACCAGGCGGTTCACAGCGTCGACCTGTTGGACTGGTTCATGGGCCCGGTGAAGGAAGTGACGGCGCAGACAGCCACGCTCGCTCATCGGCGCATCGAAGTCGAAGACGTGGCCCTGGCGACGTTGCGCTTTCAGAGCGGCGCGCTGGGAGTCATTGAGGCCACCACCGCCGCGTGGCCCGGGGCGCTCAAGCGAATCGAAATCCACGGCAGCGAGGGATCGGCCGTCATGGAGGAAGAGGACATCAAGACCTGGACGTTCGCCCGCAAGGCCGCGGGCGACGCGGCCCTGCTCAAGCGTCTTACCTCGAAAACGACGACCGGCGGCGGCGCAGCCGATCCGGCCGCGATCGGGCATCATGGCCACACGGCCCTGTTTCGCGACGTGCTCGAAGCGATTCAGAAAGGGCGGGCGCCGCTTATCGACGGCCCGCAAGGGCGCCGCTCGGTCGAGATCATACTGGCCATTTATCAGTCGGCGGCGACGGGGCGCGCGGTCCAACTGCCGCTGCAGCGCGACCCGGTGCTACCACCGAAGCCGCGAGCAAATCGCCGCCGAAAGTAGCCGAGGCGAAAGCGGAGAGCGGAACGCGAGAACCGAATGCAGATGTGACGCGACCGTCCGCTTTCTTCATCCGCCCGGACTGAAAACTGAACACTGTAAACTGGAAACCTGCCTCCATCTCCCGTACCGACGCGCTTCTGCAGCCGTATCCACGGCCCCAACTTCGCTCTTCTCATATCGGGCCGACTTTGTCACAATGTCGCGCCGCCCGACCCGAGCCTCGGGCAATCCTTCGTCATTCGTCATTCGAGCTTCGTCATTCCTGTGGCGGTCAGCCTCGCTTCGTCGTAATGGGGAATCGATTAAGGCGGCGAACTCCCAGCGGACCGGAAGATGGCTCACGGACCAAGGACGGTTAAACGGCGCGTCATCGACTGGCTTGTCTATGCCGCGGTGCGCACGGCGCTGTGCGTGGTGCAGGCGTTGCCGATCCGTGCGTGCGATTCATTGGCCTGGATTGTCGCGTCGATTATGTGCGACGTGCTCCGCATTCGCCGCAACGTGACCGACGAGAATCTCCGCCACGTGTTTTCCCACTGGTCCGATGCGCAGCGCCTGGCCATGACGCGCCGCATGTGGCATCACCTGGCCCTCATGCTGTGCGAGATCGCTCATGTGCCGCGCAAAATCCACCTCACCAATTGGCGGCAGCACGTCAACCTCGTGAACAAGCGCGAGCTGGTACGCTACTTGATCGACGTGCGGCCCAAGCTGCTGGTCACCGGCCACTTCGGCAATTTTGAAGTGGCGGGTTACGTGGCCGGCATGTTTGGATTTCCCTCGTTCACCATTGTCCGCCCGCTCGACAATCCGCACCTCGACCGCTACGTAAGCCGGTTTCGCCAGGCCAAGGGACAATTCATTCTGCCCAAGCACGGCAGTGCCAAGCAGGTCGACGAAGTGCTGGCCCGCTGCGGCACCCTTTCGCTTTTGGGCGACCAGCACGCCGGGCCGAAAGGGGTGTGGGTCGAGTTCCTGGGGCGGCCGGCGTCTTGCCATAAGGCGCTTGCTTTGTTTACGCTGGCCGGTGCCGCTCCGATGCTGTTGACGTACGCGCGTCGGGTGTGCCGGCCGATGCAGTTCGACGTAGGGCTCGAGGCGGTCGCCGACCCGGCGCACCTCGACCCGGCGCTATTGGGTGTCCGGCCGCTGACGCAGTGGTACAACCACCGGCTGGAGAGGCTGATTCTCCAGTCGCCCCAGCAGTATTGGTGGATTCACCGCCGTTGGAAAGGAAGCCCGCCTTCGCGTGGCAGGCGAAAGGCGGCCGTAACATCGGCGACGACGGCAACGCCGGAAAGCGGCGAGGTGCGCCGCGTGGCGTAACGCGTAGTCTGGCCGTCGTCGGCGGTTGGTAGTAGCGTCGAACGCATCTGCCCCTCGTCGTCGCTTCACCGTACCATTGCAATATGTCCGACTGGATTCGACTCTGTGCTGCTGCCGACTGCCCGCCTGCCACCGCGCGCGAGTGCGTGGCGGATGACCGCATCGTCGCCTTGTTCAACGTCGACGGGAGCTATTACGCCCTCGACGGAGTCTGCCCGCATCAGGGGGGACCGCTGGGAAAGGGCAAACTCGAAGGGTGCGTGGTGACTTGCCCCTGGCACGGATGGCAATTCGACGTCCGCACCGGCGCCCACCAGATCAATCCCTCGGTCGTCCACGCGCGGTTTCCCGTTCAGGTGAAGGATGGAGAGGTGTGGATCGACCTGGGTAAAGACAATTGACTCGCTACCGACCTTTTCTCAATAGCGATCCGCCCGCCTTGGCCGCCATCTGGCGCTGCCAGCCGCCGATGCGGCGCCTGCTGCCGGGCATGACGCCGTTTGCACTCGAACGATATGTGCTGGCGCACCTGTACTTCGATCGCCAGGGCCTGATCGTGGCCGAGGACGACAGCGGCGTGCCGATCGGCTTCGTGCACGCCGGCTTCGGACCGGCCGACGACCATTCCCGCCTCGGCACACAGCACGGTATCACGTGCATGGTGATGATCGAGCCGCGCGAGGGATCGCAGGAGATTGCGCGGGAGCTGATCGAGCGGAGCGAGAGCTACCTGCGCCAGCGAGGCGCCACGGCGTTTCATGCCGGCGGCATCGAGGGGGTCAATCCCTTCTATCACGGCGTGTACGGGGGAACTCTCTCGCCCGGCGTACTGGCTTCGCACGCGGCGCTTTTGGATCCGCTCACCGAGGCCGGATACCAGCGCTCCGGAAGCTACCTGGTGATGGAATTGCCGATGATCTCGTTTCGCGCTCCGGCGGATCGCCGTCTGATGGAACACCGCCGCGGCTACGAAATCGACGCCTCGTGGGATCCCAAGCCCGACAATTGGTGGGACGCATGCGTGTGGGGCGAGTTCGATCGAACGCGGTTTACGCTGCGCCCGCGCCGGTCCTCCGACACTTGTGCCCAGGTCGACTACTGGCACATCGAGCCGCTGGCCAGTAGTTGGGGGGTGCGGGCCGCGGGCCTGGTACAGCTTTCGGTCGACGAGTCGCTCCGACGCAAGGGGCTGGCGACCTACTTCGTTGTCGAGACGATGCGCCGCATGCGCGATCAGGGCGTGCATCTGATCGAGACGCAGGTGCCGGCCGACAACGAAGCGGCCGTGGGCACGTTTCGGCGAATCGGATTCGAGGTGGTCGACGAAGCGCTGCTTTTGGAGAAATAAGCGCTGGTTCCGAACCGTTGCATGGAAGCTCGAGTCGTCAGCGCGACCGCTACAAACTGCGCAGAAACGCCACCAAGTCGTCGATCTCCTCGCCCGACAGATCGCGGCGCAATTGGTGGCCGTGGATCTCGAACACGTCGCGAAGTGTGCTGGCCCGATTGTCGTGAAAGTACGGCCCTCGCTGGCCGACGCCGCGCAGCGAAGGTGGATTGAATCGCCGATTCTCCAGCTTGTCCTCCAGTCCCACGTCGTACGTTTTGGGCGTCGTGTACAACGGCGGCTCGTGGCAGCGCGAGCACGAGAGCGCGTCGAATAGTTCACGGCCTCGCGCTACTGCGTCGTCGTCCCGCTCGTCGCGGGCCTCGTCGATGGGCGGCGGCGTGGGGAGACTGCGCAGAAAGGCCGCCAGCGCTTCGACCTGCCGCGTGGTCGCCGGCTCGTCGCCCTGCATGGTGTGCTCGATCGAGCGGCGGATTTGATCGGCCAGGCCCTCGGTTTCACCGTTCCAGGCATACGGGGCCGTATCGGCCACTCCGCCCAGCGACAGCACCCGCTTGGGGGCGCCGAACGAGCCGTCGCTGAAGTTGTCGTTGAGCATGCCGTTGGTGTGGCCGTCGGTGTGGCAGCTTTGGCAACTCATCCAGCCGTCGTGCGAGAGCCGCGCGTTGTAGAATAGCAGCTCCCCCTGCTCGACCGCCGACAAACGCGGCTGCGGGCCCAGTGAGATTTCGGCCACCGCCTCGCGCTCTTCCAGGTCAACGACCGAAACGCTGTCGGAGAACATATTGGCGACGTAAGCCGTCGCTCCGTCGCGCGAGATGGTCACGCCGGTCGGCCGCTTGCCGACCTTCACGCGAAACAGGCCGAAGTCGCTCTCGCATCCCATCGCCACTTCGCCCACGCCCCCGAGCGTCACGACCACCTTGCCATTGGCGGCGATGGCCACTCCGGCGGGATCGCCCGTCGCGCTGCCCGGCCCGCCCAGCGGGTGCATGTGCCCGCCGCGCAGAATCTCGGTCTTCTCGTCCAGCACGGTGCTCAGCTTGAGCCAACGCAGATCGTTGGTCATCAACAGGCCCCAGTGCACGTCGTTGTGCACCGTATGGGCCAGCTCGTTGAGCATCTGATGCGCCACCAGCAGCCTGTTCGCGTCGGGGCTCTGCGCCAGGCCGCGGATGTTGTGCCCGGGAATCTCGCGCACGATGAGCACTTTCGCCTCTTCGATGTCGACAATGGCCAGCTTCCCGCCGAAGGCGTCGGCCACCACCAGCCGCTTGCCGTCGTCGAGCGGCAATACCTTGCGCGGGGCAAACGGCATGTCAAGCACGGAGCTGATGCGTGCCGGCTCGTCGTCGCGCTCCGGCAGGTCGACAAAGGTGAGGCGCCGCGACCAGAGCGAAGTCACGAAGCACTGTTGCCGATTGCGGCTGATTGCCAGCCCTACGGGATAGCCGCTGACGGGCAGACGCTGGCGGACTGTCAGGTTCGCGCCGTCGGCGGCGATGAAGATCAACTCGTGCGCCGCTTCGTCGGTTACGAGCAATAGACCGCGCTCGGGTAGCGCTACCATGTCGGAAAGCTGCCGACCGACGTCCGGCTCGGCCGCGACGGACTTCGATTCGAGGTCGATGACCGAAATGCTGCCGCTCGCGCGATTGGCCGCGTACAGGTGCCGCTCGTCGGGCGAGAGCACCAGTACCACCGGCCGCCGCAGTCGGGCACCCTCCGCATCTTTCGCATCGCCGGACTCGTCAGCCGGGTCCGAAGTATCCGACGGGTCGGTTGCGCCCGAAGTGCGGTCGCCGTACTCGGAAGTGCGTTTACCGGACTCGGAATCGCGGTTTCCGTACGACGGATCGGCGGCACCGGTCCGCGCGAGCGCCGCCAACAGAATCAGCCCGCCGATTGGCAGAGCAATGGTCAACAAAAGGCGGGTCGAACTTGGCATGGGCGCGGTGCGGACGGGTGAAGTTCGCTCGTCGTCCTCCCTCGGCGGCTCGCTGATCGCCGCGGCAACTGCCGTAAGTCTGGCACAACCGGCCCGTGGCGGCAAGGCAACTGTCCGACCGCCGGTGTGCCACGGAACGGCCGCCACCGGTGGCCTGGACGGGCAACTCGAAGCGGCTACATTGCACGATCTGCTTCCGAATCGCGCCCCCGGTCTGAACACGTCGCGGCCATGGCCAACCCGTCCGACATGAACAACGCCGACGAGTCCGATCTGGGCCCGCCCATCGAAATTGTCCGCGAGGGCTTTCCGCGGGGCGGCTTTCGCGCGGCGCTGTTTGACTTCGACGGCACGTTGTCGCTGTTGCGCCGCGGGTGGCAAGACGTGATGATCCCTCTGATGGTCGACATTCTCGTCGAGACGCCACGGGCCGAGCCGCGCGACGAGATCAACCGCTTGGTCGACGACTTCGTCGCCCGGCTCACCGGCAAGCAGACCATCTACCAGATGATGCAATTGGCCGAAGAGGTGGAGCGGCGCGGCGGCGCGCCGCTAGAACCGCTGGCGTACAAGCGGATGTATCACGATCGCTTGTGGACGCGCGTCGCAGAGCACATTGCCGCGGTGCGATCCGGCTCGCTCTCACCCGAGGAGATGATGGTGCCCGGCAGCGGCCCGCTGCTCGATCAGTTACGCGAGTACGGCCTTCCGCTGTATCTCGCCTCGGGTACCGATCTCTCTTACGTGCGCGACGAGGTGGCGGTGCTCGAATTGGAACCGCACTTTGGACCGCACGTGTACGGGGCGCTCGACGACTACCGCAGCTTTAGCAAGGCGATGATTGTCGACCGCATTCTGCGCGACGAACGCATCGAAGGGCGCGAGCTGATCGGCTTCGGCGACGGCTACGTCGAGATTCAGGAAATCAAGCGAGTGGGCGGGCTGGCCGTGGGAGTGGCGAGCAACGAGATGGAGCGCCGCGGCATCAACGAGTGGAAGCGCAAACGGCTGATCGAAGCCGGAGCCGACGTTATCGTGGCCGATTACCGCCGCGCGGAGGAGCTGCTGGACGGCGTAGGAATTCGTTAAGGATCGCGGACAGAAGTCGACGGCTAAGGGGAGGGGGCTTTCTCCACAATCACTTCCCGGCCGTGGCGGATCAAAGCGGGCGCGTCGGGATCGTCGACCAGGTCGCAATTCACAATTCGCGTGTGTGAAGGGCCTTCGGTGCGAACCTGCGCCGCGCCGTTGTTGCCCACCAGGCAAGCCTGGATCAGCACCCGCGACGCTCCGCCGACCGAGATGCCGCTCCGCCCGTTGCCGCGTGCCGTCAGGCTCACCAGTGACACGTCGAACGCGTCGTCGGGGGCGCTCACGCCGTCGAGCTGAAAGCCCTGCACGACCAGGTCGCTGATCACCACATGCCGCACTTCGTACAGCGTGATGCCGACCCGATGGCCGGCGTAATACAGCCCATAACCGTGCGGCAGGCGATTCTTCTCCGGCCGGAAGAAGATGTAGCCGTCCATCAGGCACCACTGGAGCGGCTGGAGCGGTGGCACCTCGAAGTCTCGCTCGACGGCGCGGCGCGTTAGCGGCACGCCGTCGCGAAAGAGCTGTTGGTGGCTGAGCAGGGCCGGGCGGAACCGAAAAATCTCGCCGCGAAAGTGCTCCCAGGCGTCGTCGGGCACCGGCTGCGATCCATCGAGCACGGCGCCGTTGCCCACAATTTCAAACGGCTGGTTGGGATAGCCGTTGTGCCGTCCGCCGGTGAGACAGATGCTCTCGCGATAGGGTTCGCCGGTGTTGGCCAGGATGATGCGGTCGCCCTTTTGGGCCAGCTCCAGAGCGCGGGTGATGCTGAACAGGGGACCGCTCCCTTGTTCATTAATCGAAGGCGTGGCTCCGTCGCGGATGTCGTCGCCCCCCACGTTGTCGACGTAGAAATCGCGTGCGAGCGAAGTTGACGCCAGGGCCAGAAATGTCGCGGCAATCAAAGCCGATGACAGGGCGCGAACGAGCTTGGGCATGGGTGTCGCTCCGAGCGGGCGGATGTCGGCTCTTGTCGGCGGATCGTCGGCGGGGTCGGGAGACCCGCGCCGAACGGAGAGTCCGGCAATTGTAGCATGCCCCGTGGTGCAAGTGCGCTACAGTCCCCACAAGTGATATAATTGGTCGGTTTCATGGTGCCGGGAGGGGGCTTAGCGCGTGTCGGCGGCGCGCTCCGCTGCGCGT
>CAYQAJ010000046.1:5462-8197 GCA_964415245.1 uncultured Pirellulaceae bacterium | reverse complement strand
GCAGGATGTCGACGCCATCGTCAATGCGGCCAACAGCCGCCTGGCGGGTGGTGGCGGCGTCGACGGGGCCATCCATCGTCGCGGCGGCGGGGACATCATGACGGAGACTCTTCGCCGCTACGCGGACGGTTGCCCCACGGGTTCGGCCGTCATCTCGGGCGCCGGTCGGCTAACGGCTCGACACGTGATTCACGCGGTTGGGCCCGTGTGGAGCGGAGGCGGCCGCGGGGAAGCGGAACTGCTTGCCGCAGCGCATCGCCGATCGCTGGAGCTGGCCATCGAGCACCAGTGCCGCAGCGTGGCCTTCCCCGCCCTGAGCACGGGAGCGTACGGCTATCCGCTCGATGCGGCCGCGCGAGTTGCACTCGGCACGGCCGTCGAATTCCTCAAAGAGCACGGACGGCCCGAGCAAGTGCGGTTTGTGCTATTCGACGAGAGGGCCCTCGGCGTGTTCTCGCTTGTGCTCAAAAATCTGGCCGATTAGCCGGGAACGGAAACCGTGCGGCGCGCGACTAAGGCATTAGGCCACGAACAGCCCCAGCGTTGCCGGAAATTTGTTGACGCCACGTCGGCGCCATTCAAGAGTCCCCGGTGCCAAGCCCTTCGACACGGAGAACCGCCATGCCCCGCTGTTGTCTCATGCTTGCCGTTGCCCTCGTTCTGCCTGGTTTCGCGACTCGCGCGGAAGCGGGCGAACCGACTACAGCCCGACGCGACCTTCGCCCGCCCAAGGTGGTGACTGTGAAGCCCGTGGAAACCGTGAAGCCCGTCCAGGTCAACTTATCGGGCCGCTGGCTGATGACGCTGCCGGCGGGCTACCAGTATCTGGCCAAGATTGAGCGAAGCGACAACGGCGCCGGATACCGGCTCGATTGCCGCGCCGGCAATCTACGCGGGGAGTATGTCGCGCGCGAAGGACGGCGTTTTGTCTTCCGGTCGGAGGACGTGCCGCTCGCAGGTCTCACCTGGTCGATCAAGAACGCCAACCTGCTCGTGCTGACCGAGCAGCCCATTCCGTCGCCGGTGGGTGCCGACTATCGCGGCGCCGTGCTGGTGCGGATCGACGGAATCGACTTCGGCGAGTGAGAGCCTATCCAAAAACCGTCTCAGAGAAGGGGACAGGCACATTTTGCTCGGCCGACTCTGGAGAACACGACGTTTCCCCCTAGGCATCGCAAAATGAGCCAGTCCCCGATGGTCTTTCGATAGACATTAAGAGCTTATCCAAAAACCATCTCAGAGAAGGGGACAGGCACATCTTGCTCCGCGGCTTGCGCAAAATGAGCCAGTCCCCGACGGTTTTTGGATTAGCTCTAAGCCGAGCGGCGCGATCGGCCGCGACTACTCGGCCCCGCGCACTTCGGCCAAGAGCCGTGCCCGTTCGTCTTCGAGCGGGTACTTAATGTAGATGGTCAGCGACGAGAGGCTGTTCAGCTTGACACGGGCGGCCGCCGGCGTTTTGGCCGGATCGTCGAGCGATGCCTCTTCGCGATCCAGCGCCTTGCGCCGCGCTTCGATCTTGCGGGCCTGCGCGGAGAGCGAGTTGCGCTGCGTCTGGTATTGCCTCGCGGCGGACGCAATCTGTGCCTGCACCTGAGCCGCCTGTGCGCTGACCACGGCGGCTTCGCGCGCGATGATCCGCAGATCGCGCCGGTCGCGGTCGATCTCGATGCGCCAGCGATCGGCCTCGCGGAGCAGGCGATCCTTTTCGTTTTGGTCTTCGGTTGCCGCTGCGCGGCGCTCCAGGTCGGCGATGCGAACGCTGATTTCGCGAATCCGATTCTGGTACGGCGCCGCCAGCCGCTCCAATTCGCCGTAGCGGATTTGCAGCGGCGTCAACTGGCCATTCAGCTCCGCCGCTTCCGTATCGTAGCGGCTCTGGGCCGATCGGGCTTGATCGTCGAGGCTGTCGCTTTGCGCGACGAGGTCGGTCCGCTCCCGCGCGATCGCCTCGCGACCTATGCGGCGCGCTTCGTCGCGGGCCGCTTCGGCGTCGGCGCGTAGCTTTTCGATCTCGCTCTGAATTTCCTGGTAGCGCGACAAGACGTCGTCGCGGCCGGCATCGTGCGCCTCGCGCTGACTTTCCAACAGGCGACCGCGAATTTGGTCCTCGCGCTCGGCCAGCAGCTCGGCGGCGGCCGCATTGGCGGCGGGACCCGATAGAAAACCGCTCAAGCGGCCCAACCAGCGGGCGGTTTCCATTTGGTGCGATTCGGGCGCAGTTGCTCCTTTTCCCACACCCAGCGACGCGGCAAGCTGCTCCATCTGCACGATGGCCGTCTCGTGCTCGCGCAGCAAAATGAGGAGCCACGTGTACGCCCGCCACGCGGCCAGGTTGCCGCCGTCGCGTGTCACGGCGCGATCCAGGACCGGCACCGCCTCGCGGAACTGCCGCGCCTTCAAGTGCACCAGCGCCATTGCCAGTTCGGCGCGAGTGTCTTCGGAGTCGGCCCGCAGCGCCGCCTCGTACAACTGCTGAATGGCGTCGGCGGACGGCGACTGCCAACCTTCTTCGAGCAACGCGGCGATCTGCGGAACGGCGTCTGTCGGCTCGGCGCGAACAGCTTGCCCGTCAGGCAGAAGCGCGAACGATATTACGAAAAACGCGATCCCCGCAACGGCCCATCGGCGCGACATGGCTTCACCTCTTTTTCGTGGGTGGCACGATGGACCCCCGCCGCCGGCGGCAACGCAATGCGTCGTCGCCAGCAACAAGCATAAGCGTTTTGCCCCGG
>CAYQAJ010000046.1:0-5362 GCA_964415245.1 uncultured Pirellulaceae bacterium | reverse complement strand
GCCGCTACCGTGCCGTAATGGCTAGCAAATCGAGCAATTGTTGCGGCAACGGCTTGTGCCGCGCGTAGGTCTCGGGAAAGGGAGTCAACGTAAGCTGTTCGTTCACCAATCCCGCCATCACGCCCGTAGCACCTTCGTCGACGGCCTGTACCGCCCGCACGCCCAGGATCGTGGCAAGGATGCGATCCTGGGGATGGGGCCGGCCTCCTCGCTGCAGGTGGCCCAGCACGGCGACGCGGGTGGAAAACGGGCATCCGGCGCTTTTGAGCTGTTCGTTAAGAACTTCGGCCCCCCCGAGCTCATCCCCCTCGGCGACAATCATCATGATCGACCGCTTGCCGCGATCCTTCAGGACGCGGAGGTGCCGGACAATCGCGTCGATGTCGGTGGGAGTCTCGGGAACACACACAGCCTCGGCTCCCGAGGCGAGCGCGGTGAACAGCGCGATGTACCCGCTGTGGCGCCCCATGACCTCGATCAGGAACATCCGCTCGTGGCTCTCGGCGGTGTCGCGAATCTTGTCGACTGCCTCCACAGCGGTCTCCACCGCCGTGGTAAATCCGATGGTGTAGTCGCTGCCAATCAGATCGTTGTCAATCGTGCCGGGGCAGCCGACGATCCGCCCGTTCCACCGCTGGGCCAGGGCCACGGCGCCCCGAAACGTGCCGTCGCCTCCGATCGGCACCAGAGCATCGATGTTGTGCTTCTTCAACACCGCCACCGCTTTGTCGAGCCCCGCCTCGGTGCGGAATTCCTCACTGCGGCTGGAACGCAAGAACGCGCCCCCATACCGCGACCAGCCCGACACGGTACGGGCGGTCAAGATGGGCTTGCCTTCTTCGTTGCGGTAGAAGTCTTCCTTGAGCAACCCGTCGTAGCCGCGGTTGATGCCGACCACTTCGTGGCCGGTTGCCACGGCAGCGCGCACGATGGCCCGCACACAAGGATTCATCCCGGGCGCGTCGCCGCCGCTGCAAAAGACACCGATGCGCATGTTCGTGCGATACCTGTAGCAGGCACACTCCGTACCCGTTGTAGGCACGCTCCGCGTGCCGTAACCGTGCTGGCAAACAACGCGCGCGGACTGCGGCGGAAACCGGCGGGCGGTACGGCGGAGCGTGCCTGCTACTTGGCGGCTTTCTGCTCGTCGATCCAGCGGGCCGCGTTCTCTTCCAGCACGCCCAACGGCACGGAGCCGCTTCCCAGAATCATATCGTGAAAGGCGCGCACGTCGAACCGGTCGCCCAACTGCTCCTCGGCCTTGTGCCGCAGCTCGCGAATTTTCAGCTCGCCGATCTTGTACGCCAAGGCCTGGCCCGGCCAGCTTATGTAGCGGTCGACCTCGGCCTCGATGTTGTGCATCGACAGCGCCGTGTTCTCGGCCAGAAAGTCGATCGCCTGCTGCCGGGTCCAGCCCAGGTAGTGCATGCCCGTATCGACCACCAGCCGGCACGCCCGCCACATCTCGAAGGTGAGCCGCCCGAAGTCGCTGTAGGGGTCCTGGTAGAAGCCGACTTCCAGCCCCAGCCGCTCGGCATACAACCCCCAGCCTTCGACGAATGCGGTGAAGCTTGCAAACCGCCGAAATTCCGGCATGTCATCCATTTCCTGTTGCAGGGCAAGCTGCAAGTGGTGGCCGGGCACGGCCTCGTGAAAGGAGAGAGCCTCCATCTCATAGAGCGGTCGGCTCTTGAGGTTGAACGTGTTGATGTAGTAGAACCCGGCCTGCCGCCCGTCGCCCGTCGGCTGCTGGTAATACGCGCTGGTCGTACGGGGGGCGATGTAGTCGGGCACCGGCCGCAGGCCGTACGGCGTGCGGGGCAATCGGCCGAACAGACGCGGCAGCTCGCCGTCCATTCGCTTGAGGATGAGGGCCACATGCTGCATCAGCTCCTCGGGCGAGTCGGCATAGAATTGGCTGTCGGTGCGCAGGTGATTGAGGAACGCGGCGAAGTCGCCCTCGAAGCCGGTCTTGCGCATCACCGTTTCCATTTCGGCGCGAATCCGCTTTACCTCGTCCAGACCGATCTGGTGTACTTCCTCGGGCGTCAGGTCGAGCGTCGTGAACTTGCGCACGCGGTAACGATAGAACGCCCGGCCATTGGGCAGCGCCGATGCACCGATCGAACCGCGTGCGGCGGGAACGTACTCCCGCTCCAGAAAGGTGAGGAACTTGCGATATCCCGGCACGACGCTCTCGGCAATCGCGGCTTCTCCCGCTTTAGCGAGACGCTCGCGCTCGGATGCCGGGATCGAATCAGGGAATTTCGTGAACGGCTCGTACAACAGGCTCCGCGTCGGGTCGTCGACAATGTGCGGTTCGATCGCGCCCTGGTACCCTTCGAGCACGATGCCCGGCAGCACCTGCCCCTTTTCGATTCCCGCCCGCATCAGCTCGATGTGATCGGCCACGTATTGCTCGAATGCCGCTAGCCGTTGCACGTAGTTTTCATAATCGGCGGCCGTCGCCAACGGCACTTCCCGCCGAAGCTCGGGAAACGAGATGTGAAAGCCCGAGCGATTCGTGATCGGGGTCAGATACGACTCGAACTCGTATTCCGCGACGGTGTTCTCGACCAGCAGGCGGAAGATGTCGTAGTCGACCTGCGTCGCGCGGGGCAACTCGTCGCGGTCGATTTCGCCGAGCTGTTCGAGCAGCTTTCGCTTGGCCGCAAGACGGCGCTGTTGATCGGCCAGGCTCTCGCGTGGCAATCGGTCGTTGTACCGCTGGTCGCCCACCCACGTGGCGAACAGCGGGTCTTCTTGCAGATCGAACTCCCACGCCTCCTTAGTCAGCTTGCGGAAGCGGGCCTCGGCGCTGTCGTCGGCTTTCCCGGTGGCCTGAGCCTCGACCGAGCCCAGCGTGCCAGCGAGTGTACCGATCACGGTGAGAATCGCGGCCGCGACGGCGACCGATCGAATCGACGTTCGACTCATGAGCATTACCTTCCGAGCATGTGCTGGTACGGCGTGTTTCAGCCACGGAGCAGAACCCTCCCGACGATTTACACTGCTATTGAAACTAGCCCCGGCATCTGGGGCAACTGCCCTGCGAAATGGATGCCCACATCGCGCCGGGCTGCTAAACTGGTTCCGCTGGCTTTTCCGCTCGTCCACGTTGTGCCACAGGAGCATCGCCCGTGCTCGCCACACTATCAAGCTGCACCACCCAATTCCATTGCGCCCGCCTGGTCGTGGTGTTCCTCGGTGTCGCGCTATTCGTTTGCTTTGCGTCGATTTTACCTGCTTTGGCCGACGACGAACCACGTGCCGACGACGCGCCCTACGACCTCATTATCCGCGGCGGCACGATCTACGACGGTTCGGGCGGCGCGCCTCGTGTCGGCGACGTGGCCGTCCGCGGCGACTCGATCGCGGCCATTGGCTCGCTGAAGGATGCGCACGCGACCGCCGAGATCGATGCCCGCGGCATGGCGGTCGCGCCCGGGTTCATCAATATGCTGAGCTGGGCCACTGATTCGCTGCTGGTCGACGGCCGTGGCCTGAGCGACATCCGCCAGGGCGTTACGCTCGAAGTATTCGGCGAGGGCTGGTCGTATGGCCCCTTGAACGAGGCCATGCGCCGCGACATGGTCGCCAGCCAGGGGGACATCAAGTTCGACGTCCCCTGGACCTCGCTCATGGAATACCTCGAACATCTGGAGAAGCGCGGCGTTTCGACCAACGTGGCTTCGTTCGTCGGCGCGACCACCGTGCGTATCTACGTGCTGGGCTACGAAAACCGTCCCCCGACCGACGAAGAGCTGACCCGCATGCAGGAGCTCGTTCGCCGCGAAATGGAAAACGGTGCCGTCGGCGTCGGGTCGTCGCTGATCTACGCACCCGCGTTCTACGCCGACACGCCCGAGTTGATCGCGCTGTGCAAGGCGGCCGCCCCGTACGACGGCATCTACATCTCGCACATGCGGAGCGAGGGGAACCGCCTGCTCGAAGCGCTCGACGAATTGCTGACCATCTCCCGCGAGTCGGGCGTGCCGGCCGAAATCTATCACCTGAAAGCCGCCGGTCGCGACAACTGGCCCAAGCTCGACAAGCTTATCGAGAAGGTCGAGTCGGCCCGCGCCGAGGGAATGCGGATCACCGCCGACATGTACACCTACACCGCCGGCGCCACCGGCCTCGATGCCGCCATGCCCCCGTGGGTGCAGGAAGGGGGCTACAACCGCTGGCGCGACCGATTGCGCGATCCCGAAACCCGCGCCAAGGTCATTAAGGAGATGCGCACGCCGACCGACGAATGGGAGAATCTGCTCTTGATGGCCGGTTCGCCCGAGAACGTGCTGCTGGTCGGCTTCAAAAACCCCGAACTGAAGAACCTCACGGGCCTGACGCTGGCCAAAGTGGCCAAGCGCCGTGGCAAATCGCCCGAGGATACGGCCATCGACCTGGTGATCGAGGACGGCAGCCGCGTCGAGACCGTTTACTTTTTCATGAGCGAAGAGAACGTCCGCCGCAAGATCGCTTTGCCTTGGGTGAGCTTCGGCTCCGACGCCGGCGCCCCCGCCCCCGAGGGCGATTTCCTCAAGAGCAACCCGCATCCCCGCGCCTACGGCTGCTTCGCGCGGCTCTTGGGCAAGTACGTCCGCGACGAAAAGGTCGTTCCCCTCGAATCGGCCATCCACAAGCTGAGTGCGCTGCCCGCGCAAAACCTCGGTTTGCGGCGCCGCGGGCTGCTCGCGCCAGGCTACTCCGCCGACGTGGTAGTGTTCGACCCCAAAACGATCGCCGACCACGCCACCTACGATGACCCTCACAAGCTCGCCACCGGCGTGCGCGACGTGCTGGTCAACGGCACGCTCGTTCTGAGAGACGGCGAGCACACCGGCGCCACACCCGGCCGCGTCGTGCGGGGGCCCGGTTATTGGCGCTCGCCCGAGCGGCGGCAGAAAGTCGAAGTCGGCCCCGAAGCGCGGGCCATCCACGAAAGCGGCTTCGTGTTCGACGGGCACAACGATCTGCCCTGGGAGCTTCGCACCAAAGCGGCGTCGTCGTTCGACCGGCTCGACATTTCCCAGCGGTGCGAGCAGCTCAACACCGACATCCCCCGCCTGCGCGAGGGGAACGTGCGGGCGCAGTTCTGGTCGGTGTACGTGCCGGCCGAATCGGCCAAGGACGGCACCGCCTACGCCAAAACGCTCGAGCAGATCGAGCTGGTGCACGCCATGGTGAAGCGATACCCCGACGTGTTCGAAATGGCCTCGACGGCTGACGATGTCGAGCGCATCGCGGGCGAGGGGAAAGTCGCGTCGCTTATCGGCGTCGAAGGGGGGCACTCGATCGAGAACTCCATCGACAAGCTTCGCCGGCTGTACGGACTCGGCGCCCGCTACATGACGCTCAC
>CAYQAJ010000045.1:0-24366 GCA_964415245.1 uncultured Pirellulaceae bacterium | reverse complement strand
GGTGAGGAGGAAGAAGATCAGGAGCTGAAAGACGATGTCGATCATCGGCGTCATCGAGAGCTCGATCTTGTCGCCGCTACGGCCCTCTGTGTTTCGAACTTTCATGTCGCATCAGGTAGGACCTGCCTCCTCGTTGTCGTGCCGCCTCCTTGCCATGCGGCTCGACGTTGCTCGACGATGCTCGTCCATGCGTCGCGCGGTGTTCCGTCGTGGCGGGCGGTCCGCTGGCGGTCAACTCCCCGATCCGCCCTCCGGCGCGGTTGCCTGTTTGAACTTGATTTTCTCGACGAGCTTGACCGGCTTGCCGTCGTCGCCGACGTAGCCGGAGACCGCCGTGATGGCTTTGATCGTCTCTTCGTAGCGCAGATGGTAGTCGCAGTCGAACTCGACCTCGGCTGTTTCCTGTACGCTTCCGGGTCCCGTATCGGATCCGACAAGTTCGATGATGCGGTTGCGGAGGGCATCGTAGGTGCCGTACGGTGTGTCGTTGAGTCGGATGCCGATGATGTCCCCCTTGGCATCGGCCTGCAGGCGCACGAGCATCGGGGGTACGAGATTGGGATCGGGAAGACCCTCGCGCGGGGCGGCCCTCGGCATTTTGATGTTGAAGTCGCCCTCCATCGACACGATGCGGAAGGTGAGGAGGAAGAAGATCAGGAGCTGAAAGACGATGTCGATCATCGGCGTCATCTGCAGCTCGATCTTGTCGCCGCTGCGGCTGCCTACATGTCGGATTCTCATGGCGGCGTCAGGTGTTTCCCACCACCTCCTCCTTGGCGCGCAGCTTGAAGTTCTGCAGGCCGATGTCCTGACACCGGGATATCAGCTTCTGTACTTGCCCTGTCTCGGCGTCCTTGTGCGCGCGGATGATGACAGGGATGTCTTCCCCGGCCATGCCGCTGTCCAGCCGCGCTCGATATTCCTGTGTCAGGTAGGGCCGAATGCCGTCGATCGACATTTCCATCCCGCCGGCGAAGACGCTGCCGCTCTTAGTGAGATGCAAGGTGATGGGGAAATCGAGAGGCGTCCTGGGTGGCTTGGCCAACTCGCTCAACGGAAGCTGAATCAACTGGTTCTGCTCCGACTGACTAAAGTTGATCAGCACCATGAAGAAGGCGATCAACTGAAAGGTCATGTCGATCATGGGGGTCAGGTCGGCCTCGAAGATTCCCTGGGGCCCCTTTCTCTGAATCCGCATGGCAATTCCCTCGACCGCTCCGGTTCCATGGCACGCTGGCGCGTGCCCCATGCCGGTCGCTACCGCTTCTGACCGCTTACGCCCCGTTACCGCTGAACACGGAAAACTGAAAATTTGGACTTTGACTTGGGCACGGCAAACTGCGAGCCGAGGCTCTCATTTCTTCTGCGCCCCCACGTTCTCAAATCGGCTCATCAGGTTTTCGCTCACGATGCCCACCTCGAGCACGAGCCGCGCCACACGATTGCGAAGAATGTTAAAGGCGGCGATAGCCGGGATGGCGATGGCCAACCCGATGAGCGTCGTCAACAGGGCCGTCGAAATGCCGCCGGCGAGCTTCGAGGCTTCGGGCGTGGCGCCGGCGACGGCAATGGCGTAAAACGAGCTGATCATGCCGTGAACGGTGCCAAACAGGCCCACCATGGGGCTGATCGTACCGATGAGGGCCATGTAGCTGAGTCGGTGGTCGAGCTTCATATTCTCCTCTTCCCCCACCTCCTGCATGGCCTCGATGGCCTGCGCGTAGCCGGATGAAAGCTTCGCCAGTCCCGCCGACAGCACCTGCCCCAGGAAGGAGTCGTCGCTTTTGGCCAGCTCATAAGCCTCCTGATAGCGCTTCTCGTTGAGATGGGCCTCGAACCCCTCGACCAAGTGTACCGGGCACACGTTGTCGCGGCGGGCGGTGAGCAGGTTCATGACGAACAGCGCCACCAGCGTGAACGATAGGCCGAGGAAGATGATGAGGTAGCCGAGGCCGAGCGCTTCGTAGGTCCAGGAGAGGACGTTCTTCTTCTTGACTCCCCCTTCCGTCTCGGCCGACGTTGCTGCCTCGTCGGTGGTTGTCTCCTCGCCGACGTCGGCTTCGTCGGTATCCTGCGCCACGGCCGCGGTCGGGCTCACGAGCGTCGGCACGACGTAAGCGCTTAACGCGGCGAGCGCCAGCAAGAGCCAACCAAAAAAGAGCGGCGACGAAGCCGAGAGTTTGCCACGATGCATTTCCATTCTCCGCCAAAGGACTCGCGAATCACTCGAAGTTGACTATTCTAGCCTGACGGCGCGGCCGTGGTAAAGGCGCGGCCGTCGCGGTGCGAAGGAAGCGCTTTGTGGGGTACGCTTTCATCGAAGGGCGTGTCGTGCCCGCACAGCATACCGATCACGGCCGTGCAGTGTGCCACTCGTTCGCGGCTGGCGCGGTCGACGCCCATCCGCTTCTAGTTCAGGCTGGCCCAGGATGATCCCGGGTAGTTATCCCTGAGCTTACCGCGGGCCCTCACGGCGCGGTCGGAGTTCTTCTCTTCCTGCCACAGCTTGCTCAGATGGTACAGGGCTTCGGCGTGCGCCTCGGCGTCGCCATAAAACTGCAAGTCGACGTGCAAATAAGCCAGGATGGCGTCTTTGGGCTGATTGGCCTTCTGGTAGCAAGCGCCCAGAGCGTTGTAGGCCCGGGCAAAGAGCTGCTTGTCGGCCAGGGGGTCGTTGTTGGCGATCAGGTCCTCGATGAGCCGAATCCCCTCCTGGGGATCGCCCGCGGTGGCCAGGCACGATGCCAACCCCACCGTGGCGATCGACTTCTGGTGCAGTGCCTGGGCGGTCGTCACGTCGGCGTCGATCACCGACTGGAACTTGGGCTGCGCCTCGTCCGCCTTGCCCTGGGCCAGCAGGGCCCGACCCTCGAGGACGGCCGAGCGCATCTTGTAGTCGGCCCAGGGAGCCCCCGCCACGATGGCGTAGTGTCGAGCGGCGGATTCGTATTGCCCGACGGCAACGGCCAGGTCGCCGAACAGCTCGGCCGCCTCGAAGTAGTGGTAGCTGTTCTCGCCGTTTTTCAAGAACGCCGCCAACAGACGTCCCGCCTCGATCTTGTCCGCCGTTCCCGCCAGCGCCATCTTGGCCGTGACGAAAGCCTGGAAATACTCGACCTCCTGCTTGATGACGTTGTTGGTAATGGTCGCCGGGTCGATGCTCGCCAGATCGGTGGCGGCATCCTTGAACCGCTGTTCGCTGATGAACTTTCTCGCCGATGCCAAACCGTCGGGCTCGCCGGCGAAAGCGAGGCGGCGGAGCTCGTTGACGGGAAAGCTCTGCTCGGCGCCTTTGACGTTCATCACCACCTCGGTGGGGCTGATTCTCACGATGCGACCCTGGGTGGGCGTTCCGGAGGCGCCCCACACCTGGTCGTACGTTTGTGCCGACGCCCACGCCGGCACCGCGGCGATGATCGCCCATGTCAGTACCATGCAAAGCTTGTTCATCCGATGCTCCTTTTGCTTCGAGCACCTGCCGCGTCATTCGGCGGGTGCCCCATTCGATCAAGGTGGTGGACGATTTACTCCGGACTACGCCTTTGACGCGGAGTTGGCACGCAAGGAGCGCGATCACGTTCCAGTCGGTCCAACTCGCACGGTTACCCGCCGCCCGAGGAGGCGGGGGTATCGATAGCCGCCAGGCCTAGTTGCTTTTCTCCCAGAGCTCTCTGAATGTTTTTGAGGAGTCGGTCGTATTGGGGGATCCACTTCTCGCCCCCCATGTCGCTGTAAAGCTTCTTGGTGACGACGATATCGTTCTTGGCCATGGTCCAGTATTTCTCCCGGTCGTCCTTGGACTTCTGCGCCGAAGCGTACTGAAACCGCGACAAGGCGAGGTTGTACCGCGATTCGTGGAACGTGTCGCGGAAGGGGTGATCCTGCGGGTAGCGGGCCGTAAGCTGCGACAGCCGTCCCCATCCCCAAACGATGTTCTTCCCTTCCTTGTCCTTGTTCGCCCCCATCATGGCCCGCACGAACATCTTCGTGTCGCCGCCGGCGGCGCCCCACTGCTGGTACGTGCGGGCCGCCTCAACCTGCACGTTGAGCGTGCTTCGCTTGTCGGTAAGGATTTTCTCGAACTGGTCAATCGCCTCCTCGAACTGGCCCAGTCGCCGCAGCGTCATACCCAGCCGCATGCGGACTTGCGTCTGCATCGCGTCGGGGAGCCATTGGGGATCGTCCTTGCCGCGCTTCAGGATGCGCTCATACGCGGCCTGGGCCGACGTAAAGTGCTTCTGGGCTTCGGCCGAGAGCGCCCCTTGTCCCGTGTCGAACCCGCTGCCGAGGCTATAGAAAGTCTCGGCCACCCAGTTGAGCACGTTCAGTTCCGTCGATTCCTCGCCCACGCGGCGGAGGAAGGTCTCAAAGCCCTGCGCCAACCCTTTCCTTGCCTCGGGAGTGGCAATGGCGAGCGATTCCTCCAGCTCGCCGGCCAGCGCAATGTAGATCGCGACGAGCCGCTTCTGGCCGTCGTCGTCTACGGCAACCGCTGCCTTCAGCGCGTCCATCACGTTCTTGGCCTTGTCGACGACGGCAGCCGAATCGCTCGCCGAAGCCAACGAACCGATGTAGGCCTTGAGCGCGGTCTTGTACGTTTCTTCGACAAACAATTGGTTTTGGGCCGCAGCGTGCTTGTTGCGCGTGAGGGTCAACGGGCCGACCTTGGGGTCCTCCAACAGCGTAACGGCCTTGGCCACCTGGTCGGTGTCGACGTAAATCTGCGCCAGCGAGAGGACGGCAGCCGCCAGCGTCGTATTGGGTTCGTCGGCCTGCCGCATCCGCTCGACGCCGTCGGCCAGGGTCGTTTGCGACTGCTGCTTGAGCTCGTCCAGGCGTGCCTTCTCGGCGGCGATGTCGAATCCCTTCGGCGCTTCGTCGGGCTCCTTTTCCCACCGCCGCACCTGCGCCATGCCCCTGAGGTATTCGGCCCACAATGCCTGCCCCGTCTTCAGCTCGGCGTCGCCGCGCTGCGGCGAATCGGGCGGAATCTTCTGCAATTGCGCGAGCGCTGCTTCCAGGTCGCCGTCGCGAATGGCGAACACAATGAGCGTGTTGAGGGCGTCGGCCGAGTCGGCGTGTTCCGGCCACTTCTGGGTGATGTAGCTGGCGATGCCTGTGAGACGCCGCGTCTCAAACGATTTGTCCTCGCTCTCATTCTCCCCCAACAGGCGGACGTACGCGGCCAGAGCGATCTTGGCGCAGTCGCGGGCGCGGATGCTATCGGGGTAGCGCCGCGCCACAAATTCCCCCAGGGCGGCCGCTTCGTAGTTTTCCTGCCGCCCGTAGTGCAGGAAGGAGAGAAAATACCGCGTGTCGTTCACCTCTTCGACCGATACCTCGGGGCTGGCGAGCTTCAGCGCCAGGCGGAAGTATCGCATGGCCTCGGCGGTCTGGGGTTCGATGGTTTTCTCAGCGTCGTCCAACTGCTGCTGCAGTACTTGCTTAATCGCCGGGTCCGTTTCCTGGGCAATTTTGTTCGCGCGATCGGTAACGATGAAGCGGGCGGTCTGAACGGCCTGCAACGCTTCGATCCCAGCCTTCTTGGCCTCACTAAACGTCTTCGGTTCGGGCTTCTCGTCGGCGACCGCCGGTCCGCCCAGGGCCGCCAGCAGCTTTCGCGCATCCTGCTGCAGATCGCCGGCAACGTTGGACACCACCGTGGCCTGCTTGCGAGCTTCGGTGTAGGAGCGGCGGACTTGTTCGTCGCCCGGATTGGCCGCCTTGAGCGAATCGGCGAGGGCCTTATGGGCGCGGGCCAGCTTCAGCCGCAGGGACAGAAAGTCGGCCTCTTTGGCCTCGACCGGGCGCATCGAGTCGATCATCGGCGTGATTTTGCTTACCGCTTCGGTGTACTGCTTGACGGCGTCCTCGGGCTTGGGGGTCGTGTCGAGCCAGTAGTCGCATGCGTACAGAAGGGCGAGTACCTTGACGTTACGTAGCTGGTCGTCTTCTTCATCGAAGATTTCGTTGAAGATCGTCATGGCCTGCTGGTACTGTCCCAGCTTGACGTAGCAGCGTCCTTCGTAGGCAGCCGCCCGTCGACCTGCCTCCCACCTGCGGTACTTCTCGGCGATTTCCTTGAACTCGGCGGCCGCCTTGCCTAACAGGTCTCGATACTCCATCGAGTCTTTCGGGATCGTCCGTGTGGTTTCATCGAGCGTCACGGCGGCCAACAGTTGCGCCTGAAGATAGCTGGCCCGCGTGCGTTCCAAGTGTGCCGCTTCTACTTCGTTGATGGGATTGGGGGAGAGCGCTTCCAACTCCTTGCGAGTAGCGTCGCGCATCGCGGTGAATACCCCGCGGGCCTTATCGTATTGTGCGCGGGCCTGCGCCTGGAGTTGGGCCTTTTGGCCGGAGTTGGCATCGGCCTCGTCCAACAGAATTCGCGCGCGCTGCACCAACAAATTGGCAAGCTGGCTCTTGGCGCTGCCCACCAGGTTGTGTTGGGGCTTCTTCTCGACGAACTCGTTAAAGGCGGACTCCGCGTCGTCGAGATATCGCTGCCGCGTGTCGAAATCCCGCTGGTACCTCTGGATGAGGACCAGCGTGATGCCGCGCTCGTAGAGCACCTTCTCGCGGAAGGCAGGCGACGCCAGCGTACTCTTCTGCATGCGCTCGAGATAATCCAAGGCCACGTCGTAATAACGCACTTCGTCGCTTCGCAGCTCGGCCAAAAACTCTTCGGCCGGTTCCAAAGCGGCAGCCGGTTTCGGCGTGCCGATCTCCAAGCACGCCGACAGGGCGATTGCCCCCAACAGCAGGACACGTTGGGCGTTCATGCGTCGTTCCTTGATCGAATCACCGCCGGGAACGATCGAGTCACCGGCGTTGCGCGTTTCGCGGAAAAGTCCGAATTCCTCAAACGAAATGGAGGAGCCGCCGACGGCGATCCCATCGCGCGCCGACACACGCTTGGCGTCGTCCCGTCGGTCGGGCAAAACCGGCACGCGCACGATAAAACGCACACGCGACCTGGCTGGGGACGAGCAGGTTCCGGAATTGCCCGCCAGCGAATCGCGTTGCAAGCCGCCTCTAATTAAGCCTATAGACTTGCCCGGCCCGATGCAACTCTTGAACCTTGCGGGCAGTCGTTCCATCGCGGGGCTCTCAAGGCGACGCCCGAGAAGACCGCGCCACCGAATCACCGTCCCATTCCCGGCTCGTGGCCGACACCCACTGCCTCCGCTTCGATACTCGTGCGATTGGGGAAACGAAGCGATTTCCTTAACGAAGTCCGCAAATCAGGTCGATTTCTATTCTCCGCAGCATGGACAAACGTCGGGTACGAAGACCGCGAAAGCCGCGGAGTATTTGGTGCGTTCGTATCCGTCGCCCCCTGCTCCCTCTTCGTGGTGCGCGACGATCAGATAGACGTTTCCCGACGCGGGCGTGAACGTGGCGATTCCCTCGGCGTCGGTGGCGCGCTCGTAACGCTCATCGAACCCTTCCCGGAGCGCGACGCCGCGAGGCACGAACGACACTTTCGCTCCCGAAAGCGGCTTCCCGGCCAATAGCAAGCGGACGCGAATCTCCTCGCCGGGTCCCATGGGCGTGACGGGATTCGATACGGCCACTAGCTCCAGCGGGTGACCGAGCACGCGGTCGAAGCCCGGCTGATCGCTGGCGACCGCGTCGAGACGGTCGCTCACGACGAAGGCCGCCTTGGCACTTTGCAGCACGCGCACGGGTGCATAGCTCATCACCTCGTCGCGCATGTGCCCCACCAGGTACAGTCCCGGTTTCGCCGCGGCAAACTTGGCCGTCCAGAAACCCTCTTTGGGCGCGTAACCGACGTCGACGAGATCGGGCCGCAGGTCGTACTCCTTGCCGTCGGGTGCGATGACGACGAGCGTGCTCGACTGCACGTCGATCTTTCCGGCAACCTTGAAATCGCGGTGGTCGTTCCCGTGATTGCCCAAGAACAGGTCGACGTAAACGGCGTCGCCCGTGCGAATGAGATTCGTGTTGGTTTCGACCCAGCCGTCGTGGGCCAGCACGGGAGCGGCTCCGACCGAGCAGCAGAGGAGAATCAAGATGCAACGTATCACGAGACAGGTTCCTTTCGGTGTATTGGGGAGGGCTTGGAATGCGGCGCCTGGGATTCAAAAGCTGGTCACGACTTCTTTCCCGGCGCGGGTCGAAATGGCCCGCCACACGGCGAGCTCGACTTGCTCGGAGACGAATCGCACCGAGCCGTCGCACATCATGACCATCACTCCCCCGTGGTGATTGCTGCGTGCGGCCGCGAGCCCCATGTTGTGAAAGCCGTTGCCGCAATCCCACTGCCGCGAGTTAGGGGTATAGAAGTGGTTGTACAGCGTGTCGCCGTAGTGGCCGTTGATCCATTTGCCGCCCCGCTGCGTCGACCACGTGCCCGTGCCCGATTCGCAGTCGGCCGGCAGCGGTTGATTGCCGCCGGCGACCTCAAGCACGACGAGCTCCGGCGATTCGGGGGGGAGTGTCTGAGGGGCGATTCCGTCGCCCAATAGCGATTCGCTGAAGGCCACGGTGTTGGACTGGCCGTCGAAAATGTCGCGCGACCGGATGCCGGGCCCGCCTAAGAACACGCCGTCGGCTCCATTGGTGAGGTGGCCCGACTGAATCGTGCCGCTTCCCGTGCAGGCGACGTAATTGGTGCCGGCCTGCTGCACGCCTGGCACCATGCCGTCGGCCCCGTCGCTGGGACAAAGCAGAATCGGAATCTGCGTCCCCGCCGCGACGGCGTTAGCGCTGCCGTCGAAGGAGCCGAACGTCAGCGGCGGGACGTCGTAGTCGATCAAATTCTCGAGATTCTGCTGTTCCAAGTAGGGCAACAGATAGGCGTGGGCCGAGAAGACAAACGGGAACGGTGTCCCGCGACCTTGCGGAAACTTGCCCCGCGTCGAGCTGTGATGTTGCAGGGCGACCCCGAGCTGCCGGAGATTGTTCGAACAGCCGGCCTTGCGCGAGGCCTCGCGTGCCCCCTGCACCGCCGGCAACAGCAGTGCCATCAGCATGCCGATTATGAAAATCACGACCAACAATTCCACGAGCGTTACCGCTCTTCGTGCACGTTTGCGCATATCGATTCCCCTATTACGTCGAGCGTTTTGAAATGAACAGTTTTGGCGCCGAGCCGGCGACGGCGAGTCGGCTTGTGACTTGCGACGCACGCCGATCTCGGTGCCCGATTGGACAACCGGTATGCGGCCGTCGACCGCAGCGCGATCGCCGGCGTGATACCGATCGAAGTCCCATGGCTGCCCACAAAAAAGGGCAACCGCGTGGCCGGATTAGAGGGTCGCGCGAGGCGGTGGGACGTCGGGCTGGGGGCGGCCCGAGACGGCGTGCTGTGACGCCAGGTCGACCGGATGGAACACGTCCCAGGGATAGCGCCATGCCGACGCTCGCGGCGCGGGCAGTGCCTGGCTCAGCATGGTGAAAAGAGGTGGCAGACCGCGACATCCCCGCTGCACCGAGCCGATGGCCAGCGCGAACGTATCATCGTCCGCCGATGCCCGACTCGGCTCGGATTCGTGCGTGCAACAGGCTGTCGGGGTGTCGGCTTCCTGCATCGTGGCCGCGTGTTCGTTTTGGGCCTCCCGAGGTTCGGCGAGGTCTGCGTGCGGGCGCGGAGCGACGCCATGTTCTCGATTCCACGCCTTCCGCTGCGACGGTGAAAAGCAACAACAATGGTCCTGGCAAGCGTCGGCGTCGACGCAGCCGCAAACGTGGTGTTGGCAGGGGAAGGGTCGGGAATCGTCCTTGGCGATTCGCCGCGGCGCGGGAAAGCCGATCGCCGACCACGCGAACGACAGGAGCAACACGCCGTACAGCGGCTGTCTCCACCTGCCTGGGCGCGCGAGCATCAGATTGAACGCCAGGTACTTCATGAGTGACTGCCCGAAGCCGCAACGTCGCCGACGAACTACGACGAACTACGCAGTCCCGCGACGAACTACGCAGTCCCGCTTGCATCGAGCCTACGACCCGCGTACTGCCCTGTCAACGATTTCGCGGTGCGACCGTGTTGGAACGACATCAATTCGCTGCCTTGTCCCGCCATCGCCGAAAGCCGAAAAGGCCGAAAACAAGAGACGCGCCGATCAGTCGCCGCCGAACCGCCCGACTCCGGCAGAATGCGTCGTCTGTTGCCTCGCACCCGGGCATAGAGATAAGATGCAGTTAGCGGCACTTCGATCGATAGAAAGTCGTCTCGCCGGGCGCCCCACTTGACGGGCAATCGATCATGGCTTTGCGATTCTCCGAATACCAGACCTCCTCGCCGGGCAAGCGGCTCAGGCCCCCCCCGAACTACTTTTCGCGGCGGGTGCAACTGCGGGTCATGATGCTGGTGGCCGCGCTGTTGTTCGTCGTGCTGACGATGCTCGAGGTGCGCAAGCCGGAGTTTTGGCAGTGGATGGGTTTTCCGGCGCCTGCTCCCGATGCCGATTCGACCGGCGACGGCCGTACAGCGCCGCAGGGATCCGGCGATGCCGACGGCGGCGAATCCGGGGCGTCCGGCGAGAACGCTTCGGCTGGCGGGGTGATTCCCTCGCGCCCCGATTCTCTCGCGAACGTCGATCTCGCGAATCCGCTCCGCGAGCTCGCAGGCCCGTCCGGCTCCGACGCAACCCCGCTCGAGCGTGCCTGGCGCGACGGATGGCGGCAGGTCACATCGCAATTGCCGAGGAACGACCGTGACATGCTTTGCCGCGCCCTCTTGGCCGCGCGACGCCGCGTCGCCTTGGCGGAAAACGACGGATCCGCGTGGTCGGGCACACTCTTCGCGCTCGACGGACTATGGCATCGCTACCTTGCCGATGCCTCGCACAGCGTCGTACTCGACAATGCCAACCTGTCGGAGGAGGAGAAGTCGCGTTGGCTCGCGCTGTTGGAGCAGTTGGAAGCGCGGTGGTCGAACGAGTCGCGCCCGGCATTGGAAGAGGCGGTCGCGGGCCGTACGCTCGATGCGGCGCAGCAGCGGCATCTTGCCTGGGTGCAAAGCATTCTCGACGAACAGGCCATGGGCCGGGTCAAGGACAACGCACTGTTCCGCGCCGACGACGGCCAGGCATGGTTCCGCCTGCTGGAGATTCTGCGAACTGCGCGCCCCGAGCAGCTTGTGTCGGCATCGCTCGGCAACGTAAGTGACCGCGAACTCACCGATCGGCCCCAAGAATACCGCGGCCGCCTGGTGACGATACGAGGTGTCGCTCACTTGGGCTATCGCATGCCCGCGCCGAACAATCTGCTCGGCGTGAGCGAATACTCGATCCTGTGGATCAAGCCCCAACGGCGCGACGGAGTGCCCCTCACGGTTTACGTGCTCGAGACGCCCGACGGATTCCCCCCGCTCGAATGGGAAGGCCACGAGGGTTCCCGCACCGCGCTCGACGAACCGATCGAGTTGACAGGCTATTTTTTCAAAGTACGTGCCTATGCGTCGAACGAGGGCGTGTCGACGGCGCCGGTCGTGCTCGCGCGGTCGTTTCGCTCGACTCGTCCGCCTGGCGCGACGACCACCCCGTCGGAGGTTTCCTGGAGCGAGGTCGCCTGGTCCGTCGCAGCGGCGCTACTGCTGGCCGGATTGGTCGCTACGTGGGTATTTCGATACGGAGGCCGATCGGGAAAGGATCGGTCGGCGGAAGAGGAGGACGATCAGGCCATCGCCTCGCTGGGCAAGGTGATCGAGAGTGCCGAGGCGGCGCGGGCGGATTCGAACAAGTCGACGGCGGAGTGAACGATGCGGCGCTGTGGGATTAGCTGTGCCTGGTGCTGGTTGATGGCGCCGGTGTTCCTCGTGGCGTGGGCGATGGGCTTGTACGCGCTGGCCGATCCCAGCGACGACACGCAATCTCCGGCCGATTCGCACGAGTCGTCTACCTCGAATTCGGCGTCGTCCGCCGCCGATTCGGAACAGTCTCCGACCGACCCGCAATCGGCCGGCGCTGCCCCGCAATTGCCCGCCGCCGACGCCGAGCTGCCGTGGAACAGCACTGCCAGCACGGGCGCCAACCGCTCCCCGGCCGATATTCGCGAGCTGTTGCCCAACATCAGCGAAGGCGATCTGGCGGGACTGCACGACGGGGAGCCGATTGACACCGACGGGCAGAAGGTGCTCTACCGCCTCCTGAACCGAACGCAGGGAATCACGCCGCTGAACTTCCAGCGGTTTGCCGTCGCCGGCGGCATTTGGAAAGAGCTCGCCGAGCACCCGTCGGCGCATCGAGTCGCCGTGGTACTGCTCTCGGGGCGAGCGAAGCGCGTCGAGCGGATTGCCTTGACGGAGGAAGAGGCCGAACTCTTTGCGTTCGACCATTACGACCGGGTGACACTCGCGATCGACGACGCCCCGGGGACTGTCGTGCTTTGCGCCCGCCGTGCGCCCTCTGCCTGGCCCGTTGGACAGCCGATCGATGAGCCGGCCAGCGCGTACGGGTTGTTCTTCAAGTTGGTGCCGCCCCCGCCACCGGCGACGGACGATTCCCCCTCGTCTCAGGCGGGCGGGGGCTCGTCGGACGTACCTGCTGAGAGCGACGCTTCCGTTTCGCCGGAGGGAAGCAACGCTCCCCACGCCCCCTCAACAGAAGACGCATCCGACGAGACGACCAACGGTGACGAATCGCCCGATCCGCTCGCCGTGTCCGATCTTCAGTTCGTGTTCGTCGGATATCGTGTCGGCTGGTTCCCCGAGAAGGTGAATTCGCGGGCGGGCGTTACCGACGAACACGTTCTTTTGGCCCGGCTGGGAATGGACATCGGCCTGTTGGACGATCTGCGGGCTCTCAACGGCAAGCCACTGAGCATCGCCGATCGCGAGCCCTTATATCAGATGCTGGCCGCGGTCTCGCGCTGCGACCCCAAAGAGCTTGCGCGGCTCTCGGCTCCTCCCCTCGATATGGCGGCGCTCATCACCGAGCCCGAGAAGCAGCATGGGCGGCTGATGACCGTGGAAGGCGTCGCCCGGCGAATTACCCGAATAGAGGTGCCCGACCCAGACATCCGGGAGCGGTTTGGCATCGAGGCGTATTACGAAGTCGAGGTGTTTGTGCCCCTGGGCAATCTGGCCATCCCCGTGCTGGGCGAGAAAGAGGATTCGAAGCAGGCGGTCATTGACAACCGCTATCCGGTCACGGTCTTCGTGACGCGTCTTCCGCCCGAGCTGGCCGAGTTCACCGACAAGCCAGGCGACCAGACGCTCACGCAAGAGGTGCGCATTCGGTCGTTCTCGTACCGTGCGTGGTCGTACAACTCGCCGTTCGCCAGGCAATTCGGCAAGCAGACCTCGCAGATCGGCCCAATGCTCATCGGTTCCGATATCGAGGTAACCGGCGCGTACTCCGAGTTCCCAGGCTACATGAGTGCCGTGGTGGCTGTGGTATTCTTAGTCGCTCTCGGCTCGATTTGGCTGGTACTGTGGCGAACGTCGCGCAAGGATGCGAGAGTCGGGCGAAAACTGCACGGGGAAAGCCCGGGCAACCAGGGCCAGGGGAGTTAGTTGTCCCGCGCCCGGTCCGCCGGCTCGTCGGCGGGCTTCTCGGCCGCTTTGTGCGCGGATCCCAGCCATCCCTGGTGGCGGAACAAGAAGAGCATGCCGACCGTGGTGAAGGCCATCAACCCCAGCGCAAAGGCGTAGCCCCACGGCCACAGCAGCTCGGGCATGTTCCACCGCGAGACCTGGGTGTTGAAGTTCATGCCGTACAGGCCCGCGATGAACGTCAGGGGCAGGAACAGGGTCGAGATCATCGTCAGCACGCGCATCGTCTCGTTGATGCGGTTGCTCACGGCCGACATGTACACGTCGCGCAGATCGGCTGCCACCTCGCGGTAAATCTCCACCAGGTCCAAGAGCTGCACGACGTGGTCGTAGCAGTCGCGCAGGTACACCCGCGTCGGTTCGGTAATGCCGGGGGTCGACTCGCGGGCCAGCTCGGCCAGCGCCTCGCGATGCGGCCAAATGGACCGTCGCAACAACAACAGATCCCCTTTGATCTCGTGCATGCGATCGATCACGCGATCAGCCCCATGCTGCAGCACCGCCTCCTCCAGGTCGTCGAGTCGATCGCCGTAGAATTCCAACACGGGGAAGTAAGCGTCGAGCACGGAGTCGAGCAGGGCGTACACCAGGTAATCGGGGCCTGCGGTGCGGATGCGGCCGACACGGCGTCGAATTCGCTCGCGCACCGGATCCCAGCAGTCGCCCGGTGCTTCCTGCACCGTGAGCACGAAGTTCGACCCCAAATACAGACTCACCTGCTCGGCGCCCAGCGGCTCCTTGCCGAGTCGCTCACGGGAACTGACCATCCGGGCCACGATGTAGACTTCTTGGCCGTAGGGCTCGACCTTGGGACGCTGGTGCAGGTTGACCATGTCCTCGAGCACCAGGCGGTGCAGTTGAAAGATGTCGCCGATCTTGCGGATGGTGTCGGCGTCGCCCAGCCCGTCGACATTGACCCAGGTAACGGGGTACTTGCCCAGAAAGCCTCGGATGTCGTCGAGCGATTTAATTTCCTTCTCGGTACACTGGTCGGTGCCATAGGCCAGAATCCGCACGCGGGGAGGTCGGGCCGACGGATCGACCGTCACCGTTCCCGGCGAAGCCCCCGGTGCCGTCCGCCGTCGTATTCGCGGTCGCCGCCGCTTTTTATGCTTTTGATTGCGTGTCATAGGTTCGGGGCGTCAACTCGACATCTGGCGCGAGGACTTGTCAGTTGTCCGTCGTCTTTTGCCAGTTTTCCGGCTGAAAACTGAAAACGGAACACGGAAAACCCTCTGCAGTCACGCTGCCTGGCTCTCCTCCGCTTCCACCACCTGCGGCATCAGCCGCACATCGAGCGGCTTCATCGTGTCGAGGTGGATATCGCGCTGCGGGAACGCAATCGTGATATTCGCCTCGCGGAACAGCGAGTCGATCTTGTGCCGCATGTCGCTTTCCACGCGCAGCCGATCGCTCAGGTTCCTCATCGTGAGCCAAAAGTGCAGTTGGAAGGTCAAGGCGTTGTCGCCGAACTCCGTAAACCATACGAACGGTTCCGGCGAAGACATCACCAGCCCGTGCTCGTCCGCCGCCCGTTTCAGCAGCCGTGCCACGTCGCGGGTCGGGCTGCCGTACGCCACGCCGACGCTGACCATCGTGCGAACGCGATCGTCCGAGAGGGTCCAGTTGACGACGTTGTTCTCCAGGAACGAGCTGTTGGGAACGATGATCTCCACGTTGTTGGCGGTTGTGACGCGGGTGCTGCGGGCACCGATCTGGGACACGGTCCCGTACAGGCCGTCGAGTTGGATCAGGTCGCCCACCCGAATCGGCCGCTCGGCCAGCAGGATCATGCCGCTGATGAAGTTGTTGATGATCTTCTGGCTGCCGAAGCCCACGCCGATGGCCACGGCCCCCCCCAGAAACGTGAACACCGCCAGCGGCACGTTCACCAGCCACAAGGCCAACAGCGTGAACGTGGTCACCAGCGTGTAAAAGGCCACGGTCTGCAGCGCCGCGGCAGCGCTGGTGTGCATGCCCACTCGCGGCAGCACGCGCTTGCCGATCAGGCGGCTCAAAAACCTCGACACCAGGTAGCCGATGATCAACAGAATCAGCCCGCTGATGACCTTCCCCACCGTGATCGGCCGATCGTCGACGCTCGTCAGCTCGTATCGCCATACGCTCGCCAATCGTTGCCACCACAGCGCGGCGCGCTCGCCCAGCGTCATGCGTTCGACGTCGTTGCGAATCTCCGCCAGCAGCTTTTCGTGCAGTCGCCGGCTGCCTTCGATGCTGACCAGATTCGTGTCGTAGACGCGGCCCAGGTCGAGCAAATGCTGGCGCTGCCGGTCGATCGATTTCTTGATTGCCTCGTCGTTGTCTTGCGATGTCTGCAATCGCGCTTCGATGGCCGACAGGTCCTTGCGCAGATCGTCGCTGCTCATCGTCTGCAGCCGCGCATCGCGCCCGAGCTGCTCCAGCGCCTCGGACGTTTCCTGCTCCCATTTGGCCAGCTCGCCGGTTGTGGCGGTGTCGTTTACCACCTGGAACCGCCGCGTCCACGCGGCGCGCACCTTGGCCAGCCGCGCCAACCGCTGATCCAGGATAGCGGCTTCCTGCTGCTTCACCTCGCGCTCGACCCGAATCGCCTCGACCTCTTCCGCGAACGAGGCGTGGTTTTGGGGCGCAAACCCCTGCACTTGGCTCCAACGCCTTTCCAGACTTGCCAGGTCGCTGCCGACCGACCGGACGTCCTGTTGCAATTGGATTTCTTCGCGGGCAATCTCGTCGAAACGGTCGTCGAGGTCCTTCTTGGTGAACTGCACCTCGTCGGCCAGCCGTTCGACTTGCTCCTTAAGCAGCGCCACGCGCAGGGCGTGGTTCTTCTGTTTTTGCTGCTCGACGGCCAGTTCCTGTTCGCGCAAGCGGGCGGTCTCGGTCGCCAGTTGGCTATCCAACTCCGCCAGCCGATGCGCATCGCTAAGCCGCTGCGGTGGCGGATCCTCCTTGGCCGCGTCGAGCGCTTCCTTGGCCTGTCGCCGCGCCCGGTCCTTCTCCACGGGGGCAGCCTTGGCCCGTTTGAGCGCTTCCTCGGCGGCCAAGACGGTCGCGGCAATGCTCTCGGCCCGATTCGTCTCCGACGCCAGCTCGTCGCGCATGCGGTCCCACTGCAAGAACGTGGGCGTCGGTTGACCGGACGGGGCGCCGCTCTGCTGTTCGTCGAGGCGGGTCGAGAGCTCGAGATGCTTGGCCTCACGCTCCAGTAACTGGTCGGCCGCCGCCTTCTGCTGGCTCAGCACCAGGTCCAGTTGCGTGAGCAGATCGGCTTCGACGGCCAGCTTCTGGGGCACCGCGGCGCCGGCGTCGTCACCCGTTGTCTGGGCCGATTCCAGCGCCTGTCGCGCTACCGAGAGCCGCCGCGCGACGTCTTGCCGCTTGGCCTCGAACTCATCGGAAGTGGCGGTGGTTTGAGCGGTCGCGGTGCCGGTGGGAGCCACGGGAGCAGGGCTGCCGGGGGCCGCAGGCGCGGTCAGCGGCAACTGCCCCAGGCAAGGGCGCGCGAAGGCGAGCGCTCCGGCGAGAAGCGCGGCAAACAGGAGAGTGCGAAACCGCAAGCGATCCGGTTGCATCGACGGTCCTAACTCATCCTTGAGGGGACACGTGCCCGAAAGGGGGCGCAAGTCAGTTGGCCGCAAGTGTTCTCGTTCTGTCCCGAGAAGCGCGCGGTCGATCCGCATTGGACGCCCGCGCGTCCTGGCGCTGCGCCGCAATGACAGCGGGGAAAACCCACCAGCGGATAATGGTGACAATGAGCGGCGGCGTCAAGACAAGTCGCGATGGCGACGCTAGCACGCGCGTGGGGCAGACATTCTCGTCTGCCGCTGCCGAATCTGCTCGATCGAGATTCGCGTGCTGAAGACAGGCTGGAAAGCCTGCCCCACGAATGCGACAGGCTGCAAAGCCTGCCCCACGAATGCGGCAAGCTGGAAAGCCTGCCCCACGGCTCAGTTAATCAGAAACGCCGTGGGTGGCTGTTCGTCGCTCTCTTCCCACTGGCGGCGGACTTCCCGCAGGCCGTACGCGCACAGCTCGAACTGGCTCCCCAGCCGCGTGAGCACTTCGCCGGGTGTATCTTCCTTCTCGTGCGGCTCGATGGTGGCCGCCAGCAGGTACGAGCGCTTTCCCTGTGCGCAGTAATCGCCGTAGCGATCCCAAAGGGCGCTGCCGCTGCGTCGCCGTAGCGACTCGGGAAAAACGCCCGTCCAGAACAGCGCCACGTCGCCGACGTGCCGATAGACGGCCCGCCGCGCCGCCCCAACCCGCTCGTTGGCCTCGCACAGGAGCTCGCTCAGTTCGCGGATCGGCCGCCCTTGCAAGTTGCGCACCCGGAAAATGGCCTCGCACCGCACGAACCGCAGCAGCATGTCGCTCAGGTAGTCGACCAGTGGCGGGTCGACTACCCCCAGCCGCGTTTGGAACGTGCTCTCCGCCAGCCCGGCGAAAAACCGTCGCAAGGTTGTGCTCGACTCGCCGGAACGCATTCGAAGCGCCTCCGCGTGAAGGGACAGTTCCTATCCCCAACTCTACTTTCGGCTTTCCGGCAGGGTCAAGCTGAGCCAGCGGTGCGGTTGTACCGGCCAGACCGCAACCTGAAAAGAGTGAATCGCTTAGCGAGGGGCTCGGAAGGGGGAAGCGGGTGAACGGTGGATGGCGTGGCGCTGGGACACCTGGACGCGGGGACAGGGCGGAGGGCCCGATTCCACCCTCGAACGACATTCCCGCGGCGGCGGCAATCGGTGCGCCAGGCGTTTCCGAGTCGACACGGCGAAGGGTTGTACTCAGGCAGCGTTTCTTGAGAACTGGCCGCCGGCAGGCTTTAATGGCTCACAGTCGCCGGGCGGGCCGCTGAGCGAGGGCCACTCGAAGGCCCCGCGAGTGCCGCACGATCCGTTTGCGGCCAGCACGGCAACAAGGCCGGATAGGTTGGCCCGGTAGCTCATTCCACGCAATCCGACAAACGAAAGGCAAAATTCCATGCGAACGCTCCTCCCGATGATGAGAACTGCCATGGTTACCAGCGCAGCGGTCGCATTGCTGCTTGCCATGCACGAAGCAGCCACAGCGCAGGTAGGAACGGGTAACGACACGAGCACCGTGGCTGCGTCCGGCTTTGTTCCCGAGCCGGGCCCTGTCGACGACGGGCCGTATCAGCCGCAGCCGATTCTGCCCGGCGGTATCGTCCTGCCGCTCTACGCGCCCGATTCGCCCATGCTCAAGCAGGATCGAATCCGCGAGGCGGAAAAGTACACCAAGAGCAAAGGGATGCCCGGCCGAGTCCAGAGCATCGTCAACATCCACAATCCCTCGATCGAGGTGCACACGGTCGAGCCGTGGGCCAGCACGGGCACCACGGTCATCCTGGCCGCGGGGGGCGGGCATCGCACGTTGAACGTGGGGCCCGAAGCGTGCGACTTCGTCCCGTTCTTCTTCAACTACGGTGTGAACACGGTGATTCTGCGCAACCGGCTGCGCAGCGACGGCTACGTCGCCGAGGTCGACGCGGTGAACGACGCCTTGCAGGCCATCCGCCTCGTCCGCGCGCATGCCGACCGGTGGGGCCTCGATCCCAACCGCATCGGCATCATCGGTTTCTCGGCCGGCGCCGAGCTGTCGGGCCCCGCCGCCGTGTTCTACGAAAAGTTCGATCAAGAGCACATCGACGAAGAAGGCCCGCTCAAGGGCGTTTCGTCGCGACCCGACTTCGTGGGACTGCTCTACCCCGGCCCTTCGCCGTTCACGCGCGAGCCCGATACCGAGATTCCGCGTAGCGCTCCACCCTCGTTCGTGGCCACCGCCGGCTCCGGCGACCGCGTGCACGCCCTGTGGGCCATGGACTACGTCAACGCCATGCTGAAGGCCGGCATTTCCAACGTCGAGCTGCACGTGTACGGCAACGGAGTCCACGCCGGCGGCCTCAAGGACCGCAACAACACGCCGTTCGGCACGTGGCAAGATCGCTACATCGACTGGTTCCGCGACCTCGGCTTCCTCGACGAGCGCGGCAAGCCCACCAAGGCGGCGCACGACGTGGCTGAACACGTTCAAGGCCAACGCGGGCGAAGGAGGTCGAACTGATCGATTGTGTCGAAATGGAAGGGACGCGTGGAGGCGCCAGAAAAAACCGGCTGGAATCTCTATGTGCCAAAACCCCTTCCTAACCATGTGCGCGAGAGCCTTTCTCCTACTGCCGAGAGTTCCGCGGCTTACATTTCTTCGCGTCTCTCACGGCGGGCTCCAACCGCTCCCAACAGTTTCCCATTTGCGCACTGGATTAACAGAAAATGTCACGCCGGCGGCCGACCAACAGAACACTTTCCCAACGCTAGGGAAGACCGATCTCCGGATGAGCAGCGGTGCGCGACCTGCGGAGCGTGTAGGACAGCCCCTCTGTCTGTGGGTGGAATCTGTTTGCTGGCGGCGGTACGCTGGCCTGTATGAGCGAGGTTACGCAGATCCTGCAAAGGATCGAATCGGGCGATCCTTCAGCCGCCGAGCAACTCTTGCCGTTGGTGTACGACGAGCTGCGCAAGCTTGCCAGTGCCCACATGGCAAACGAGCAACCCGGACAGACGCTTCAAGCCACCGCCCTGGTCCATGAGGCATACTTGCGACTGGTGGATGTCGAGCATCAACAGCAGTGGGACTCGCGCGGGCACTTCTTCGCGGCCGCGGCCGAGGCCATGCGGCGCGTGCTGATTGAAAATGCGCGTCGCAAGCGACGGGTCCGACACGGTGGAGAGGCTCGTCGAGTCGACCTGGACCCAGATCGGGTGTCACGGCCCGACCGGCGCAACGACCTGCTCGCGCTCGACGACGCGCTGGTGCGGCTCGAACAGGTTGACGCCAGGAAGGCGACTCTCGTCAAACTGCGCTACTTTGCCGGGCTAACGATGCAGGACGCCGCCAACGCCCTGGGGATTTCCCTTGCCACCGCGGAACGCGACTGGCGTTACGCCCGCGTTTGGCTGCTGCGGGAGCTGCGCGAAAGCAGCGAATACTCACCGGAGACGTGAAGAATTCCAAAATACGCGGGAAATCTATGAGGGGTTTTCGACGGAAAGATCGCATTCTGAGGTGACACCTCTTCTGCCCCTTCATTTAGGGTAAAGGCCATGAACGAAGAAACCCTCTTTGCCGAAGCGATCAAAATCGAGTCACCGGAAGAGCGGAGCCAATTCCTCGCCGCAAACTGCGGCGACAACCTGGACCTGCGGAAAGACGTGGAGGATCTGTTGTATCTCGCCGCCGATGCCGGCAGTTTTCTCGAGCACTCTCCCTTGAAGGCCGGTGCTCTGACTGAGATTGATGCGACGATTCTTCTCGGCGACGACTCCACTTACAACAGCGCAAGTGAAGAGAAGCTATTGGGACACTCCGTGAGGGAGAACGTGCAAGAGCTTGTCGAGAAGATTCCTCTTGATTACTTGCAGGCATCAGCCGAGCCCGGTTCCCTCGGTCGCCTGGGGCACTACGAGGTTCTCGAAGTGCTCGGACGTGGCGCCTTCGGCACCGTGCTGCGAGCCTTCGATGAGAAGCTGCAGCGCGTGGTGGCGATCAAAGTCCTTGCGCCGGAAATGGCGGCCATGTCTCCGGCCCGCAAACGATTCTTGCGCGAGGCCCGCAGCGCTGCCGCCGTGCGACACGAAAACATCGTTGCGATTCACGCGGTCGAGGATGATCCGATTCCCTATCTGGTGATGGAGTATACTCCCGGCAAGACTCTTCAGCAGCAACTCGAAGAGCAGGGACCCATGAACCTGCAAAACGCGCTGCGGGTCGGCAAACAGATTGCCGACGGCCTGACTGCCGCCCATGCGCAAGGGCTGATTCACCGCGATGTCAAACCGGCAAACATCTTGCTCGAAGAGGGGACGAACATGCGGGTGAGGATCACCGACTTTGGGCTGGCTCGCACGACCGACGACGCCAGTGTTACGCAGAGTCGCGTGATCGCCGGGACACCCATGTACATGGCGCCCGAGCAGGTTCACGGGCATAAACTCGACCAGCGGGCCGACCTGTTCAGCTTGGGCAGCGTTCTGTATCAGGTGCTCACCGGCCAACCGCCGTTTCGCGCGCCGACCACGTTGGCCGTGCTCAAACGTGTGACGGAAGAGATACCGCGGCCGATTCAGGAGTTTGTTCCCGAGGTGCCCGATTGGATGTGTGAGTTGATCGGTCATCTGCACGCCAAGGAACCCGACCAACGCTACAGCTCGGCCAAGGAGGTGAGCGATCTGCTAGCGCAGTGTGCCCTCGACGTTCAAGCCGGCCGAGTACCGAAGATTCCCGATCCTTGGCAAGGCGCTCAAGAGTCGCTGGCACCGGCTTCCCAAGCCGCGCAGCGGCGAAGAAGCCAGTCTCGTTTCCCGAGCACGCCGATCAAAATCGCCGCTGCGGTGGTGGTCATGATCGGCCTGTTGGGAATCGTTGCATCAATTGTTGTTCGCTGGACAACCGGTTCCGGAACCTTGGTGATCGAAACCGGAGACCCCGACATCAGGATCGCCGTCGACGGAGAGGAAGTCACGGTCACCGACGGAAACGCCATCGAACTGACGCTGCGTCCCGGCAAGTACCTAGTCGTCGCGCTGAAGGACGGCCAACCCGCCAAGCAGGAACTGGTGTCAATCACGCGCAACGGCCGGACTGTCTTGCGTATGACGCTCGAGCCGGCAACTCCTTACGTGGTAGCGCCCAGCATCACGCAAACGCCCATCCCGACGCCGTCCATTTCGATTAAGAATCCATGGCCAGACGACGCCCCGCCGCCCGCGATCGCGCCGTTCGACGCCGAGCAGGCCGCGCGGCATCAACAGGCCTGGGCCGATTACCTCGGCGTGCCGGTCGAGTTCGAGAACGGCATCGGCATGAAATTTCGCCTCATTCCGCCGGGCGAGTTCACGATGGGTTCGACGCCCGAACAAGTCAGCGGATACATGCCGATGGTACCCGAATGGGCCCGTGATTGGGTGAAGTCCGAATCGCCAGCTCGGAAAGTGCAGATCGCTCAGCCGTTCTACATGGCAGCGACCGAGGTGACGGTCGGGCAATTCCAGGAATTTGTCGCCGCAACCGATTTCAAGACAGAGGCCGAGACCAACGGGCTCGGAGGAACGGCCTGGACGGGTGAAAGGCTCGAAACCAGGCCCGAATTCACTTGGCGGCACAAAGACTTGACCCAGTCGGACCTGCACCCGGTCGGTCAGCTATGCGCCAGGGACGCCATCGCGTTCTGTCGCTGGCTTCAGGAACTCGACGGGCGAGCATACCAACTTCCCGACGAGGAACTTTGGGAGTACGCCTGCCGCGCGGGAACGGTGGCCGAGTGGAGTTGTGGCACGGATCGGGCAGAGCTGGATCGCCACGGACTGGTCGGTTGGGACCTGGCGTTTAGCGGGAATCCCGTCGCACAGAAGCCGGCCAATCCCTTCGGACTATTCGACGTACACGGCAATTTCGACGAATTGTGCCGTAGCAAGGACGGAAGCTACGTCTGCCGCGGAGGCAGCACCGGTGGAGACATTTGGCTGACCCGTTCCGCGAGTCGGAATCCGGTCAAATTCCAAGAACCGCGGAGCATGCACGGATTCCGCGTCGCCATCGTCGATGGAGCCCTCCATTCGTCTGCCGAAGGCGGTTCCGGCGACCAGGCAGAATCGGCCGATTCCGAAAACTGACCCCATCAGTGCGGACTATTCCATGCGACGTCTCGGCGTAGGACGCTTGGCGAGCTCACAACAAGAAAGAGCCCAAGAGCGCCGTCGTTACTGACACGCACAGCATGAACCGTGAGTGTCGGTTCGATGACACGGCGGCAACGGGATTGCGTTGTTTCATCGCATAACACTCGGGGCAGGTTAACGGGGGCACGAATCGTACACCCCAGGCCGCTCAGCGCTTGACCGATCTTGCCTGCCCGTGCGTCCTGCCACGTTTCCCGCGCCGCCTGTGCCTGCCGCGGTTGTGCGAATCGCATTGGCGGGCGATATTGATTTTGGCGGCTGCTGCGTTGGGTGCGCGTCTCGGTCGAGCAATCTCTACCGGTGTCCCTTATGAACAGATCCTGGATTGCCGATCGGACGCGGGCCTTTGACTCCAGTGGCATTCGCAAGGTGTTCGACCTGGCGAGTAAGCTCAAAGACCCCATCAACCTGTCGATCGGGCAGCCCGACTTCGACGTGCCGGCGGAGATTCGAGCCGCGTGTTCGGCGGCGATCGAGAGCGGCTACAACGGCTATGCTCCCACGCAGGGCATCGCGCCGCTGCGGGAGCGGCTGCAAAGCGATATTGCGGCCGAGTACGGACACGCCGACCGCAAGGTATTTGTCAGCTCGGGTACCAGCGGCGGGCTGGTGCTGTGCATGCTGTCGCTGGTCAACCCGGGCGACGAGGTCGTCATCTTCGACCCGTACTTCGTGATGTACGACCCGCTCGTGCGGCTCGTCGGGGGTACGCCGGTGGCGGTCGATACGTATCCCGATTTTCGAATCGACGTCGATCGCGTGGCGGCCGCGATCACGCCCCGCACCAAGATGATCGTGCTCAACAGCCCCGCCAACCCGACCGGCGCAGTGGCAAGCGAAGAAGAGATTCGCGACCTGGCCGAGTTGGCGGCCCAGCACGATATCGCTCTGGTTTCAGATGAAATCTACCGCCGATTCTGCTACGACGCCCCGTTCGTTTCACCGGCATCGTACAACGAGCGGACGATCGTCATCGACGGTTTTTCCAAGAGCTACGGCATGACCGGCTGGCGGCTCGGGTTTGTGCACGGACCGGCGCAAGTGATCGACACGATGATCAAGCTGCAGCAGTACACGTTCGTGTGCGCTCCGCAG
>CAYQAJ010000044.1:0-25050 GCA_964415245.1 uncultured Pirellulaceae bacterium | reverse complement strand
GCGCCGCGGCAAGCTGGCTGTCGCGGCGTTCGCTCGCGGCTCCGCTTCGGCCGCTCGTTGTGCAGCGGATGGCGGACATCGCGCAGCGCCAGTCCGATGCGGCGGTGTGGCACGACCTGCTCGCAGCCGTGTCCAACTTCGAGGGAGAGGCGGCCGATCGTCTCGCGTATACGGCGCTGCTGCACGAGGCAGCATCCGTTCGATTGGCGGCGTGCCGTTACTTGGAAGACCACGCGGCGCCGAGGCACGTCAGTGCCTTGGAACCGCTGTTGTCCGCAATCGAAGTCGACGTCGTCAAAGCGGCGGCTGCCGCGCTGGGGCAAAGCAACTCCCGCGAAGCCGCGCCGCCGCTGATGCTCTGCTTGACCTCGTCGGACAAGACCGTGCGCATCGCGGCGGCCAAGGCGCTCTCGCAGTTGGGCGTGTCGAGCGGACCGGCGGCGCTCGACAGGCTGTCGTTGGATCGTGAGGCGTCGGTTCGCCGGATGGCGGCCCAGACGATGGGCGAACTGACCGATCCCCTGTTCGCGACGGCACTGGTGCGGCTTCTCGACGACGAGCCGAGCGTGCGCCACGCCGCGCTGGTAGCCCTGCCCAGAATCACCGGGCAGGACATCGGAGCGGCCGGCGGAACGGCGCGCGACGACGATCACTCGCAAACCCTGCGTTGGAAAGAGTGGTACAGTCGAGGGGGCGTGGTGACGGCGCGCGACGATCGGCCGAGCTTCTAGAAGCCTATCCGAAAATCGTCGGGGACTGGCTCATTTTGCGAAGCGGATGGCGGGTCGGCTCTCTCCCATTGCGGAACGCGCGGAGCAAAATGTGCCTGTCCCCTTCTCCGGACGGTTTTCGGATAGGCTCTCACTCCATCGGCCAGGCAATCAGCGGCCTGTCGCGCCACAACCACCTAACAGCGAACGACTAATGACAAACGACTGACCAATGACCAGGCACCAATGACCAAATGAGTACGGTCGCGGCGCGTCACAATTGGTCATTGAGATTTGAGATTTGGTGCTTACCTCCGCTGGGGGTTTCCGACCGGGCGGTCGGTCGTTAGCATTTTGAGAGTGGCGGCCCCCCATGCTCGGCAGAGGCCCGGCCACGGCGCCCCCAACCTCACCGAGTAAACGATACTTATGCCGTCGCCGCCTACGATCACGGTGTCGATGCACGAGACCGACATCGCCCTCCTCTCCTTCGACATGCCCGGCAAAGGGGCCAACATCCTTTCCCGGAGCGTACTGGATGAGTTCTCCACACACCTCGACAAGCTACAGAAGCGCGACGATCTGGCGGGGCTGGTGATCGCGTCGGGCAAACCGGGAACGTTCATCGCGGGGGCCGACCTGCGCGAGTTCGCCGCGTCGCTCGACGTGCCGAGGGAAGAGGTCGTGGCCATTTGTCGCCGCGGGCAATCGCTGTTTGCCCGGCTCGCCGAATGCCCGTTCGTCACGGTAGCCGCCATTGACGGCCTATGCCTGGGGGGCGGCGCCGAACTGGCGGTGTGGTGCGACCGACGCGTGCTCAGCGACCAGCCCAAAACCGAGATCGGATTCCCCGAAGTGAAGCTCGGGCTGTTCCCGGGATGGGGCGGGACGGCGCGCGCCCCACGCATGATCGGACTGAGCAACGCCGTTGAGATGATCACCGGCGGCGACTCGGTCGACGCGTGGGCGGCCGCGGCCATGGGCCTGGCCGACGACGTCGTCGCCGTCGATCGCCTTCTGGCTGCGTCGATCGACATGGTCCGCAGCGAGCAGGTCAGCGGCCGCTATCGCGAAGACCGCAAGCAGTGGTCGCGTCCCCTTACGATTTCCGACACCGAGCTGGGTTTCCTGGGTGCCACCGCCTCGGCTCTCATTCGCGAGAAAACCAAAGGGCAGTATCCCGCCCCGCAAGCGGCACTAGAAGTCATGCTCGAAGCCGCCGGCAGCGACCTCGATGCCGCTTGTCTGCTCGAGGCCCAGCGGATGTCCGGGCTGTTCGGCTCGCCCGTCAACCGCGCCCTGCTCAACGTGTTCTTTTTGCAGGAGCGACTCAAAAAGGACACGGGCCTGTCGGGCGACGGCATCCAGCCGGGAAAGCTGGAAACCGTGGGCATCGTGGGCGCCGGCCTGATGGGCTCGGGCATCGCAGCCGCAACGATCAAGAATGGCCTTCCCGTCATCCTCAGCGACGCGGCGCCCGATGCACTGGCCCGAGGCCTTCGCAACGCACTCGAGGAGGCGTCGTACAACAGAAAGCTTGGTGGCACGGATGCTGCTCGTGCCATGGAGCTGAGCCCGCTGCTGAACGTGCGTTTCGCCGACGAAGATCTCGCTCGCTGCGATCTCATGCTCGAAGCGGTGGTGGAAAACGCGGAAGTGAAGCAGGCGCTGTACGCGAAGATCGAGCCCCGCCTGCGACCCGACGCGGTGCTGGCTTCCAACACGTCGACGATTCCCATCACGCGGCTGGCGGCCAAGCTGAAGCACCCCGAGCGATTCTGCGGCATTCACTTCTTCAATCCGGTCCGCCGCATGAAGCTGGTCGAGGTGATTCGCGGCGAGAAGACCAGCGACGCCACCGTCGTCACGGCCGTGGCATACGCCAAGCGGATCGGCAAGCTGCCCATCGTCGTCAACGACAGCCCGGGCTTTTTAGTCAACCGGCTCTTGATGCAATACATGAACGAGGCGCAGGAGCTGTTGTGCGAAGGCGTTTCGATACGCGACGTGGACAAGGCCGCCACGGCGTTCGGCATGCCGGTCGGTCCGATCCTGCTCTACGACATGGTGGGGTTGGACACTGCCCTGTTCGCCGGTCGCACCATGTGGGAAGCGTTCCCCAAGCACGTGGTGGCGTCGCCCGTTCTTCCCGCGCTGGTCAAGGCCGGAAGGTTGGGGCAAAAGAGCGGTGCGGGCTTCTTCTCGTACGACAACCCCAAGCGACAGCCCGAGCCCGACCCCAAGGTCGACGCCATCATCGCCCAGTATCACCGCGACAACGGCGGTGCGACACGCGAACAGATCACCCATCGCCTCTTTCTCCCCATGTTGCTGGAGGCGACGCGACTGCTCGAGGAAAAAATCGTCCGCGACGTGCGCGATATCGACTTCGGCCTGATCTTCGGCCTGGGCTTCCCGCCGTTTCAGGGGGGACTTCTGTTCTGGGCCGATACGATCGGTGCGGCGAAGGTTGTCGAAATGCTCAAACCGTTCGAGCACCTGGGCATGCGATTCCAGCCCACCGACTATCTGCTCGAAATGGCCAAAGAAGGCCGCCGCTTCTATCCGTGACCGCGCCGGGCAACGCATGGGGCGGACGCATTCGTGGGATAGACATTCTTGCCTGCCACCTAGCCACCTCGCCCGCCGATTCCTAACGCGATTCGATAAGCTGGAACCAAACCACGGCAGGCTGGAAAGCCTGCCCCACGTTGCGTCACTCCGGCTTGCGAAATGCGTGGCAGAAGCGTAGCTTGGCCGGTGCCTCGTGGGATCGGCCCCGCAGCTCTGAATTCGTGCCATGAAACACGCCGTTGTCGTCGATTGTGTTCGCACGCCCATCGGCCGGGCTCACCCGGAGAAGGGCTTCTTTCGCGACGTGCGCAGCGATGACCTCGCTGTGGCCTGTGTCCGCGCGCTCATCGAGCGGACCGGTATCGACCCAACCCAGATCGAAGACGTCGTGCTGGGTAACACGCAGCAGACCCTCGAGCAGGGGCTCAACGTCGCTCGAAACGTGGCGCTCATGGCGGGGCTGCCGGCCGAGGCGGGCGGCTCGACCGTGAATCGATTGTGCGGCAGCAGCCTGCAAGCGCTGAACCAGGCTTCGCACGCCGTCATGGCCGGTTACGAAGACGTGCAGGTCGTCGGCGGCCTGGAGCACATGCAGCACGTGCCGATGGATCACGGCCTCGACCTGAACCCCAAGCTGTTCCGCCGCACCTCCAAGGCGGCGCTCATGATGGGCGTCACGGCCGAGTTCCTGGCCCAAACGCAAGGCATCTCGCGCGAGGAGCAGGACGAGTTCTCCGTGGCCAGTCACAAGAAGGCGGCCGCCGCGCAGGCGGCCGGCGAGTTCCGCGACGAGATGCTACCCGTCTTCGGCCGCGACGAAGAAGGGCGGCGCTTTCTCGTCGACCGCGACCAGTGCGTCCGGCCCGACACTACGCTCGAAGCGCTGGCCGCCCTCAAGCCCGCCTTCATGCCCAAGGGGGGAACGGTCACGGCCGGCAACAGCTCGCCTCTCAACGACGGCGCCGCGGCGATGCTGGTCATGTCCGAGGAGAAGGCCCGCGCCTTGAAGCTGAAACCCCTGGTCCGCGTGCGCGCCACGGCTGTCGCGGGCGTCGAACCCTCGTTGATGGGCACCGGCCCGGTGCCCGCCACGATCAAGGCGCTTCGCCGCGCGGGACTGGACCTGAACGATATCGACCTGGTGGAGCTGAACGAAGCGTTCGCCGTGCAGGCAATTGCTTGTATCCGCATGCTGGGAATGAATCCCGAGAAGGTCAACGTTCGCGGTGGCGCCATCGCCATCGGTCATCCCCTGGGCGCCAGCGGAGCCCGCATTGCCACCACGCTGATTCACGCCATGATCGACCGTGGCGCGGGGCTTGGTCTGGCCACCATGTGCATCGGCGGCGGGCAGGGCATTGCGACCGTTTTCGAGCGCGTGGAGTAGCCGCGCGACCGCCGTCAGGTTCCCGACGCTGCCGCAAGGACGATATGGATGGGCGGCAGGAGCGAACATGAAGCGTTTTCGGGCCTCGATTCGGTTGAAGCTGACGGCCTTCGTGGTCGTCGTGGTAATCGCCACCGAGTGCGGGTTACTGTTGGTGGGCTTTCCGTTCATTCGCGGAGCGCTTCAGGAGCAAGTCCTCAACGGCCTTTCGGCGCAAGCAGCCAACCGCAGGCGAATGGTGCGGGAATACGTGGGACGACAGCAAGAGCGGCTGGCACTGATCACCAGCCGCACCCGGCTGCGGCAACTGCTCGACGAGCACGCCGACGGAGCCATCTCCCGTGAGCAGTTGCAGGCAGCCGCAGGGCCCATTCTGCACGACGCCCTGGCCGGCACGAAGTCGGTGTCGACCCCCGGCGAACTCAGCGGCGAGTTCCTGGATATCATCGTCATCGACGCGCAAGGGTGGGCGGTTGCCGCGACCGACGACGCGCTTCTGGCCGTCGACTACGCCGAGCACCCCGCGTTTCGCCTGGCCCGGGAGAGTTTCTACGTCGGCACACCGCAGAGCAGCGCGGGAACCGTGATCGTACACGTGGGAGGTCCGGCCGTCACCGAGAAAGAACGCAACTTCGTGATACTGGCGCGGGTCGACGCGGCACCACTGATCCAGTCGGTGGGCGACGGCTCCGACTTGGGTCAAACCGGCGAAACGCAGCTCGTGCAGCAGTCGGAATCGTCGGTTGAGCTGCTCCTCCCCTCGCGGCTCGGTGCCACCGTCCAGGATCGGCTTACCAGCGACGTGAGCAACGGGGACGACGTACCCCTGCGCGGCCAAATCGCCGCGGGGAAGACCGGCATCATCCGGGCCCGCGATCGTCGCGGCGTTCCCGTGCTGGCCGTGTACGAACCGATCGGCTACCGCAATTGGGGCATGATCGCCAAAATCGACTCGGCCGAGGCCGACGAACCACTCTGGCGGCTGGGCCGGTGGACCATTATCCCCGCCACGATCGTGCTCCTCCTGGGCGCGCTGGGTTCGTACTTGCTGGCGCGCCACTTTACCCAGCCCATTCAAGAGCTGGCCGACACCGCGGCAACCGTGGCATCGGGCGATCTCGACGCGCGGGCCACGGTCAACACACACGACGAGCTGGAAACGCTGGCCGACCGGTTCAACGAGATGACCGAAAAGCTGGCCGAGTCGCGCGCCACCCTCGAACAGCAGGTCGAGGAGCGCACGGCCGAGCTGAATCGCAGCAATCGCGAACTGGAGCAATTCGCCTACGTCGCCTCGCACGACTTGCAGGAGCCGCTGCGGGCCGTGGCCGGCTATTGCCAGCTACTTAAGCGACGCTATCTGGACAAGCTCGATGGCGACGCGCAGGAGTTCCTCGGATTTGCCGTCGACGGAGCCGAGCGGATGAAGGCGCTGATCGACGGCCTGCTCGACTACTCCCGCGTGCAGACCCAAGGCCGGCCGTTTGCCGCCACCGAATGCGAATCCGTGCTCGACTGGGCTCTTCGGAACCTGGAAGCCGCGGTGGTGGAAAGTGGAGCGCAGGTCACCCGATCCCCCATGCCCGTTCTTTACGGCGACGATGGGCAGCTCACGCGGCTCTTGCAAAACCTCATCGGCAACGCCATCAAATACCGTGGCGAGAAGCCCCCGGAAATCCGCATCGAGGCCCAAGAGCGCGACGACGAGTGGGTCTTCTCCGTCGCCGACAACGGCATCGGCATCGATCCCAAACACTTCGACCGCGTGTTTGCCATCTTTCAGCGACTGCACACGCGGGAGGAGTATCCCGGCACGGGGATCGGCTTGGCGGTTTGCAAACGGATCGTCGAGCGGCACAATGGCCGCATGTGGGTCGAGTCGGAACCGGGCCGCGGCTCGGTGTTCTTCTTCACGATCCCCCAGGTAACGAATTCCCACGAAACGGAGCCATCCTCGTGAGTACAACCAGCGTCCGACCGGTGGAGATTTTGTTGGTCGAAGACAGCCCCAGCGACGCCCGACTGACCATCGAGACGCTGAAAGACGGCCGGCTGCTCAACAGCGTACACCACGTCACCAACGGCGAGGAAGCGGTGGCCTTCCTCAGACGCGAGAGCCAGTACCAAGACGCACCGCGGCCCGACATCGTGCTGTTGGACATCAACTTGCCGCGTAAGAGCGGGCTGGAGGTGCTCGGTGAAGTCAAGGCCGATCCTGATCTGCGCTCCATTCCGGTCGTCATCCTCTCGACCTCGAACCACGAGAAGGATGTGCTCTCGGCCTACGGGCTCAACGCCAACTGCTACATCACCAAGCCCGTCGACCTGGAGAAGTTCATCGAAGTGGTCAAGTCCGTGGATCACTTCTGGGTGAATATCGTCGCGCTACCGCCCAAGCCGTGAGACCGCGGGGCGGCGCTTTCTCTTCCCCGCCTCGCTCCAGCGGGTCGGCCCCGCGTAATCCGCACGAGGTTGCGTAGCGGTGAATCGCTGTGCGCGGCCCGCCCTTTACAAACTCTTTACACCTCTCCAGTGGAACTTTTCCCGCTCCCGGGGGAACCTATGTATTGGTAACTTGTTCGTCACTCGATCCGGAAGCTGTGTGTCACTCGAACCAGGAGAATCCGTCATGCAACGCTCAGCCATTATCCGCGCCGCCGCCGCACGCGCATCGCTCATTCCCGTCATGGCCGCGGGAATCGTGCTCGCGCTGTTACTACCGACCGCGGCCGCCAGCGCCGCCGACCCCGTGCCTGGCCGCGTAACCCAGGTCACGCTCTATCGCGGCCAGGCGCTCGTCACGCGAGCCATTCCGCTAGCCGGCGAAAAGGGAACGATCGAACTCGTCGTGAGCGAACTGCCCGAGCAGATCGCGCCCGACAGCCTGTTTGCCGAAGGGGGCGAGCAAGTCGAAGTACGCGCCGTGCGCTATCGCAGCCGCGCCGTCGGCGAAGAGCCTCGCGAGGAGGTTCGCCAGCTCGACGAAGCGATCGAGGAAGTGAATCGGCAAATTGAGCTCAACTCATCGAACCAGCAGCTTATTGTCAGGCAAAACGCCTATCTCGACCAGCTTGAGGCGTTCGTCGCCCCCACCGCCACAACCGATCTGGCCAAGGGAGTGCTCGACGCCGAAGCGCTGCAGGCGCTCACCAAGTTCGCCTTCGAGAATCGCCAGTCGCTCGCCGCGCAGCAGGTTGACCTGGCCCAGGAAGCCCGCGAGTTGAGCAAGCAGCTTGCTCTGTTGCAGCGGCAGCGGGCCGAGCTCACGGCCGGCGCCACGCGCACGGTGCGGGAGGCCGTGCTGTTTCTGGAGAAGCACGCCGACGGCGACCAGACCGTACGGCTGAGCTACCTGGTGAACAACTGCGGCTGGGCGCCCACCTACGTGATGCGGGCCACCGCCGAAGGCAAAGAGGTTAGCATCGAGTACAACGCGCTCATTCAGCAGCTTACGGGGGAGGATTGGACCGACGTGGCCCTCACGCTGTCGACCGCTTCGCCGGCACTGAGCGCAGCCGGCCCCGGACTCGCGCCGTTTCGCGTGACCCTCTCGTCGGGCCAGGAGCCGGGCCAGCATAAGGACAACGAGCAGATTGCGTCGGAGCTGCGCACCATCCGCCAAGAGCAGCAAATGGCCATCGTGTCGAATCTCAATTCGATCACCTTCAGCCAGTCGGTCGATTCGAGCTGGGCGGCCAACACCGCGGCGACCCAGTTGCAATGTCTCGAGTTGGTGAGCGACAAGTCGGCGCTGAGCACCCTGCGCATCGAGAGCGCGCCCGACGAACAAGGTCCCAGTTTGAGCTACCGCCTGGGCGGCGCCGTCAGCCTGGCCAGCCGCAGCGACCAGCAAATGGTACGCATTCTGCAAGCCGAGCTGCCCAGTCACTTCTACTACGTGGCTACGCCCGTGCTCACCAGCTACGTCTACCGCGAAGCCGAGCTGACCAACAACGGCGCCGAAGACCTGCTGGGCGGCCCGATCACCGTCTACCTCGACGGGCGATTCGTCGGGCAGGGCGAAATTCCCACCGTGGCCCGCGGCGAAGTGTTCGTCGTAGGTTTCGGCGCCGATCCGCAGCTTCGCTCCCGCCGCGAGCTGGCCGACAAGAGCGACAACGTGCAAGGAGGCAATCGCGAGCTGAACTTCAACTACCGGCTGGTGATCGAGAACTTCAAGAACGACGCGGCTGCGGTCCGCCTGTTCGACCGGCTCCCCTCGTCCGACAACGGGGCCGACATCCGCGTGACGCTGGGCGAAATGTCCGACGAGCTGAGCAAGGACGCGCTGTACATTCGCCGCGAGCGGCCCAAGGGACTGTTGCGGTGGGACATCGAAGTCGCCGCGTCGACCTCGGGCGAAAAGGCACGGCTCATCGAGTACAGCTTTCGCATCGACCACGACCGCAACTTCCAGCTCACTTCGGCCGACGGAACGCAACAACTCCAGCAGGAGTACGAGCAGCTTCAGCGGCAACGCGGAAAGCGATAACTGTTGGTGCCGCGGCTGGGTGGCACTGGCCAGCAAAGTCGGCCAGTGCAGCACGTGCAAGGTCAAGCCGGCCGCTTGCGATGAACCAATCGCAGGTGGCCGGCTTTTTCTTCCCTTCGCTGGCCCCCTTTCCGCACCATTGTCCCAACAAGCAATTGTGGGAATCGGCCTATCTGGCCAGAATCCGACGTGACCGGCGATCACAATCCGGCTATCTTCAAAGTGATGTAAAGAGCCGTGCCCGCGCCGCCATGATGTTGGCAAGCGATGCAGCACAGGAGCCATCGAGCATCAGATTCAAGGATGCGATTGCACCCAAGAGTGCCAACCGATGGATAGCCCGAACCCCTACCAATCGCCGTCGCTCGATTACTCGCCCGTCGGTGTGGAGTCACCGGGCGATTCCGCCGAGCTGGAATCGCTGAAACGCCTTCGCCCCGCCGTCCGTTGCGTTGCGGTCGTTACCGCCCTCATCGCCGTCGGGTATGCCATATCGTTCGGCATGGGAGTGTGGATCGACTACCGATTGGGCAACGTGATCGAGAAGAACAACCCGGACCAAGTGCGCTACGCGCGAATCGCCGCCATCGGAACGCTGAAACAGTTTTTGATGACCGCCGCATTTACCTACGCCACCACGCTGGTCCTGCGCTATGGGGCGGCCCTTCGACGCGCCATCGAGCAGGCCAACCCACAATCGCCTGAGGTGCTCGCAACCCAACGCCCCTGTTGGTACGCCGCCGCGGCACTGGCCGTGCTTTACGTAACACTGACGATCGGGCATTCGATCATGGCGTATTGGTGACTCGGCGCGGTGGGCGGCCCGACGATCGCGCTACCGCATTCGCCGAACGCTTGGTATTACGCGTCGTCAGAAGTCCCGAACAAGGATGCGGACAAGTACAGTTCTTGTCGTCGCCGTTTTGCTGCCGCCGCAGCCTCCCAACGGGAAACTTTCTCCGGCCGGGATTCGTCGTACCTGTAAGCCTGACACGCCTCGCTCGGAGCGGGGCGACGCCGGACACGCCGAATCGGAGACTTGCCATGAAGTTGAATACAGCATCGACAATAGCGCTCATGGCCGTTCTTTACAGCTTCGCGGGATGGGCATGCGCGTTTGATTACGAGCCGACGCCGTTGCCCAAGGCGCTGGCAGCGCACGAGCTGGTGATCGTTGGGCGCGTGAAGGAGAGCGCAAAGGGCGAAGTAACGGTCGAGCCCATCGCAACGATCAATGGCATGCCCCCGGGCGAGCCGCTGAGGTTGCCCGACGTGTGGCGGGCGGGAACGGACTTCACCTTCGGGCCGGTCCCGCTGAAGATCGGCAAGACTTACTTTCTCATGCTTCATCGCGACCGCGGAGGTAGCATTACGCTTTCCCCCGACTACGCCGCCGAAGCCGTCGTGGCGATCGAATCGCCCGATGCGCCGATCGTGCGGGCGGCCGAAGTGTTGTGCCGCCTCGCCGAGCAGGCCGACGCCGACGCTCGGGAGATGGTGCTAACCAACATGTGGGGATCCGAAAGCGACCAAGTCAAGATCTTGCTCCTTACGGCCTTTCTGCAGAGTCCCGCCGACAAAGCGACCGTGCCGGTTTTGATCGACGCCATGAATGCCGGCACCGAGCGGTCGAGCCTGATGGAAATGTCGGCCATGGTTATCCAGCGTTACCAGTATCGGGAGACGATTCCCGCTCTGCTCAAAGCGCTCGATAAGCACGACTGGGGGTGCATCTACCCAGCTCGAACGCTGGGAGTTCTCAAGGCGCGCGATGCATACGAACCGATCATGGCATTGATTAACGACCCCACGACGGGAAACCGCCCCTATTTCATCGAAGCGTTAGCCTACCTCGAGGACGAACGTTCGCTGCCGTTTCTACTCAAGACGCTCGAGCACGATCTGCCCGGCATCGATCCCGCGTTCGGCACATACGACACCCGCAACGTGCAGGAGAACGAATTCGCCGCCATGGGCTTGGGCCGCCTGCGCGCGCCCGAAGCGGTCGAGCCGCTGACCAAAATCCTGAGTTTGGATAGCGCGTACAGGGAATTGAAGACGTTGGCGGTAACGGCGCTCGGCCAGATCGGCCCCCCGGCCGAAGCGGCCGTGCCCAAAATCCGCGACCTGATGCGCAAAGAGGAAGTGTCGAAAGAGGTCGCCGAGGTGGCGCTGTTCCAGATTAAGTCGGTTCCGCCGAGCGGCCCGGCCAACGGCGACAAGCCCAAGTAGCGCGATTGCCTGCGACGCCCCGCACTTTCCCCCTCTGGTTTGCTGCGGCAAAGCTGCGATCTGCGGCCGCGACCAAGAGCTTTCTTTACGATATAATGCAGGCAGCGACTGCCCCGGCGCATGCGAGGGAACACGATGCCCCTAACGATTGAAGTGGAACAAGAAGACGACGGACGCTGGATTGCCGAAGTTCCTGATCTGCCCGGAGTGATGACCTACGGTCAAACCCGTCAGGAGGCGATCGATCGCGTGCAGGCGCTGTCTCTGAGAGTGCTGGCCGATCGTCTGGAGCACGGAGAGGTGATCCCGCAAATGAACAGCGTCTTCGCCGTCACACCATGAGTCGGTGGCCGGCAACCAAAGCGCGGCGGGTGTTGGCAGCCTTGCTAGGGATTGGCTGGCGCATTAAGCGGCAATCCAGTGGGTCGCACCGCATCCTGGCGCGCGACGGTTGGCCGGACTATGTGTTTGCGTTTCATGACAACGACGAGATTGGCCCGCGCATGCTGAGCCGCATTGCCAGGCACACGGGGCTGACTCCGGAGGATCTGTAGTCCCTGCATGTCCCCACCTTCGCAGAGGATGGCAACAAAATGGCCGACGTTACGATTCGCGTTCGCGACAATGGACCGCTCTTGGTCGAAGGCGCCATTCAGGTGGTCGACGCCGAAGGGAACGCCTTTCCCATTTCGCCCGACAAGCCGGCCGTGGCCTTGTGCCGCTGCGGTCATTCCCAGAACAAGCCGTTCTGCGACGGCGCGCACCGCACGAGCGGGTTCGATTCGTGCGCTCGCGCGGCGAAGTCGTAACGGCGCACGAAAAAACCTTCGACCGGCCGCCATCGATCGGTCGAAGGTTCGCACGCATGGGGAGTCGAGCGTGCTCTCGGGGGGCCGCTGCTGGCGTCCGCTTGGGGAGTTGCGGAGCCAAAAGCGGCAGTCCGTCGCGGTGTCCGGGGAGTGCCTGTTTTCGACCAGCGTACACGCTATCGGCTGGTCGTTTGGCGGTAGTCGGGATGTCTTCCCGCGCCACGTGGGCTGTGTCCCCGCCTTACCGCGGTGACTTGTCCGTCTCGGCGCCCCGCGTGGGAAGGATCGTCTTCTCGCGGGCGAGGTGCGAGACTTCGTGGCGCGATCTAGTAATTGTACTCCACGCCCACAAACGCACCGTGCAGAATCATGCTCCCGTTGGAGTCGATCTGCGCGACGCCGTACACGTCCTCAAAGTTGTTGGGCACCTGCGCGCTGGGGAAGGCGATGCCGGTGACGGCAAGCGCTCGATAACCCAGCCGGGCACTCCAGCGATCGGAAATCTGATAGTGCATGGCCAGTGCCACTTCGCCCATGAAGGCCACGTCGTCCTTTTCGGACGAGATGTCCCACACGTCGCCCGCGTTGGGGCCGGCCCCAACGGTTGCGGGACCTGCCGAGCTGCCGATCCGCGAGCGATGGTCGATGTGATTGTCGTACAGCCCGAATTTCGTGCCCAGCGACAGGCTCAGGCGGGGAATAACGAGGTACTCCACGTCGCCGCCGACCTGCCCGCCGATAAAGTCGTTCGTCACGTCGATGGTGTAGTGCACCTCGTCGGGCGCTCCGGTGATGACCGTGTTGCTCAGGTCGCTGAAGTAGTCGAAGTTCTCGTCGTAGCGGAAGAACCGCACGCCCACCAGCCAGCTCGCACGCCACCGCTGCGAAGCACAGGAGCCGCATCCCGAGCCGATGGCCAAGCGGCGCAAGTTCAACTCGACGTTGTGAATTTCATACTCGCGCCGCAAACCATGCATCTCGGCGCCGTCGAACCAGTCGTTGACCACGCCCGGGCCGCCGCCGTCGTCGAAATCGAGCGTGGTGAGGTCGAACGAGGTGATCAGGTCGCCGATGCCGTTGCCGGCGGTGCCGTCGGCGTCGAAGGCGAGGGACTGCTGCGCATCGGGGTAAAGACCCCAGTATCCCGCTTCCATCGCCCAGCACTCGCCCAGGTAGCGGCCGATATACACTTCGCCACCGCCGGCCCAGTTCATCTCGGAGAAGCGGGTGCTGAGGACCGTGGCGTTGAAGTCGTCGGAGCGGGACGAGAGCTGGAACTCGTTCTCGCCGTCGCGGGTCATGATGAGCCCGCCCAGCCCGCCGTACCAGCAGCCGCCAGCGCACTCACAGGGATTGCTCCCGCACGTGGCGCATCCGCCGCCGTAGGGAGCGGTCATGGCATCGGCGTACGCGCCGTGGTGGTCGTAACCGTCGTGATACGCGTCGCCCGCTGCTTCGCCTCCTCCTCCGGCTGCCTGCGGAAGCCCGTCGTCCGCCGGATCGGCAATGTCATAGTAGTTGGGTCGCTGCCCCCGCGCAGCCGTGTAGCTGCCCGAGGTGGGCGCTACGCCGTACCCGTCGGTACGCCCACGAGCGCCGGGCGCCGCGTACGATCCGCTGGTCGAATCCGCGGGGTAGTTGGTGGCGGGGTAATTGATCGAAGACTTGGGCAGTGGCAAGAGCGACGGCACCGTGTAGCCCGGCTCATCGGCCCGAGCGCCGCTTGCCACGAAGATAGCGGTCAGCGCAACTGTCAGCGCTGCACCGCAGGCGCAGAACGATTTCATCGCACGACTCCTTTTGCCGTTAGATCCGTCCAGTGGCGGCGGTGCCATCCGTTGGGCGTGCCGCGCTGGGAAATCCTATTTCACACCGGCAGGGTTCTAGGAGGCTATCCGGAAAGCGTCGGGGACCGGCTCATGTGGCGCTCGTCCGTTGTCAGTTGTCCGTAGTCAGTTGTAAGCCGACCATCGTCGTGCCGACTGAAAACTGAATACTGAAAACTGAAAACTTGCGTGCGCCTGTCCCCTTCTCTGAGACGCTATCCGGACAGCCTCGAAAACCCCTCGCGAAGGAATCCGTTCCGCGAGCGAGCTCCGTCCGGTCTCTTAAAAGAGCGAATCGACAAGAAGGCGGGTGCGACTGGCTCGATTGCCGGCTGCCGCGCGCGAAATTAGAAAACCGCGGCGATGCAATCTGCATGCAAGGCGTAACCTGAACCCGGGCCGCGCAGGCGACGTGCCGGTCGTGCACGATAGTCTGTCGAACAACCGCTACGTGCGTTATGCTCGTTGCGAGCGGAACGGGTGGGGCACACGGCGGTGGACGTCGGCGTATATACCGCGCGTTTGCGCTTTGGCAATTCGACGCGGCGGAAAAATGCCTCGAAGGCCGGCCTGTTTGCATCGCGCCGATTGTGCCGGTTTTGCTCGTGCCGAGGCTCCGCCCATTTCCCTGGTGCCGGGGCTCCGCCTAGGTTCCTCGTGCCGAGGCTCCGTCTCGGCACGCACTGTCTGCCCGGCTCCGCCGGTTTGTATCCTCGCGCCGAGACGACCGCTGCCTCTCTGCTCCGGCTGAAAACTGAACACTGAAAACTGAAAACTCGCGCATGCGCAAATGGCCCACCCTCAACCGCCGCATCACCGCCTGCCGCCTGTGCCCGCGGCTGCGCGAATACTGCCGCGAAGTGGGCCGTCAGAAGCGCCGCGCTTTCGCCACCGAAAAATACTGGGCCCGACCCGTGCCCAACTTCGGCGACCCACGGGCGCGGCTGTTGATTGTGGGTCTGGCCCCGGCCGCACACGGCGCCAATCGCACGGGCCGCATGTTCACGGGCGACCGCAGCGGACTATGGCTGTACCGCGCCCTGCACAAAGCCGGTTTCGCCAACCAGAGCGAATCGCACTCCGCCGACGATGGACTGGTGCTGACCGACTGCGCCATCACCGCCGTCTGCCACTGCGCCCCGCCCGACAACAAGCCGACGCGCCAGGAGATCGCCAACTGCCGCCGCTGGCTGGAGAGTACAATCGACATGCTACCGGTGCGCGTGATTCTCGCGCTAGGGCAGATCGCCTTCCACAGCGCCGTCGACGAAACCCGCCAGCGCAACTGGCTCACCGGCCGCCGTCCCAAGTTCACCCACGGCGCCGCGATCGAAATGAAAGAAGGCCGCTGGCTCCTGGCCAGCTACCACCCCAGCCAACAAAACACCTTCACCGGCCGGCTCACCGAACCGATGTTTGACGGGGTGTTCCGGCTGGCCCGCAAATTGCTGGGGAAGGAAGGGCGAATTACAACTAACCGGCGCCGTCGAGCCACTTGATTGCCGGCTGATTCGGCATGCAATCAGACATGTCGGGCGAGCTTTATTCGTCGTAATCTTTCGAGGGACATATCAGGGGACGACGGTGGCAACCGATTCGGTAAACAAGGTAGAAACGATCCCGAATGCGCAAGGGCGAATTATTACGGTCGAATTATGAATTCCAGAAACATACTCGACAACGTTCTGTCATGCCTTGAACTCTTCGAGAGCGGGCGAATGCCATTGCATCAGTTGGCAAGCGAGTTGAAAGTTCTCCAAGATGACATAGATGGCGTCGATAACGCGTGGCTCGTTGAATTCGACCGGCTTCGCTCTGGACTGGAAGAAGTGAATGCAATAAGGCTTGATGAGCAGTATTCAGTAACAGACGAATACGATTCATTAGTGAATGAAAGAGTGAAGAGGCTAAGAGCGCACATCTCCGCACGATAACGGACATTCCAGGGGAGAGCAGGGGACGCAGCTCTTTTGGCGCCTCCTTTTCGTTCCCAGAAATGCCATACGCTACTTGATGCCCGGCTCGTTCGGCAGCGGGTCGGTCACGTCCGGCCAGCCGCATTCGTCGCAGTCTTTCAAGTACAGCAGGTCGAGACCGTACGCCTGTCGAAGGTTGGTGATCGCCATCGAGACGATCGGTTCGCCCAGCGGAAGCCTGGGGACACCAGCCGGGGGGAGGACCGGGGGACATCCATCCGAGCGGCTGGGCCCGGCCCGAACGTGCCCCTGAATGGCCACCACTGTTGACCGCTCCGGCTGGATTCGCATTCTTTGAAACCCGCGTCTTGACCAGAACTTCGTTGTCGAAGCGACCAGAACATCGCTGCCGAACGGCGCAAACAGCCATTACGATCCCCGGCTGGGTGGGTGTCCCCTGTTTCCCCGATGTCCGCGCGCCTCCAGTTGGTATACTGGATGACAGAGTCCTTCCGCTTTTTCGTGCACGTCGGTACGTGATCCCGACGCGTTGTCGCGGGTCAAGAGTAGTCGGATGAGAGCTAGGAAACGATGACCATACGTAAAACGCTTACAGTCAGTGACGGCGAATTCGTCTTGACACTCGAGCCGGCCGAAGAAGGGGGCTTTATCGTCACCTCTCCCCTCGATCCAGAACTGATTACGGAGGCGGATTCGCTGGAGGAAGCGTTCGTGAACGCCGCCGATGCGGCGAATGCACTCAATGAATCGCGAAAGAAACTGGCGAAGCAACTCGTCAACACGGACCCGCCAGCGTAGGGACACGGCGTGAAACGTACGGAATGGGAACGCCACCTCCGCGATCATGGCTGCTTTCTCCATCATCACGGCGGCAACCACGATGTCTGGTTGAATCCCGCGAACATGCGCAAGGCTACCGTCCCGCGACATCGCGAAGTGAAGAAGGGCACGGTTCGAAGCATCTGCCGCAGACTCGAAATCCCCAATCCAAGGGGACTTTAGAGCCTAACCCAAAACCGTCCCAGAGAAGGGGACAGGCACATTTTGCTCCGCAGACTGCGCAAAATGAGCCAGTCCCCGGCGGTTTTGGGCGCGTCGCTTCGTTTTGGCAACTGACAAGGGACAGCCAACAACCGACCAGCCAGACGCTGCGCTACTTGATACCCGGTTCGTTCGGCATCGGGTCGATCACGTCGGGCCAGCCGTCTTCGTCGCTGTCTGCTAGATACGGCAGATCGAGGCCGTATGCCTGGCGGACGTTGGTGATCGCCATCGAAATGATCAGTTCGCCCAGTGTGCCCGTGGTCGGGCCTTCGATGCGGCAGGGCTCTTTGAGCAGCCACTCGGGGCGCAGCGTTTCGAGGCCAACGTCTTGGCCCGCGACCATGAAGTGTTCGTCGATGCGGCCGTCGCCGTTGATGTCGCAGGGGAGCGTGTCGGTCTGGTAGAGCACCAGGCTCCGCAAGAAAGCCAGCACTGCTTCCTGGTCGCCATCTTCGAGCGCGGCGAACGCCTCGCGAGATTCTTCCGCTTCGCCGCCGTGGCGGAGGATGACCGATTCCAGACTGAGATCGGCGCCGTCGTGTCCGTAGGGCGCGGTCGTGCCGACTCCCCACAGTGGTGCCGTGCGGAAGTGTTTTATGACGGAGCCGTCGAACTGCATCTGGTGGAACTTGGGCCCCAGGTCATGGTAGCGCAGATCGCTGTATAGCCCCTCGACGCGAAACGCGCCGCAGCGGGGCACGCAGCGGTCGCCCGACATTTCGTAGAGCGGCACGAGTTTGCCTTCCAGCCGCCGGTTCTCGTCGTTGTAACTCACTTCGACGTCGAACAGCCGCCGGTCACCGCAGTGGCGCTGGGTGTAGTCCTCGGCGTCGTGATTGCCGGCGGGAATGCACCAGTTGGGCGTGTGGCACGACGTGCAGCCGATTTCGGCCAATAGCGCCTGGCCACGACGCGTGCGCTCCGTCTGCCGCGCGACGGCGGGGCGGGGATGATTCAACAGATACCACTCGACGGCGTCCAGCTCCCCCTGGCTCATTTCGCTGGGCATGCCGTCGCGGTCGGGATCGTCGAGACTGTTGCCGAGCTTGTCGAGCACCTTGCCCCGATCGCGCCCGGCCGCGGTGACGTACTGCTGGCAACCGGCGTTCGACATTTGCGCCAAGCCGGTGTGTCCGTCTTCGTCCAGTATCGTGGGGTCGTATGCCTGCATGCCCAGGTGAATGTCGAACGCGCCGGCCGTGAACGCCCGCAGCGTACCGGGGACCGGCGGCCGATTGGAAACGCGCATGTGCCCGTGGCCGAACACCTGCACTTCGAGGCGATATCCCTTGACGCCGGGATCGGTCAGCTTCTCGGCCCAGGGGATGCGATCTCCGTGCCCGTCGACGTAGACGACGTACAGCACGGGATTCAAGTCGGGCACGCCGTCGAGGTTGTTGTCGTCGAAGCGGCCGAAGTCGAGCTCCGCGCCGCCGTCGGCCGGGGCATCGGGCGTGGTGCCGTACAGGAACCGCTTGTCCTTGGCCTCGACCAGATCGATCCAGCCGTTGCGATCGTCGTCGGCAATCGCCATCGCCGCCAATCGCAACTCGCCGCCGAGCATTTCGACTAGCCCGTCGCCAAACAGATGCGGCGTGTTGCGGCCCGTGCCGCCGTTCTTGGGAATCGTGACGCCGGCCCCCGCGTCGCGATAGGGCGTGTTGTGGCAGAACAGGCAACTGCTCACGTGGTCGCGTTCCATCATGTGAGTGGAGCCGTCGGGCAAGAGCACGCCGTCGGGCTTGCTCACTTCGCCGAAAACGCCCTGCTGCGGCGTCATCTCGCGCTGGGCGGTTTCGCGGCCGATCAGATAGCCCAGCCACGGGTCGATCTGCTGCAAGTACATCGACCCGCCCGCCAGCGCCGCGTCGCTCGTGTGGACGACGTGAATCCGCGGCCCGCGCACGGAGTAGCCGCTCAAATCGTGCGGTACGTCGATCGGGTCGTCGTGCGAAGTGCCGGGGCGAACGCTCTGCTGGGCCGTTGCGGGTAGCGCCCGGAGCGCGAAAACCGCAAGCGCGATGGACACCGCGAGCGCAAGGACACGCAGCAGGCGACGAGTCGCGACGCGGGCATTGGTCATTTGGATTTGGTCATTGGTCATTGTCGGCGCCCCCGTTGTCCCGGCGCTCCGAAGCTGACGGCTGAAAGCTGAGAGCTGACAGCTCCGCCGCGATCACGGCGGCGACGTGGGCAGAATCTCGTAGTACGCCGTATCGTCGTTCTTGCCGCCGGCGTTGGCGCGGACCATCACCAGGTCGTCCTGCATTTCGCGGGGGTGGAACACTTTTCGCATCTTGGTGACGACCTGATCCTTCTTCACGTGGCCCCGCAGGATTTTCAGTTCCTTCACATCCTCGGCCGGCGCGTCGCGGTTGTACTTCTCTTTGCCGTCGATCACGTCGAGATCGTGCTGGGCGATCTTCTTGGCCCATTCCAGCGTCGTCGGCACGATGCCGTCGTTGGTGATCCGCTCGACCATTTTCGCGTAGTCGGGCAAGTGCGGCGTAATGTGCTTGAGCCACGCCTCCTCGGCGTCGGTGCGCTTCACGGCGAAGCCCATCGCCTGGGCCCACATCGACTGCCACGTGTACTGGTAGCTGAAGCCCTCAGGCAGGTCCATCTTTTCGGGGGCTTGCACGTAGAACAGGGCCTCGGTGTGGTCCTTGACGCTGATTCGCGTGATCCGCAGCGGATACACAAGCTGCTGGGAGTGGAACGTGAACCGCGTCGGCGTGACGTTGCCCTCAAACGAGCCGTCGTCGCGGCGCTTCATCTGCTTGGGGTCGATCTTCACCACGGTGAAGAACCACTCCTTTTTGATGTAGAAGTCGAGCGTGGCCTCGTCGCCGGAATAGACGTAACCGTTCTCGTCGAGCCAGTCGTACAGGCCCTTGGCGTCGCTGGCGCGGATGATCTTGTAGTCGAGCGAACCGACGACGCCCTCTTCGAGAACGACGACCGATTTCGTCGCATCCTCAGGGATGGCGCCACGGGACCCCCCGAATCGGGAAAGAGCGCGGAAGTTCTTGTACTTCTCCAGCGGCATCGGCTCGAGAATCGTGAAGATGGCCATCATTTTGAAGAACTCACGGGGCATCTCGTCGAGCTTGGGTTGCGCGGGCGTCGGAATCACCATGCCGAAGTCGACCGCGTTCCCCTCGAATTTGGGCTGCACCGTGAACGACTCGCGCTCGCGGTCGGGCTCCCAGGTGATAAACGCCTTCTGCCCCGGTTGATTGATGTCCTTGTCCTGGGCGGCAAAGTAGCAGCACGCCGCCTCGGCCGGATCGGCGAATCGGCCGAGAAGCAGCCCTCCGGCCGTCGCGGCCGCCATCGCGCCAATCGCATCGCGCCGCGTGAGTTTCGTGTTCATATTCCAGCTCCTTTGTGTGCAAATTGCTCTGCGAGGAACGCCGGTTTGTGTCCTATCCCCATAATTGGTCGCAACTTGCGCCAAGCGCGGCACGACCCCCGTGCGCCCTTCCATTACGACGCGAGAAGGGCAAGCGAAGTTCCGAAGAGTCGGCGAATCAGCGACGCGTCGGGCCGGGCCGAATCAGCAGGGCTATTTCAGCGGTCGCTCCCGCCTATTCGCGCACCTGGCGAAAGAAGTGCACGCCCTTTTTGTTCGACGTTACCACGTCGATCAGGCCGTCGCCGTCGACGTCGGCCAGCTCGAACTGCGTGCCGGGGCCGCTGTCGTGGTCGAATTGGTGGCGAATCCACTGGGGGTGCCCGTCCTTACGCTCCAGCTCGAACCAGCAGAACACGGCCGGCTCGTCGACCCCGGGATCGCCGCTGGCATGGGCCCACCAGCGTTTGCCGGTGACGAAGTCGGGCAGTCCGTCGCCGTTGATGTCGGCCACGCACACAGCGTGCGTCTGCGAGAACGACTTGTCGATTTCGTGGCTCTGCCACTGGCCGTCGGCAAGCTGCTCGTGCCACCAGATTCCGTAGGCGTGTGGGCTGCTGGTGAGCACGTCGTTGTCGCCATCGCCGTCGAAGTCGAACACGTGCATGTGGGCGGCTTGGCCGAAAGGAGCCGCATGAAACTCCCAGGTGCTCACCTCTTTGTTAGCAGGCGCTTCCCACCAGCCGTCGCTGCACAGGATGTCGCTGGCGCCGTCGCCGTTGACATCGCCCACCCCCAGGCCGTGCGAGTATTTTTGGGTGCCGGGTGCGGCGGGCTCGGAAACGGCGTGCAGCTTCCACGGCGCGTAGGGATCGTCGGTCGGCTTGGCGTAGCCCATCTGCCGCGCCGGGCCGTCGGGCTCCTGGGGATCGGGGGCGAAGGCCAGGATCAGCTCGCGGCGGCCATCGCCGTCGAGATCGAGGTACTGCGGGCTCTCGTTGTTGGTGACCGGCGTGGCGGTGTGCTTCTTCCACGGCCCGCTCCCCTCGCGCGGGTTTTCGAACCACCAGGTGGGCGTGCCGGGAAAATCGACCACCAACAGGTCGGTCCAGCCGTCGGCGTTCAGATCGTCGGCAAAGCAGCAGAATGAGTTGCTGTAGCCCTTGGGGTCGTAAGTGGGCGGATCGTCGACGATTGAATGCATCTTCCAGTCGGGCGCCTCGTACCACACGAAGCCGGCGGCGATGTCGAGCTTGCCGTCGCGATTGAAGTCGCCCACCGCCACGCCTTCGCTGCGGAAAGCGGCGTCGAGCTGCGTCCTTTCAAATCGCACAGTTTCGCCTTCGCCGGCGGTGAGCTTGGTGGTGGCGATCAGAAAAATCGACACGGCGGTCAGTAGTAAGGCAAAATGCGATGCGATGCGAATCATGGCGGTGTGTGTCTCACAACGGGAGTATGAAACAGGTAGGTCCCGCCTGCCGGGCGGGACCTGGAATCGAGGCATGTATTGTGGCCAGGCAAGGTCCTGCTCGGCAAGCAGGACCTACCGTTCGATGGGAATCGCTTCCTCCGGAATCGCTTCCTCGCGCACTTCCGGCACGTCGGGCGGCGCGTCGTCGAGGACTGCGTCCCTCCTCGGTGCGTCGAAGTCGTCGGGTACGACATTGCCATCACTGCGCTGGAACAGCCACAGCAGCACGTCCGGATCGATGGCCGCCGGGATCAACCGCACGCTGCCGTCGCCCAAGGCCGCGTTGAAGCCTCCGCGGCGCAAACCCACCAGCCCCGCAATGGGTTTCATGTCGTCGGGTACGAAGTCGTCGGGCTTGGTCCAGGGGACGGCCCGTTCATCGGCCGCCTCGACCACCATGATCGTGTTGGATGTGCCGTCGGTAATGTCGGCGAACCGCGAGCCGAGCGGGTTCGGCTTGCCGTTGTCGGCTTCCTTGGGGGGCTGGATCATCGAGTCCTTATGCCGGATCGTCAGGTAATTCGTGTTGCCATGCTCGGCTCGGCTTCCCGGGGCCACGTATACCTTGGGCATCATTTCGACGAGCTTGATGTTGTGTTCGCTGTCCCACGGCTCGTCGAGGTGAAACTCGTCGTACAGCGCCGCCTCCTCGATATACGGCAGGATGTATACGCGCCAGCTTAGCAGCGGCTTGCCTTCCTCATCGGTGTTGTAGGCGGCGGGAAGCCCTCCCCAGGTGTCGTGGTAATTGTGCATCGCCAGGGCGATCTGCCGCAGATTGTTGCTTCCCTCTACCCGCCGCGCCGCCATCCGCGCTGCCTGCACCGCCGGCAACAACAGTGCAATCATGACCGGCGCGCTGGTGCCGACGCTGCTGGTGGGAAGCGTCTGCCGGCGGTACGTTTCCAGGCCCGAGTCCGTCCGCCGCACCACTGAGACCGTCGGCTGCAAATGTTTGCTCACCGCCCCGGTCGAGGGGAGCGAAGCAATGTCGAAGCTGGGACCGCCGCGCCCAAACGCGCTCATGGTCTGCACCACGAGTTGAATCTGTGCGTACGTCATCTCGAACAGGGCGCGGGAATTGGTGTAGGTCAGTGCCACCGGTCCGTCGCCCTCGGCCAATAAGGGGACCACCGCCGGATTGTCGGCCAACGACGGCTCGCCGCGCCGGGCCAGGTGCGCCTTGATCGACTGGGGAAACAGCCCCACGATCAAGTGCGTGTCGGTAATGCACCACGCGGGGGCCAACGGCATGTCCTCGTCGGGCATGCTGACGTAGCAAATGGTCGTTCCGTCGTATTCGGTGGTTTTGACGCGGGGCGCCCAGTCGTTGTCGGCCGCCTGGGCCGTCATGGCGGCCACAATGCGATCCTGGATATCGGCCAGCTTTGCCGCGTCGCGCACCGAGACCGTGCCGGTCCAGCCGGTGATGATGCCGCCATCGGTGGGCGAAGCGTAGACAGTCCATACGTCGCCCAACGCGGGGAGCAGCTCCTTGCGGAGGTCGAAACCGAGAGCCCGCTCGATGTCGCCGATTCCTTCATCGAAATCCTCGACGGCGCGATCGTCCATGGCGGCGATCACCGAGATAATCGCATCGAGCGCTTGGCCGGCGTCGAGCCGCAGGGCGGCCGCCATGGTGGCATCCTGCGGAATCGTCGCCAGATCGGCCGCCGCCAACGGTTCGCCATCCAACAACGTCAGCACGCTCCCCGCCGGCGGATCCATTTCGAGCCGCGTTCGGGCAACGTGGCCCTCGGCGTCCAGGCCCGTAACCGAGGCCATTGCGCGCAGCTTGTCGACCCCAATCGCACCGACCATTCGCATCACGTCGGGCTCGTCGATCAGCGGCGCCAGTTGCCCGTATATCTTGGCGATATCGACGTACGCGACCGACGAAATCCGCTCGACGGGAAGGTCTTTCTTCAGCGCGACGAGCCACTCCGGCGCTTCACCGTGAGCATTCTTGAACAGCTCTTCGAGCGCCTCGTCACCGACGCCGATGACCACGTAGCGTCCTCGCGTTCCCCACGTGATGACGGGTGCCTCGGGCGCGAGCTTGATGCGGTGGTATTCCTTTTCGTCGATCGTCACGGTATCGATTTCCGCCACGGGACCGAGCGCCAGCTTCTGCAACTTTTCGAGCGCGGCGCGAATCTCGGCGGTTTGCTCATCGGTGTTGATGACCATGCCTCCCCGTACGACCGGCGGGGCGCCTTCTCGAACCTGAAGCTCGGATAAATACACGGCCGTGGGCCGCGTTAACAGCGTCTTCGCCAGCAGCGGCCCGACTTCAGCCGCCAGCTCGACCATCGGACCACCTCCTTCGTCGGCGGCCGACTTAATCATCCGCGTTACCTGTCCCTCCAGACCGCCGACGAACTGGCGCACTTCGGGCTCGGCCAGAAGTTGCTCGGTGTGGTTGCCGCTGTCCGCATCGGGCTCGGCCATGCCGGCCCACGACATGTAGAACACGCATTCGGCCGGCGCGACGCGGGCCATCAGCGGGTCTTCCTTCTCGGGGGGAATGCCCAAGGGGACGCCGACGTTGCCCGCCAGCATCATGAGAATCATGATTTCGGCCGCGCCGAACATTGGGAAAGCCATCATGGGAAAGGTCTCCGATCAAAGCGTATTCGAGTTGGTTGTTAAGCGGCTGGCCGAGACACGTTAGGGACGCGGCGCGGCTTCGAGCGGGTGGGGCGAATCCGAACCTTCCAAGCGCGGCAAGCGAGTCTTATCTTCGCGCGGCCCACGGTCTCGCAGTGCGTCTTCCAACCGTTCGGTCGGCTCCTCAGCGCGGTCAGGCGTAGCCGGCAGGTCTTCCGGCACGGCTTCCTCCCCTTCCGGCACCGCTTCGATCACGTCGGTCCGATGCGCGGCGCCGAAACCACGTCGGCGTCGCAACCGCTCGTCGAACTCGAACGGATCGATGGGTTCGCCGCCGTCGCGGGTGTACAGCCCGATCAGCGAATCTTTGTCGACGTCCTCAGGAATTAGTTGAACGTGGGCGTCGCCGAACAGCGCCAAAAAGCCGCGAGGGCGGAGGCCCAAGAGACCGTCCATCGGCGACATATCGTCGAATTCGTAGTCGTCGGGCTTGGTCCAAGTGACCGCTCGCTTGTCCGACGCTTCGACGACCATGATCGTGTTCGACGTGCCGTCGAGCACGCTCTCCAGGCCTAGCGGCTTCTTGCCGGGGAACATGGTCTT
>CAYQAJ010000043.1:19385-25140 GCA_964415245.1 uncultured Pirellulaceae bacterium | reverse complement strand
CGACTACTTCGCCCAGGAGCCGTCCGATGCGCAGGAGGCATCGACCGAGTTGTTCCCCGACGATCTACGCCTGGCAATGCGGCGGGGGGACTCGTTGCGATACGGCGAAAACCCGCACCAGCGGGCGGCGCTCTACCGCGACCCGGCGGCGAGCGGCGGCAGCCTGGTGACGGCCAAACAATTGGCGGGCAAGGAGCTCTCGTACAACAACCTGTTGGACCTCGACAGCGCGCTGGCGCTCGCGAGGTCGCTACCCGATGCGGCGGCCGTCGTCATCAAGCACAACAACCCGTGCGGGGCCGCCTCGGCCGAAACTCTGGCCGAGGCAACAAGCAACGCCCTCGAAGGCGATCCGCTGAGCGCGTTCGGCTCGATCCTGGGAATGAACCGGCCGGTCGATCTGGCAACTGCCGAGCGGCTGGCGGCGCCCGGTTTGTTCATCGAGGCGATTGTGGCGCCCGGTTTCGCGCCCGAAGCGCTCGAATTGCTCACCACGCGCCCCAAGTGGCATAAGAGCGTGCGACTGATGCAGGTCGATTCGCTCGACGTGCCACCTGGGCATCGCAACTATCGCTTCATCGAAGGTGGCCTGCTCGTGCAGGATGCCGACGTCGAACCCGACCTGATCGACCAGTGGCGCGTCGTCACGCACACCGCGCCGAGCGACGCCCAGTACAACGACCTGCGATTCGCCTGGGCTGTCGTGCGGCACGTGAAGTCGAACGCCATCGTGCTTGCGGCGGGACGGGCGGTTTGCGGCGTCGGCGCGGGGCAAATGAGCCGCGTCGACTCAGTCGATCTTGCCGTGGCGAAAGCGGGCGATCGCGCTCGGGGGAGCGTGATGGCCTCCGACGCATTCTTCCCCTTCGCCGATTCGATTGACAAGGCCCAGTCGGCGGGTGTAGCGGCCATCGTGCAGCCCGGCGGCTCGCGCAACGACGACGAAGTGATCGCGGCGTGCAACCGGCACGGCCTGGCGATGGTGTTCACCGGCCGACGGCACTTCAAACATTAGAACGCCATGTCGAACGTGCTGGAGCGGATCGTCGCCTCGAAGCGCCGCGAGATCGAAGCCGCCCAATCGGCGCGGCCCGAGCGCGAGCTGCGTGCCGCGGTGCGCGACGCTCCGCCGGTGCGCGACTTTTTTGCGGTGCTGGCCGCCCCGGGCTCCATCAAGCTGATCGCCGAGGTGAAGAAGGCCAGCCCATCCCGCGGCGTCCTTCGCGCCGACTTTCATCCGGTCGACATCGCCCGCGCCTACGAGGCACATGGGGCGGCCTGTATCAGCGTGCTGACCGATGAGCCGTTCTTCCAGGGCTCGCTCGATCATCTGCGGGCCGTGCGGCAGAGCGTCTCGGTGCCCGTACTTCGCAAGGATTTTTTGATCGAGTCGTACCAGTTGTTTGAAGCGCGCGTAGCGGGCGCCGACGCCGTGCTGCTGATTGCCGAGTGCCTCGACGACTGCATGCTCCGCAAGCTGCACAACGAGGCGATCGAACTGGGCATGACTCCGCTGGTCGAGCTATACGAGCCGGCCAATGTGTCGCGCGTCGTCGAGGCCGGGGCCGCCCTGGTCGGAATCAACAACCGCGACCTGCGGACGTTCGAGACCGATCTGGCGCACACGATTCGCGTGCGGAGCGAATTGCCCGATGACTGCGTCGTCGTCGCCGAAAGCGGCATTCACAGCCGGGCCGACGTCGAACGACTGGAATCGGCCGGCATCGACGCCATGCTGGTGGGCGAGCATTTTATGGCGAGCGACGACATCGGCGCCGCTGTCGACCAGCTCCTGGGCCGATAGCGCTCGGATGCAGCGTATGCCGAAGGCACACTACAACGAAGCCCAGGGTCGCGCAGCGCATCTTTCGCGGTCTCATCGTCGATTAGCATTCGGATGCAGCGTATGCCGAAGGCATACTACAACGAAGCCCAGGGTCGCGCAGCGCACCCTGGGTAACGATGCCCCCAGTCACCCCACAAACCCCGAAGGGGTTTTACAACCGCTCCGACGTGGCGATCATGCGCGCGATGCGGCGCCCCGTGACGCTCAGGGGATAGCGCGACAGAGAGCGCGGCAAAACCCAGCGCAGATCGGTGCCCGGTTTAGCCGAACGACCGTTACCGTTCGCAGCGCTGTCGCCGACATACCGCGCTTCGTGGCATTCGAGCGTGATCCGAAATCGCGTGACGGTGTGCTCCAGCGTCGCCAGCCGCTTGCCGATTTGCACGCGTACGCCCGTCAGCCGAGAGACGCCCTGGACGATCTGTCGCGATTGCTTGGTGCCGCGCTTTTTCGCCCCATTCGAATCTGCACCGCGTGGCGGTGTACCGTCGTCCGCCGCTACATCAAACCGCGGAAAGTCCCATAGACCGGCCCAACGTTCCCCTTCCTGGCATCGGCGCAAGAGAACTTTACCGTCCTGCCACACGACCACGGCCGCCTGCCGCACGTCGGTGTTCTTGGGCTTGCCGCTGCGAAGCGGAATTTGATCTTGCTCACCCAACGCGCGCGCCCGGCATACCGTGGCCAGCGGACATTCCTCACAGCGCGGGTTGACGGCCGTGCAAACCTCGCTTCCCAGTTCCATCAGCGCCTGATTGAACGCGCCGACGTTGCGCTGCGGCAGCAGCTCTTCCGCCAAACGCCACAATTCGCGCTGTGTTGTGGATTCGCTCGCCGGACCGCGCATCGCCGCCAATCGGCACAGCACCCGCGCCGAATTCGCCTCGACGATCGGCAGGCGCGCATCGTGGGCAATCGAAAGAATCGCCCCGGACGTGTACCGCCCGATACCAGGAAGCGCGGCGAGTTGGTCGGCCCGATCCGGCAGCACGCCGTCGTATTGATGGACGACGATTCGCGCCGCCTCGTGCAGCGATACGGCCCGGCGATAGTAACCCAGTCCTTCCCACTGCCGCAGCACGGCCGAGCGTGGAGCCGCGGCCAAAGTTGCCGCATCGCCGAAACGCGCCGTGAACCGCTCGTAGAACGGCACGACGGCGCCGACCCGCGTCTGCTGCAGCATGATCTCGCTGACCCAGATGCGGTACGGGTCGCGAGTGCGCCGCCAGGGGAGATCGCGAGCATGGCGGGCGAACCAGGCGGAGAGCCGCCGCCTTACCGAGCGCTTCCACGCGGCAGTCGGGCGAACGTCGCCCGGCGGATCACCCTGAACCTTTCGACGCGGCATAGCGCTGTTGCGATAAGTGTGGGGCAACGCTTCGCCAAGGGACGATGCGTCAATTCCGTTCTTCCACCACCGTGCCAGTTTCCGCGTCGAGGTGCGGCCAGGCGTCGGCGTATTCGATCTGCGCCTTGCCGCGACGCTGGTCGGCAGCCCAATCAAAGAGGTAGTTGTTGACGGCTCGATGCAGCGCGGGCCGCACATCCTGCCACGTGAGTTGGCCCGGCTTGATCTCCAGGCACGTGATCAGATGGACGCCGAACGCGGTAACGACCGGCTGGCTGACTTCGCCGTCCTTGAGCTCGAAAGCGGCGCGGGAGAACGACTCGGGCATCGGCTCGTGCCGGGCAATGAATCCGATATCGCCCCCGTCTTTCGCGGTGGGCGCGACCGAATACTTGGCTGCCGCCTCGGCGAACGAGAGCGCTCCGGAGGTGATCTCCTGGCGAATCTCCTCGGCCCGGCGCTTGGCGGCGGCCACCGACTCACGATCGGCCGGCGACTCGACCTTGAGCAGGATGTGCGCGACGCGCAACTGCGAACCGTCGAATTGGCGGTGGTGCCGTTCGAAGTACCGCTGGAGGTTTTCGTCGGTCAGGTACTGGTCGAGGAATTGCCGCCAGCTCAGCTCCCACGCCAACTCGCGGCGATGCGTCGCTTCGTCGACACCCACGCGTCGGTAATAATCGTCGAGCGTCTCGCCGCGCCGCGCCAGTTCGCGGCTGAGCCGGGCAACCGCCAGGTCGACGTCCTGCTCCGAGGCGGCCATCTTCCGGTCGGTCAGATACTCCAGCGCCAGGCGGCGGGAAATCAACCGCTCGAGCGTTTGCGCCTTCATATAGCGCAGCGCTTCGACTTCGATCGGGCGATCACGGAGGGCGAAGTCGACGTCGCGCTGCACGTCGGCAACGAATAGGGGCTCGCCATTGACGGTCGCCGCAACAATCTTCTGCTCGGCCGACGTGTCGGTCGTCGCTTCACGCTGAACCTCGGCTCGCGCCGCCGCCGGTTCCTCCTGAGCGCGAGCCGCGGCAGGAGAAATAGCGCAAAATATCACGACCACCAGTGCGGCGAACGACGCCGCATTGGTCATTGGGATTTGCGATTTGAACATTGTTTGGGCTTTGTGATTTGGAGCTTCAACGCCCAGTCGTCAACCGACCAATTGTCGCACTACGGCAACTCGATGTCCTTCAATTCGTACGGAATCTCCGACCGAATGATGGCCGCCGGCGTCTCATAGAAAAACTTACATCCCTCCGGCCCGTCGGGCAGTTCAAACACATACGAAAGTCCGATCTCGTTTTCGCCTTCCCGCGTCCGCTCGATGCCGAAGTGTTCCAGCCGGTTGCCCTTGGCGTCGACCATATACGCCGGGTTCTCCAGAATCCAGCCGCGGTGCGATTCGAGGGCGTTGGCGGCCTGATCGAACACGACGCCGATCCGCGCCTGGTACAGGTCGCCGTTCTTGCGGACCTGCTCTAGCGTGACGGTCACGCCAGCTTGTCTTTGTTCTACGTTTTTGGCCGTAACGAGCTTGTCGAACGAGAACGTCGCGACGCGGCCCGGCAGCGTAGTTACGATGGTTCCCTTGAGCGAGGCAATTCGTCGCGCGCCGCGCTCCGGGAGTTCGAAGGGCAACGTAAGCTCGACGGCCGACGCGCCCCCCACCACGCCCGCTTCGATCGTTCGGGGCGCTCCGTCGACTTTGAGGGCGTCGCCGTTCTCGTCGACGGCCTGAAGCGCCGCGAGTGACTGGGCAAGCGATATGGGGGCGATGCGCGGCTCCCACGCGATCTGCACCGTGAGCCGCAGCCCGCTGACTGCCGGATGGCGCAGGTCGCGAACCGAGTCGACGCGGATCGGCTCGATGCGGAAGATGCCGTCGTACGCGGCGCGGCCCGTGCGGGGGACCTGCCCTTCGGGTCGCGCGGAGAGCGACAGCCCCTCGGCGCCGCGGTACGGATTCAGTTCGAGCTCGGCGTCGTCGAGCACGCGATCGACCGCTTCCCAGAAGGGAACGTCGGCCAGATCGAGGTCGAGCTCCGCTTCGTGTCCCTCGAAGTCGGTAAAGTGATTGCCCGTCTGGCGTTCGATTTCAGCCAGCGCCTTGGCCAGCGACATTTTTCCTTGCAGCGTTACCCGCGACGCGCGAACGGCCGCGTCGGCCCGGGCCAGTTCGAGTTTCTCGCGAATTCGCGCGAGCCGCACCTTAGCCTCGGCGGGCGTGCGGTCGGTAATGGGAGGCAAGAGATCGAGTATCTCGTGCCCCAGCGCGATGAGTTGGGCCTCGGCGTCGTTGCGACGTGCCAGCTCGTCGTCGTTAAGCTGCCGCACCAGCGTGCGGACCTGGGCGACGACCTCCTTGTCGGGCGCTTGCCGCGCAGTCGTAGCCACTTGTCCGACTGCCATCAGGCACGCCAGAAATCCGGCTGTGTACATTCGGGCGCCTCCTCCGAGGAAAGTATGCCTTCATTCTACCGCAGTAGGGCGCGAGGGAACCAGCATTCTGCCGCGCCACGTCGGGCAATCCGCTGAATCAAAGCACCAACTCCCAATCGGCAAAT
>CAYQAJ010000043.1:0-19285 GCA_964415245.1 uncultured Pirellulaceae bacterium | reverse complement strand
TGGATCGAAGCCACCCCCCTGTGGGCGAGTTCCAGCCGCGTGATGCTGCTGGGCCGCGACGGCCAATTGTGGGATATCGGCGCCAACGAGCCGAGCCAGTTCCGCCTGACTTCACAGTCGTTTCAGAGCTATACCGCCGGCGAGATGCGGGGCCAACTGCAAAGAGAATTCGGCGCGAAGTACGATGTGTCGGGCACCGGGCACTACCTGGTGGTGCATCCGGCCGGCCAGCGCGACGTGTGGGCCCAGCGATTCGAGGACCTGTACCGCTCGTTCGTGCATTACTTCTCGGTCCGCGGCTTTCGGCCGACGGAGCCCCGGTTTCCGCTGGTTGCCGTGGTGTTCCATCACCAGGGAGAGTTCATGAGCTACGCCGCTCGCACCGGCGCGCGAGTGGGCGCGGGCGTCGCGGGATACTATGACCTCGAAACCAATCGCATTCTGCTGTTCGATCAGACGGGGGGGCGTGCCACGGCGAGCGATTGGGAGGAAAACGCCGCGACGATTATCCACGAGGCCGCGCATCAGACGGCCTTCAACACGGGAGTACACAACCGATTCGCCGGGCCGCCGCGTTGGCTTGCCGAGGGGCTGGGTACCATGTTCGAGGCGCCAGGCGTCTACGACTCCCGGCAAAACACGAGGCTGGTCGACCGCCTCAACCAACAGGAACTGTCCGCGTTCCGTCGTTACACCTCGGGCAAAGGCAGCGAGAATTGGCTGGCCGACCTGGTGGCATCGGACCGCGTTTTCCAGGCCAACGGCAACCGCGCGTACGGCCTGGCGTGGGGCGTTACCTTCTTTCTCTCCGAGACCGATCCACGCAAATACAGCCAGTACCTGGCCGCCACCGCTGCGCAGGCCGACTTCGAATCGCTCTCCACCAAGGAGCGGGTCCAGCAGTTCACGGATGTGTTCGGCAGCGATTTCGCGATGCTCGAAGCGCGCATCCTTCGCTTCATCGCCACACTGCCGTAGTAACTGGCAGTAGGTCCCGCCTGCCGGGCGGAACCTGATGGGGCCGTGCCGGGTGCGAGCGGGAACTTGCCGATAATGCCGCGTCCTGTGACTGCCAAGGTCCCGCTCGGCAAGCGGGACCTACTTCAGCGGCGCGTGGTACCGTCGCGCGTCGTATCGCCGTAGAATCTTGTCACATTCTGCTTGTTAGTCTTTCCGCTCAATGTTCGCGAGATAGCCGCCATGCCCCGGTTCAAGGTGCTACTGACCGATTACGCCTGGCCCGATTTGGATATCGAGGATCGGGTTTTGGCCGAGGCCGATATCGAGCTGGTCGTGGCGCCGCGGCAGGATGAGGAGACGCTGGTCGAGCTGGCCCGCGACGTCGACGCCATCATGACGAATTGGGCCAAGACGACGCAGCGGGTGATCGCCGCCGCGCCGCGGTGCCGCATCGTGTCGCGCCTTGGAATCGGGCTCGACAACATCGCGGTCGATTACTGCACGAGCCGCGGGATTCTCGTCACCAACGTGCCCGATTACTGCATCATCGAGGTGACCGAGCACACGTTGGCACTACTTTTTTCGCTGGCCCGCAAGACCGCGTTCTACCACGCACAGACCAAGTCGGGGCGATACGCGCTGCAGGAAGGGCCCGCGCTGCGGCGGATCGAAGGGCAAACGCTGGGCATCGTGGGGCTGGGCAACATTGGCGCCAAGGTCGCCCAGAAGGCAACGGCGCTCGGCCTCAACGTTGTCGGCTTCGACGTGCGCGAGCGGACGGCGGCGGAGCAGGTGCGGCGCATGAATCTCGACGAGCTCTTGGCCGCGAGCGACTACGTTACGGTGCACGTGCCGCTCACCGACAAAACGCGCCATCTGATCGGCGCGAAAGAGCTGGCCGCCATGAAACCGACGGCGTATCTGATCAACACCGCGCGGGGCGGACTTGTCGATCATGCAGCATTGGCCGATGCGCTGGCCGCCGGCAAATTGGCCGGAGCCGCCCTCGACGTGCAGGAGCCCGAGCCGCCCGATCTGGCACAGCCGCCATTCAACGACCCGCGGGTGATCGTCACGCCGCATGCTGCGTTCGCGTCGCAGGAATCGCTCGAAAACCTGCGGAGCCGGACCGCCAGACAGGTCGTGGCTTGCCTGACCGGAGCATCGCCCGAAAACGTCGTGAACCGCTCCGCACTCGCGTGAGCGGCGCTGGCGGGCGCATGGGGGTTCCGCGCCGCGCGAATCGCATCTCGCCGGGCGAATCGCATCTCAAATCACCGCATCGACGCGTCGCCGTGTCCCCGCGTCAGCGCATCGGCGCGCCGCAACAGCCTACCCCTATTCCAGCCCGATCCTGCACCATCGTTACCCTCGCACCAATCGTTACGCCCGCTTTTGACCCCCTGCGCCTTCTGACGTATGAATGGTTAGGAAGTTGGGCGCATTTGGGCAAACCGGCGGCTCCTCAGCGTGCCATCGGTGCTTTCTGCGCTGGCGCACGCGGGCACGGGGTCGGTGCGCTCCTCGCGCGCGGTTCGCGTGCCGGGGCCACCCGCGCCCGGAGGCGTAGGGGGGCTGCCCTCACGTCGCGAGAAACACGATCCCCCAACACGAGTGCTACGTCCGCACGACACGGGTACCATGGAAGAGCACGCCAGCGACACTTCGGTGCACAGCGATTGGGGCAGCACGTTCGCGCGCTCCCTCGACTCGCATCGCCAGAGTGCGCGGCGCGTGATGGCGGCCCAGCGAGAGCGCTTTCGGCACATCGAGCGCACCCTGGCCGATCAGATGCAGCGCCTGGCCGAGGAGCTGGCCGTCGAGCGCGGCAAGGGCGAGCGCGGCGACCAGGCACACGAGGAACGGGCGGCCGCCCTGGCGGAGCAAACGGCCGAACTGGCCCGACTCAAGCAAGAGCTCGAAGAGCGCCAAGGCCAGTGGGAACAATCGCAGGCCGATGCCGGCCAACGGCAACAAGCGCTGTTGACCCAGCTTGAGCAACAGCTCGAACAGATCGAGAGCAAGCAGAACGAGCTGCACGAGTTGCGGCAATCTCTCGACGAACGACATCGCGAGTTCGAAGCGCGGCAGCATGAGATCGCCGACGCCCAGCGACATCTTGAAGAAGCCCGCGAGCTGCTAGAAGCCGACCGGCAGGCCGCGGCCGACGAGCACGCCCGTTGCGCCGCCCGCTCGCAGGAAGTGGATGCCCGCCAGGCCGAGCTGGAAGGACTGCGCACTTCGCTCGCGCAACAGCAGCAACAGCACTCGGAGGAGCGCACCTCATTCCAGCACGAGCAACAGGAGCTCCAGCAGCAACGAGAGCAACTGAGCCACCAGCAGCAGGAAGTGGCCCAGCTCGAAGCTACGGCGCGCGACCAGCGGCGCCAAATCGCCCGCACTCTGCGGGCCCAAAAGGCCGAACAGCATGCGGAAATCGAGCGCCGCCGCGCCGAGTTGGCGCAGATGGCCACGGGCGAAGAATCCGGCTGGAACGAGCAGCTTGCCCGGGCCGTCGCGGAGCGCGATCGGTTGCGCGACGAAACCGCACGCGCCACCGAACGCACCGAGCAGCTAACCCACGACCTCGAAGCGCTCCGCCAGCGCCACAAGGAGCAGCAAGCCGAGCAAGAGCAGGAGCTTGCCCGGTGGCATGAGCGCCAGGCCGAATGGGAACGTCGCACCACCGAGTGGGAGCAGCGGTACGACGCCTTCCAAAGCGAGCGCCAGGCTTGGGAGGACCAACGGGCTGCCTGGTGTCAGGAGCGCACTGGGTGGGAGGAGAGAATCGCCGCGTCGGAAAAGGCGAAGGCCGCCGCCGAAAGAGAACAAGCAGCCTGGGAGGCAGAACGCGCCGGCTGGGACAAGGAGCGCGCAGGCTGGGACAAGGAACGCGCCGGCTGGGAAAAGGAGCGTGCAGGCTGGGAGAAAGATCGCGCCGAATGGGAGAACGAACGAGCCGCGGCCGATGAGCTTCGCGCCCGTGCCGAGAAAGATCGAGCCGAGCTCGAGCGGAAGATCGAGTCGTCGGCCGAGCTGCCCGAGCAAGTACGCCAGCTCGCCGACGAACTGGCCACGGTCCGCAGCGCGGCCGACCAGCAGCGAGCCAAGGACGAAGCCGCCCTGGCCGAAGCGCAGGCTCAGGCTGAACTTCTGCGCAAGGAAATCCAAGAGAAGGACGACCAAATTGCCGCCGCCGGTCAGGAAACGGAAGCACTGCGCCAGCAGGCGTCCAGCGAAGACGGCGAGATCGAAGAGAAGGTGCTCGAGCAGATCGAGTCGCTCCGCCGCGAGAATGAAGAGCTCCAGGGCCGACTGCGCGACGCCGAGGCCCAACGCCCCGCTTCCGACGACAAAGCCGATGACCTGAAGAAGCGCCTCGAAATGGCTCTGCAGGAGGTGCGCGAATCCAAGGCGCAAAACGCCAAGCTCAAGCAGAATCTGGAAAGCGCACGCAAGCGCGGCCCGGCCGCCTCGGGCGACGGCGGCGCATCAGGTCTCGACTGGGAATCGCAGAAGAAGCGGCTGCTGGAGCAGCTCGAAAGCGATTCCGACATCGACGACGAAAGCCAGGCCGCCGATCGGCTCTCGGTCGAAGGGGCCATCCGCATCACCGACCAGGTCGTCTCCCAGAAGGACGAGGAAATCTGTGAGCTGCGCAAGCTGCTCGACGAGCAGTCGGGCAGCATCGGCAACATGGCCGTCGGGGCCGCCGCGGTCGCCGACATCGTCGATCGCGACGAGCTGATTCTCGAAGAGCGCGAGAACCTCAAGCAACTGCAGCAGGAATGGCGCGCGAAGCTCAGCAGGGCCGAGATTGACATCTCGCTGGAACGCGCCAAGATCGCTCGCGAGCGGGCCGAACTGGAAGACCGACTGCAGCGGCTCGAATCCGAGATTGCGCAAAGAGGGCCGCTCGATGAGTCGACCGGCAGCGGCGGGGACAAAGGCAAGAAGGCGCCCAAAGGCCGCTGGCTCGCCCGGCTCGGCCTCAAAAGCGAAGACCAGAGCTGACGCGCCGCGCACCGATCATCGCGCGGTTAGTCGACGGGAGGCTTACCGCAGCTTCTCAATCTGCTCGCGGGTGAACTCCGCGGTCCACGTCGTTGTGGTGGTATTCTCGTCGTCCGACCAGCCCGCATCGTGACGGATCGCCACTTTGACCGCCTGCCACTCGCCAACGGGCACGGCCACGCCGAACGTCGCCGAGCTGCCGGGTGCCAGTTCAATATCGGCCAGCCCCGTGCCACAGAATCCCATCGGTTGGGCCTGCCATTTCTCGTCCTGTTTCAACTCGATTTGAAACAAAGGCGCGATGTGGCCCGGTTCGAGCACGGGAGAGAAGGAATCCGCGGTGTAGCCCGTGTAGACCAGCGACGCAGCGTTCGGATTGGATACCTCGATCGTCAGGGAAACGAACGGCTGCTCGCCGAACGTTTCGACTGTCGCGGCGCGCAGCGTAAATTTCGGGGGCTTCACCCGCGAAGGCATGGTGGCGACATCGTCGGCCACGGCAAGGTGAGAACCAGCAAGGATCCACGCAATCAAAACGCTGAGTCGAATGGCGTGTCGGTACATGGGGTTTGTTCCTTGTAAGCGTCAGCGGACAGCATACTCCAACTACTGAGACGATTGAAAAGGGCAAGAAGTTCCGGCTGATCGGCGCTCAATCCTTGTCACGCGGCGCGGGCATCAGTCGGTAGAGACGAACCTTTGCCAGTGGCCGATCAGCGCGGGCTGCGAGTTCCCACGGCGAATACTCGTTGAGCAGCACCAAGTCGCTCGGTCGGTAGTCGTACGTGGCCACGAGTTGGAAGCGGTCGCCATAGCCGGCCCACTGCGCTGGGAAGGCGGCCGTGTCATCGGCCCGCGGACCCACCGCCAAGAATACCGGTATCGGGAATTCCGCCGTGTAGCTCTCGGCGAACGACAAATCCTGCACGGGGCCGGTCAGCGAGATACCGCGCGAGCGTAAGTGGAAGAACAGCGCCGGCTCGCCGTACACGTACACCATCACATCGCCCGGGCCGCTTCGGTACTCTTTGACGGCAACGCGGCCGGCGTCGACGGCTGTTCTCTGGGCCACGCTTTCGAATCCCGCACGCGATTGCCAGCCCACGACGCCGCGCTCATTCAGGCGCCGGCCGGCGAGCCCCACGGCCATAACCGATGCCAGCGCCACCGCCATGCACGCTCCGCCCAATGCGATGCGACATCGCGGCGACGCGCGGCGCGATCGGTCGCCGCGACGTCGGGCTTGCGTGCTGGCCCCCACTCGATCGTCGAGCCACCGGCCCGCACGCTCGACCAACAGCCCGGTCGCCAGCCACGACGCGACAAGCCAAGGAAGCGCCAGCCGCGGATAGGGGTGATAGAACGGCGTGGCCACGACGAGTCCGCAGAACCAGGCGGCCAGAAGGCACACCGCCAAGGATCGCGCACGCGCCGTCTCATCGCCCGGGTCCACCCGCAGCGCCGTGGCGAGCCCCCAGCCGATTCCCGCGGCGCCGGTAATGGCCAGCACCACAACCGAACCCAATATCGCCGCGCTCGCGCCGGCCAATGTGCCGATCCCGATCGCGGCGATGAGCGCCGACGGAACCTTTATACGCCTCGACGGATTCGAGGCTAGCGATAGCCCGACGCGCGATGCAATCGGCACGGCCAACGCCGCAACGGCCAGTCCCGCGCAGCTCAGCCATCCGTCGAACCAGCGGTAGTTGGCCACTTGCCGCGCCAAAGTCGCGGGCCACTCGGATATCGACACGACATAGCCGCGGTGGTTGGCCGCCACGCTGGCGTATCCGCCGTACGATTGCAGCCCCATCAGCACGGGGCTCCACAGCACGGCGGCGATCGCGGCGATCGCCAACCAGCAGACGATCACTCGCCGCGTGTCGGTCGCACCGTGCCACTTCACGACCCACCACAGAATCGGGGCCACCAGCCCGATCGCCAGCGGCAGCCAACCGTTGTATTTGGTCCACCAGGCCAACGCCGTGCAGATGCCCGCAAGCACGACGACGCGCAACGCCCCGGTGCGATACGCGCTCCAGATGAAAAACACCGCGAGCAGCACGAACAGACAAAGCGGCGCATCGGTGAGCGCCGTGCGGCTGTATAGCACGTGAGCGTCGCTCATGGCCGACAGGACCGCGGCCGAGAGCCCCGCGCGGTAGCCGAACCATCGCCATCCCACGATGCCGACCACCGCAACGGTCGCGCAGCCAGCCAGCAATCCCGGCAGCATCGCCGCACCGCGCCACATGTCCGACAGCAGCAGCGACCATTCGATCAGCCCCGGCACCAGCGGCGGCGCGTACAGGTGCCGGTTGGGATACCGGTTATCCTGCGCTTCGTCGAACCACACGTTCGATGCGTAGACGCCTTCGTCGAAGTGCTCGACACTCGCGCGGGAAAGATGCGCCACCCGCAAACCAGCACCCGCGGCGACTACCAGCGCCAATAGCAGCCACGGTCGCATCCCGTTTTGGCTCTCAGGCATTGCTGGCGATCGCGCGATCATGAATCGTGGGGCCGCCCTCGGCAGCAAGCGGGACTATTCCACGTTGAGGCGCCGTCGCGGGTCGATACGCTGCAAGGCCTGTTTCGCTTCGCGGCGGAGCACCTCGTCCTCGCCGCTATTGAGCACGCTGACCAGCCGACCGACTGCTTGCTTCGCCTCGGGCCCTATCGAGCCCAGCCCCCGAATGGCCATCTGCCGCACGCGCTGGTCCTCGTCGTCGACCAGTGCCAGCAGCGTGGCGATCGCGGTCGGGCTGGCAGGCCGGAGGCGGGAAAGCTCGACGACCGCGCCCACGCGTACGGGCTGGGAGTCGCAGTCGAGCGCTGCGATGAGCGTATCTTCAGCCGGAGGACCAAGTCCGCCCAGCGCGCGGCAAGCGGCGACGCGCGTGGCATCGCTGCGGGTTTCCTCCAGCAACAGGTCGGCCAGCGGCGGGACCGCCTCGGGTCCTTGCATCACCAACCACCGCGTGGCCTGGTTGCGTTGCTCCATTTCGCTTTGTTCGGCCGATTGGACCAGGGCATCGATCGCCTGCGGAATGCCTGCGTAGGTGTCTTGGGGTACGTCGAGCGGGTCGGCTGCGCTGGCAGAGCCGCGATCGTCGTCTGTCGAATTGTTCGAGTTGCCTGATTCGTTCTGCGAGGTGGTCGAGCCGCGCCGTGCCGATTCCGACGTGCGCGATCGCTTCGGCGAGGAGCCGCGCGGCGTCTTCTCGCCGCCCTTCGAGCCGCAACCGATCGAGACTGCGAACAACAGCCCGACCAGCGATACGTACCATAGCCGGTCGAGTCGCGCGGCAAAAGCACCCTCGACAGGTACTCTCGCGAGGAGCTTCGTCGAGCGGCCGGAATTGCGTTGGGGGCATGGCATGAGAATGGACAACGGCCTCGCTCACGTGATGGCGGCTGGAATAGCGCTACGCTCGACACCGGCACGCCAATCGGGTCCGCACGCCAGACGCAGCTAATCTAGCGGCTTTTCCGTCGGCCGTCGACTCTCGCTCTCTTAGCGACGGATCGGGCCTCAACGGCGAGGCGATTGCCGGACAACGGCGGACCCGTCGTGAACGTGCACCGCACATGGCATCCCTCCATCCCCGATCGGCGCGCGTTGTCGCGGCGATGCGCGAGCGTACCATCAGTTTGAAGTATAATCAGGGAGTTGGATTTGTCGCTGCAACGTTGTCGACGTCGTATCAACGGCCGCTTCGCCACGAGGCCCTTCTGCCTGGGCCGCGATTTCGGCCGACCCCTTCACGGCTGGCGAATGTAACCATGAGCGCCTCGTGCGTGGGACCGTTCGCGTTGGAAGAGCGGCTCGATCCTTCGGGCACGGGCAACGTGTTTCGCGCGGTCCATCTCAAGCAGCGCCGCCAGGTGGCGCTGAAGCTCTTTTCCGCGCCATTGGCCACTGACCCGGTCGTGCGCAATGCCTTCACCGAGGAGATGGACCTGCTCAAAAGCCTCAAGCATCCGAACATCGTTCGCTGCTATGGCGGCGGCATCGTCGAAACGCAGGGCTACCTCGCCATGGAGATCGTGCCCGGCGAGCCGCTGTCGGCCGTCATGAGGCGGCGCGGGCGTATGTCATCCGAGGAGGTTGTCGAGCTGGCGCTGCAGATCAGCTCGGCTCTCGAATACGCGCACGAACGCGAGATGACCCACCAGGACCTGACGCCCGAGAAGCTGCTGATGACGCGCGACGGCCGGGTGAAGGTGGTCGACTTTCGCCGCGACCGCCGCCACAACCGCTTTTGCGTGTCGTCGAACGAAAGAACGCTGCCCCGCGTGGCGTACTTGTCGCCCGAGCAGCTCGGCGACGCACCGGTGACGCACAAGTCGGACCTGTACTCGCTGGGGTGCGTGCTGTTCGAGATGCTGGCCGCTCGGCTCCCCTTCGAGGCCGACACGGCCGAGGAGATGGTACACAAGCACCTGCACGAAGCGCCGCCCCGCGTGGCGAGCATCGCGCTCGACTGCCCGATCTGGCTCGACGTGGTGGTGAGCCAACTGCTCGAAAAGGACCCGATCCGCCGCACTCACAGCGCAGGCGCTCTGTCGCTGGCCCTGAATGAAGCCAAGAAGAAGCTGGCGGCCGGGACCGGCGTGGCCGAGCATGCCGCCGGAGGGATCAGCGCGTTGCGGATGCCGGTGGCCAAGGCCGAAGCGCGCAAGCTCCTTCGCCGCCGCGACGCCAAGAAGGAACGTCCCGCGGGGCCGCCGATTTACGAACGCGTCTGGTTCCTGGTCGGAGCGCTGGTGCTCATCGCGCTGATCGTCACGTGGTTCGCCTGGCCCCCTAGCGAGAAGAAGCTGTTCACCAAAGCGCAGGCCCTGATGGAAACCGACGACCCGGTGCAGTGGAGCCGGGCCCGTAAGTCGTATCTCGAGCCGCTTCAGAAGCGCTTCCCGGACGGCGAGCATGCCGACGAGGTGCAGGAATACCTGGACAGGATCGACGCGCACTACGCCCTGGAGAGCGTAAAGAATACCATTCGCTTCAGCCGCGAGCCGAGCTGCGAGGGAGAGCGGCTCGTCGCCGAGGCGTGGCGATACGAGGTGTTCGGCGACCGCGTCGCCGCGCTCGCAAAGTACCAGAGCATCGTCGATCTCGTGCCGGCCGAGGAACGGGACCGCAAATTCGTACTGTTGGCCAAACGGCAGATCGCCCGACTGTTGGATGCGGGCGATACCGACACGAGCCGCGCGAAGCTGGTCGAACGCAAGCTCGACGAGGCCGACGACCTCTACGACGCGGGCGACGTGATCGAAGCGCAGAAGCTGTGGCGCGGCATCGTATCGCTCTATTCCGAGAACCGCGAGATGGCGCCGCTGGTGGCCCGAGCTAAGAAGCGGCTGGAACAACCCGCGGATCGGTCGGCCGACGGCGACGGCGAGAAGACGCGCGGCGGCGACGGCGAGCGCCCCACTAGCCGTGCATCACCTTGAAGGCGCAGCGAGAACCCCAGCCCTTGTGCACCGCCAGGTGAATATAGAGCATCGCCAAGGGTTCGAGATACCGCGCGATCGAAAGAGGCCCGGCGTCTACCGCTTCCAGGCCGAGCTCTTCGGCCAGGCCGGACACGGCTTGCACTGCCGCCGGATCGTCGCCGCACACAAACGCGGTCGCCTCCACGTCGCCGAATTTGGGGTCGGCCATCACCGCGGCGCTGACAGTGTTGAACGCCTTGACGACGAGTGCATCGGGGGCCCAGGCGGCAATCTGTTCGGCGGCCGACGTGGTGTGGCCCAGGTCGAGCCCCGTGAACTCGTTGTTGAGCGGGTTCGTGCAGTCGACGACGATCTTGCCCGAAAGATCGCCTGCCGCCTCAATCACGGGTCGGGCGGCCGGCCAGGGAACGGCCAGCACCACGAGTTCGGCCCTTTCGGCGGCTTTGCCTATCGTCGCCGCGCTGGCATTGTCGCCGGCACCCAGCACCAGTTGTTCGACCCGCTCGCCTTGCGGCTCGCGCGAACCGAACACAACGGCGTGCCCCAGGTGCGCCCAGCGCGTTCCCAGCGCGGCAGCGACGCGGCCCGTACCCATCACGGCGATCTTCACGCTTAAGTCCTTCCCTTTGCCCGAACTGGAAGCCTATCCAAAAACCGTCGGGGACTGGCTCTTTTTGCGGAGCCGGTGGAGACGGCCCAGCTTTCCAATGATCACGCGGAGCAAAATGTGCCTGTCCCCTTCTCCGGGACGGTTTTTGGATAAGCTCTAAGAATGAACTATGATGGGCGGCGGTGCGCGACGCCGCAAGGGCGCGTGGCCTGAAAGCCCGCGACGTGGCGCCGTTTTGGCAACGGGTAGTAACGAAGAGGAACCGCTTCATGGCCGATGAAGTGCTGCGGCTGCTGATCCTGGGCGCTCATCCCGACGATGCGGAGTTCCACGCCGGCGGGCTGGCTGCCATGTACTGCGGTCTCGGCCACACGGTGAAGATGGTTTCGGTGACCGACGGCAGCGCGGGGCACCACCAAACGCCGCCGTTCGATCTGGCCCGCATCCGCCGCGCCGAGGCGGAAGCAGCCGCGCGGGTCATCGGGGCCGCGAGTGAAACGTGGAGTTTTCCCGATGGCCGGCTCGAAACGGGGCTCGACGTCCGCGAGCGAATCATCCGCGAAATCCGCTCCTTCGCCCCCGACCTGCTGCTCACGCATCGCACGTGCGACTACCACCCCGACCATCGCGCCGTCGGCCAGGCGGTGCAGGATGCCTCGTACATGGTGACGGTGCCGCACATCGTGCCCGAGGTGCCGGCGCTCCGCAAGGACCCCGTGGTGGCCTACATGTGCGACCTGTTCACGCGCCCCTGCCCGTTGCGCGGCGACGTGGTGCTCGACGTGAGGGATTCATTAGAGACGATCGTCGACATGTTGGCCTGCCACGTGTCGCAAGTGTTCCAGTGGCTGCCGTACAACGAGGCAAGCGGCGAAAGCGTGCCCGACAATCCGCAAGAGCGACGCGCGTGGCTACGAGGGTGGTTTCAGCGGCATATTGGCCCGCGGGCCGAGCGATTCCGCCGCGAGCTGATCGCCACGTACGGCGAGAAGCGTGGTTCCGCCGCAGAGTTCGTCGAGGCATACGAAATCAGCGAGTACGCCGCCCCCCTCGACGCAGCGGCCCGCCGCCGGTTGTTCCCGTTTGTGCCGTAATCGTGTGGGGCAGACATTCCTGCCTGGCGTGCCGAAAGGCCCCCTGCGGCGTACCGGCACGCTCGGTGGAATGGACGTTATGGACTATATGGACGAAATGGACGTCATGAAATCGCCGCGCTCCTGTCCATAATGTCCCTATCGTCCATTGTCTCAAACCACTGCTATGCGCTGGCGAGCGGCGCGCCGCGAAGGCAGGCTGGAAAGCCTGCCCCACGCCGCACATCAAAAAAACTTGGTCACGCCGGGCACCGCGATTTCGACCGGTGGGGCGTCGCCCCATTCGTAGCGTTCGGGCGATAGGTCCTGCGTCGATTTCATGGCGTCGTCCCAGGCGATTTCCTGACCCGTGTACGTGGCCATGCGGCCCAGGATGGCCAGCATCGTGCTGTGCGCCATGTAGTGGCCGTTGTTAATTGGCTTGCCGTCGCGGATGCTGGCGAAAAGCTTGTCGTGCTCGGTCTGGTAAATGTCGTTGTCGGGGCCGTCGTAAGTCCAGGGCATTTCGCCGGTGAGCGCGAGGCCGCCGCGGCGTTCGACGAAATTGGCGGTTCCGCGCGATCCGACCACGTGGGGGCTCATGTCGCCCATGCAGCCCCGCATCTGCCGCGTGTTGCTCACCAGCCGCGTGCCGTCATCGTAGGTGTACACGACCGAGTGATGATCGAAGATGTTGCCGTACTCGGGCCCGGTGCGCACTTGCCGACCACCCATGCCAATGGCCCGCGCGGGGTAGCGGTTTCCCATGGCCCACGCGCACACGTCGAGAAAGTGTACGTGCTGCTCGACGTTGAAGTCGCCCGACAGCCAGGTGAAGTAGTACCAGTTGCGCATTTGCCAGTGCATGTCGGTCCAGTCGCTTTGCCGCTCGCGGAGCCAGAGCGTGCCGCGGTAGTCGTTGGCGAACAGCGTGTGTACGTCGCCGATGTGGCCGCCGTGAATGCGGTCCACCAGCTCGCCAAAGCCCTGCGAGTACCGCAGGCAGAGGCCTGAGACGAGCGACAGTCCTTTCTTCTCAGCCTCGGCGCAGGTGGCCAGCACGCGGCGGACGCCGGGCGCGTCGACGGCGACGGGCTTCTCGGCGAACACGTGCTTGCCGGCGGCGACGGCCGCTTCGAGATGAATCGGGCGAAAGTGCGGCGGCGTGGCTAAGAGCACCACGTCGACCCCGCTGTCGATCACCTGCTGGTAGGCGTCGAAGCCCGCGAACCGCCGCTCGGGCGGCACGTCGATCTTGTCGGCGATCTCGTCGCTCTTTTGCAGGCTTGCCAGGCTCGCTTCGAGTCGGTCGGCGAAGGCGTCGGCCATGGCGGTGAGCTTGACGTGCGGATCGGCGTGCAGCGCCTGATTGGCGGCACCGGTTCCCCGGCCTCCGCAGCCGATCAAACCAACGCGCAAGAGATCGTCGCCGGCCGCATGCGCACTGCGGGCGATGCCCAGTGTCGCGGCAATCGCGCCGCCGGCCGCTGCCGCCGAGGAGGTTTTCAGGAACGCTCGGCGATTGACGGCGTCGTGCCCAAGGGCCGCCCCATTCGATTGCGTCTTTCGTTCGGTTGCCATGCGTCAACCTCCTTTACGTATCGCACATCGAGAATGATGCCGCGTGAAGTCCAGAACGGCAAACGGCACCGGTACGCGGTCGCCCATCGTCGCCGTCATCCTAACCGGGCACCGGCACGACTCTCAAGGACTTTTCGAAGTTTGCCGGGCGAGCATGGTTTCCAGGTGGATCGCGACCGAGTCGGCCAGAGCGACCACGTTGTAGCCCCCTTCCAGCACGCTGACGACGCGCCCGTCGGCGTAAGCGTCGGCCACGTCGAGCACAATGTCGGTCAGCGTGGCGAAATCCTCGACTTCCAGGCCGAGCGAGCCGATCGGGTCGGCACGGTGCGTATCGAAGCCGGCGCTAATCAGCACGAGTTGCGGCCGCATGTGGGCCGCGAAATTTTCGAGCCGACTGCGGAATCGCTCGACGTATTGCGGCCGCGGCGTGCCGAAAGCCACGGGCACGTTCATCGTGGCGCCGGCTCCGTCGCCCGCCCCGGTTTCGTCTTCTGCCCCCGTGCCCGGGTAGAAGGGATAGCGGTGGATGGAGAAGTAGCCGACCCGCCCGTCTTCCCAGAAAGCGTCCTGCGTGCCGTTGCCGTGGTGCACGTCCCAATCGACGATCAGCACACGGTCGAGCTGGTGCTCGTCGATGGCCGTTCGGGACGCCACGGCCACGTTGTTGAACAGGCAAAAACCCATGGCCGAGCTGCGAAGCGCGTGGTGGCCAGGCGGACGGCTGATACAGAGGGCCTGGGTGTCCGCGCCTTTCAGCACCCGATCGACGGCATCGCAAGCGGCGCCGGCCGCCAGAAGCGCGACGTCGTGCGAGGCGGGAGAAACAACCGTGTCGCCTTCAATGAACCCGCCCCCTTGCGCGGCAAATAGGCGCACCAGCTCCACGTACTCCGGCAAGTGCAAGCGGTGCAGCCGATTGAGCGAAACCGGCATCACGTCGCATCGCTCGCACCGCTGGTCGAGGCCCGTTTCGTACAGTTTCTCGGCCACGTGGCGCAGGCGTTCCGTACATTCGGGGTGGTCGCCCGTGTCGTGTTCCAGGAAACGGGGGTCGGAATAGAGTAGAGTCACGCGGACACTCGCGGGAACTTTGGGTCGGCGGCAATTTCGGTGGGCACAGTGTACGCCCGGTGCGGCCGGCTTGTAACGTCCCCACGGGGGGCGGAAACCGGGGAGAATCCGCATTCCGAGCGGCCGACGGGGGGCATTGAGCCACGCGGCGGGATTCGGCCGCAAAGTGCCGGTTCGCAACGATTTAGATTGACATTGTCGAGGTAGGGCGGATATCATGAAGGGTGTCGCGATAGCGTGCTTTCCGCGACGTTGCGGACGGCGCATTTGCTGATCGCTCGCCGCCAGCGTTCGCAGGTGGCGGAGGGGTCTAGCGCGCACGGAGCGAGCTGGGACAGAGCTTCCTTCGCGTGTGAACCATCGGCCCGAGGCGTTAGTTCATAGGGCTGCGATCGCCCCGTCGTTACGCGGCGCGCCGGCTGGGCAAGGGGCAGGCAATTCGGAATCCGGGAGCAGAACGATGAACGATCCAATCGCATGGCGACGCCCAGTGAGTGGGAGCAGGCCGCGAATTTGGCCGATCACGCTGGCGACGCTGATCACGGCGTTGTTCACGGCGCAAGGACCAGTTGCGGCGCAGGACCCCGCGCCGGCCGCCCCCGCCGACGCTCCCACAAAGTTCGACACCCTTCCGATCGCGCCTCGCATGATCGGCACGACGATCGAGGACAAGACTCTGCATCGCGACACGACGATGACGGTGAACCGAATCCTCAGCGGTGAAGAGCCTCTGACGGGAAAGGAAACGCTCTTCGACGCTTACCATTCGCAGTTCGTGTTCGCCAAGATGACGCAAACCGACGCCGACTCGCTGGCCAGCCTGGCCGGCGATCGCCAGAAGTTTCTGGAAAAGCTCGCGCGCGCCAGGTCCGACGCCGCGCACGATCGACTGGTCGACCTGACCTTTAACACTATGTCGACCATTGCCACCGGTAACTTCCACCCTGCGGTCCGATACAACGCGATGCTGATCATTGGTGAGCTCAACTCGAAGGAAGTAGTCCTCATCGGCGAGGGGGCGGCGCCCCCCATTCCGCTGCTGACCGCATTGAAGGTCATGCTCGATGAGCTCAAGAGTCCAACGCAAATCGACGCAGTGCGGGCGGCGGCGATCGTCGGAATCCTGCGGCACGCTGAATACGACGGGCAGCGGCCCGAAGCCCAGCGAATGCCCGCGAACGCCCGTAAGGCGGTTCGGGACGACATGCTGGCGTTGCTGGCGGCGACCGATCCGCCGCCCGGCCGTTCGCCCGAGGGTCACGAGTGGATGCAGCGTCGGGCGGTCGAGGTGCTGGGGGCGCTAGGCGAAGTGGGCGAAGGCGGCGAGGTGCTGACTGCGCTGCTAACGATTCTCGACGACGCTTCGGCGCCGGTTTCCTATCGTTGCGACGCGGCGATTGCGCTGGGCCGGCTCCAATACCCCCAGGGGTTCGCCGTCGACCCGGCCGTCATGGCCCAGAAAATGGGCGACTTGGCCACGCAAATTGCCCGGGAGGAAGCCAGCGTGCTGGAGGATCTGCTTCGCGAGGTCGACACGGAGTCGCTCCAAGGCACCAGTCGCCGCGGAAGCAGCTATCAGCCGAGCGGGCGAATCATCGGTCCCGCACCGAATGTCGGCCAGCCGTCCGGCACGACGGTCCTCCGGGATGGACCCATCACGAGCGGAACTTCGAAGTCAAGCAAATCGAGCGGAAGATCCTCCAAGTCGGGCAGCAGCCGTGGAAGCGGCCGAGGCGGCCGGGGTAGCGGCGGCAGCGGCAGCGGCTCTCTGGGGGGGTCTGGCGGCTCGACGCCGTCGTCGAGTGGGCCATCGCGCAGCCCCCCCGGCCCCGGCTCAGGGTCATCCGGCGGCTACGGTGGGAGCGGCGGATCGCTTGGCGGCAGCGGCAGCTATCGGGGCCCTTCCGGCCAGTTCGGGCCAGTGCAGGGCGATCCGGAAGTGGCTCGCACACTCGATATCGTGCGCCGCCGGCTGGCCTACCGCATGTACAGCCTGAAGTTGGGTTTGAACGGCCCTGGCCGCGACCCCGGTGCTTTCGTCGCGCTGGCAGATGCGGATAAGAAGCCGTTCGTCGAAGACGTTCACCAAGGCGTTGTTGAACTGTTGAATGTGGCGGCCGATGCTCAGCTCGCCCTCGACAAGCTGAACGACGAATTGTTGGCCAGCGTGCGGAAGCTTGAGGCCATCGTAAAGGTGTCGAAGCCCGCAGTCGAAGGCGACGTGCCCGAGGACGTTCCCGGGGGCGATATCCCCAAGAGCGACATGCCGGGTGCTGACGTGCCCGGTGCCGATGTGCCAGGTAGCGACGTGCCTGGCGCCGACGGTAAAGCGGTCGACCTGGATCTGCCCTAGTTACTGCATTTCCAGATTACGCGGCGCGATTGCGCAGGAAGCGCTGAGGTGAGGTCGAACGGGCTGTAGTGGCCCCTGATTACCGATTCGACATACCCTCCTTACCAGGCAAAAGGAGTTGCCGCGGGTGAGAAGGTTCTTCTTTACGGCGGCAGATCACGCTGCCAATCCAAACATTCGGCTCCTCGCGGGCGCTAGCGGTGTTCGTCCGCTAGCGAGCATTTGCGTAGTCGCACTACTGGCGACGTGCGGCGGCTGCCATTGGGAAGCCGGCCGTGGCCCCGCGATCGAAGGTCTCACGACCTCCGCCGTGCGGGCCGGCACCGGTTCCGACGGTGAACCAAGCGGCGACGCGGCGTCCGACGCACGGTCCAGTGCGCGGAGCGTCGAACGTGACGAGCAACGTGGCGACGACAACGTGGTTGAGCCGCGAGACGTCTCCCAAGCACGGCGAAAGGCAACCAGCGACGCCGTCGCGATCGAGGGCGTCGAGCGCATGCTAGCGTCAGGCCCGGTGTCGCATGGCGGTACGCTTTCCCCCGGGCAAGGCGGTCATCCGGATGGCGTCGCTTTCGGCTGGTTCCGCGATATTTCGGCGCCCGACGATCCGACGGCAACCGAATTCCGCTGGCGTCACGCCGGATTGGACCAGTGGTTGACAGCACGGGAGCCGCGTCTCGATGAATTGCGCCTTGCCACGCGATCGAAGCAGCCGGAGGTCCGGGCTACGGCGCAGATAGGTCTTGCGCGATACGGCACGGAGCAGCAACGCACGGCGGCCGCCGAAGCCATGGAGGCCCTCGTCGACGACCGACAGCTCGCCCTTCCCACGCGACTTGCCGCCGCCGAGACGTTGGGGTATCTGCCGCCGCGCAAGGAGACCGACGCGCTCGATCGTCTAGCGGCCCGTTACGCCGCGTGGCCGGAAAACCGTGAGACGCCGGACGATCGCCTAAAGGAGGACGATCCGTTAGCGTTTTCCGATCGCCGCACGGCGCCGTACGTGGCGGCTTTACATGTCGAGGTGCTACGCGCGCTGGCCCGGCAACGCGCCCCTTCGCTGGCCAGCCACATCGAGGGAGCGCTGCGCAGCCCGTCGCCGGAGGTGCGAGCCGAGGCGCTGGTACTGGTGGCGGCCGACGCTTCGATCGAGCCGATGGCCGACATAACGAAGCTGGTGCGCGACAGTGATTCGCGCGTTCGCGCCGCGGCGGTGCGCGTTGTCGCGGTGCGTCATCGCAACGATGCCCTATCGCTCATCGAGGAAGCCACCGGCGACGTTGCTCCGCACGTACGCCTGGCGGCCGTGGAATCGCTGGGGATTCTGGGATCGCCGCCGGCCACCAGCGCGCTGCGTCGCCTGGCTGAGCATCGCGACGAAACCATCCGCGGCGCCGCGATTTCGGCACTGGCCGCCCTGGGCGACTACCCCCGTGTCTATGCCGCCGCATTTGATACGTCGTGGCGTGTGCGACGAGTGGTGGCGTGTGCGCTATCGGGCCACGACAGCGACGAAGCCGAGTCGGTGGCGGGCAAACTGCTCACCGATGGGAGCATCGAGGTGCAGGCGTGCGCCGTGGAATCGGTCGCCAACTGGTCGCAGGCCCGCGCGGTTCCTTTGCTCTTGGCGGCAGCCGGATCGCCGATCCACCGCACGCGGCTTGCGGCCATCGAGGCGCTGCGGAAGAAGTGGCCGGGGGCAACCGAGCTGCGCGGCGACGATCCGCCGCAGGTGTTGGCAGAACGTATCGCCGGTCTCGAACGCGCATGGCAGGAGGATTCTGCCCGGATGAGCGGCACCACGGGATCGAAGGCTACCGTCCGCGATCGCGACGCGAGCGCGGGTGGTCCGTCGGGGGCGGTTGTCAGCGAAGCCGCCCACTGGCTCGACGCATACTCCCCGGGGGCAGTGCCCGGCGACCGATCCGTGGCCGCGGATCGCCTCATCGCCCTGGGGGGCGACGTGGTGCCCGCGCTCGAAGCGCTGGTCCGCACGCGCGGCGTTACGATCGACGACGAAGTGTACTGCCACGTGCTGCCGCGCGTGGACGAGGAGTTTGCCGCCTTGGAGGACCTTCGCATCGGCGACCTGACCCGACGTCGCGCCGCGGCAAGCTGGCTGTCGCGGCGTTCGCTCGCGGCTCCGCTTCGGCCGCT
>CAYQAJ010000042.1:0-25228 GCA_964415245.1 uncultured Pirellulaceae bacterium | reverse complement strand
CATCAGCGCTTCGCCGTCGACGTAGGAGAAGCTGCAATTGAGGTTGCCCGGCAGGCGAAGCGAGGGGTCATCGAGCACCGGCCCGTTCAGTTCGACGTCGGGAACCTCGGCACATAGCCCCTCGTAAAGCCGATTTCGCAGGGTGGCCAGCCGCTGGCTTTCCTGTGGCATTTCGTCAAGACAAAGCCGCAGCGCCTCGGCCAGACCGACGATTCCCGGCACATTGAGCGTGCCGCTGCGGAGGCCCCCTTCCTGGCCTCCGCCATCAATCTGCGGTTCGAGGCGAGGCTGCAAAGGCCGCCGCCGCACGTACAGTGCACCCATCCCTTTTGGCCCGTAGATCTTGTGGGCCGAGAAACTCATCAGGTCGACCTGCAGCCGTTCGACATCGACCGGGACTTTTCCAACCGCCTGCGTGGCGTCGCAGTGAAACAGCACGCCGCGCTCTTTGCAGACCGCACCGATCTCGGCCACGGGCTGCAACACGCCGATCTCGTTGTTGGCCAGCATCACCGAGACCAGCAGCGTATCGTCGCGGATGGCGTCGGCAACCTGGCCCGCCGTGATACGCCCCGCGATCGGGCTGCCTGCCTGCTCGACGGGCAAGAGCGTGACGTCGAAGTCGCGACGCGCGAGCCTTGCCAGCGGGTCGAGCACGGCTTTGTGTTCGGTGGCGACGCTGACGATGTGGTCGCCGCGACGGCGGCGGCGCTCCGCGGCGCCGCGAATCGCCAAGTTGTTGCTCTCGGTGGCGCCGCTGGTGACGACGATCTCGCGCTCGGAAGCGCCGATTGCGGCAGCGATCGAAGCTCGGGCCGCGTCGACAGCTTCCTTGGCCTCCCAGCCGAACGGGTGGCTCGTGCTGCCCGCGTTACCGTACCGCGCGTCAAAATACGGCAGCATTGCCGCCACCACGCGCGGATCGACCCGCGTGGTGGCGTGGTTATCCATGTAAACGGGAGTGCGGACCATGGGTCGAAGCCGGTGTTGCCGTGCTGTCATGCAGCGAGAGTGCCGCCTGCGTCTTGCGGAGAATGCCGTGCGGCCAAGGAATCGCGACGCACTCTATTCTCGGCCGAACAAGGCACGAAGGCAAATCTGCGACCACGTTTCCATTCCCGCCAGGTCGCTCATCACCGAGGCCAGGGGACGGAAACCGGCATCGATCATCTCCGACTCCCGTGGCCGCACCGCCGGGCGCTCCACGTCGATCCGGTGGACGACGCCCAGATGAACGCGGCCGACTTCGGTCTGGTCATCGTTAATCAGCCCAACGCACGTTTCGCGCCAGGGCGTGTCGATGATGACCTCTTCCTCCAGCTCGCGCCGCATGCCCTCGTGGTACGGATGGCCCCCCTCGGCGGCGTCGGCGTCGGTCGAGCTAATGTGCCCCCCCACGCCCACGCTCCGCTTGCGGTGCAGGCGCTGCTCCCCTTGCCCCGTCCCCCGGGTGTACTCGAACAGGCAAACATTTCCCGCCGGATCGGCATAACGAAAGATCAGGTACGGGATGAGTTGTTTGAAACTCGGGTCGCGCTCCATCTCCGGGCGAGCCCGGTAGCTGGCGTGCTGGCCGTTCAATAGCTCGCCGAGGTATCGGTCGATGTCACCCGTGAATCCTTGAAAGTAGCCCAGCGTGTGCAAGAGCGAGGTCGGAACGACCAAAACGTGCTCGACGTCGACGGTGGTCATGGGCGAATCCTCTCGGGCGGACGCTTCGTCAGAGTGGGCGATGGAGGCGACGCTTCGTTAGCACAAATGCCTGTCCTGCATGGTGGCTGAGCCCCAATATAGGGATTCGCCAGCCGGGCATCGACCGCCCTACGCGACCGCACGCCCAAAATCGACGTTTCACGCATTGTCGCACGTCGGTAAACTACGCGGTTGCCCTAACCTTTCAAGACAGAGACGGAGGAGTACACGGGCCGGCACATAGGGACCGGCCCATGCACGGAGGCTTTCATGTCGCTGACGCCGTTCCGCATTCTGCACGCGGCCGATTTGCACCTCGATCGCGCCATGGTGGGCATTGCCGAAGTGCCCGACCACCTGCGCGACGCGCTGATCGACGCACCGTACGTGGCGGCCGAGCGGGTTTTTGATACGGCGCTGGCGGAGCAGGTCGATTTCGTGGTTCTCTCGGGCGACGTGGTGAACGTGGCTCGCGCGAATCCACGGGCGCTCGCCTTTCTTCTGAGCCAATTCGAGCGACTGACCGAGAGCGGAATCGCCGTTTACTGGGCGCAGGGCCGAATCGACCGGCTCCGTGCCTGGCCCGACGAACTGCCGCTGCCCGATGGCATTCACCTTCTCGATCGGCGCGACACCCGCGAGCACGTCCACTGTCGCGACAAGCAGCCCGCGGCGGCGATCATGGGGCGAGCTGCCGCCGTCCGCCGTCGTGGGGCATTGCACGAACCTCGCGTACCAGGTGGTTCATTGCCTGCCGTTGCGGTGATGCACGGCCGCATCCGTGCGGGCGAAGTGCGCGATTGCGACGTCGACTATTGGGCCCTCGGAGGACGTCACGAACACCACAAGTTGTGCGAACCACCTTGCGCGGCCGTGTACGCGGGAACGTGCCAAGGCCGCTCGCTGCGGGAATGCGGGCCGCGGGGGTGCGTGATCGTCGATTTCGAATCGCGCAACGAAGTACGCATCCGCTGGACGCCAACTGACGTAGTGCGGTGGCATGTAGAACGCGTAGACCTGCCCGATGACGGAACGCCCCACGCGACGGGCGAGGCGGTGCGAATGCGGATGCGGGAGTTGGTCGCCGAGTCGCCGGGGCGGCCGCTCTTGGTTCATTGGCGATTGCGTGCGAGCGATGGTGTCCTTGCGCCGCCGACTCGCGGTTCGTGGCGCGACGAGTTGCTAACCGCGCTCCGAGAGGAGTTCGGTCGAGTCACGTCTCCCGCGTGGAGCGTGTCGCTGGAAGTCGAGTCGCCGGCCGCGTTGCCCACCTCCTGGTGCGCGGAGGACACGATCGCCGGCCAGTTCCTGCGAACCGTGTCACAGTTCGAGTCCGACGCCGATCAGCCGCTCTCGCTGGAGCGCTATGTGCCGGTTGATCTGGCCGACAGCCCACTTGCAGCAGCCTTGGCGATTGACGGCGATCGTCGCACCGCCGTGCTGCGAGAAGCGTCTGTTCTGGGAGCCGAGCTTCTGCGCGGCGATGCACATGAGGTTAGTGAGTCGCGCCACACGGAGGAGGCGCCGTGAGAATCACTAACATTCACGTCGACCGCTTCGGCATTTGGGACGGACTTCGCATCGACGACGTTTCGGAAAAACTGACCGTCGTCTTTGGGCCCAATGAAGCCGGCAAGACCACCCTGTTGGAGTATCTGCGGGGCGTGCTGTACGGATTCGGTGACGGGGCGCGTCGGTCGTTCATGGGATTGCCCGGGGAGTTCCCGAGTCGAGCAGCTCGCCTTGAGAACGGCACCGGCGATATGGACACGGATTGTTTGTGGGGCGGATCCCTTGTCGTCGAAAGCGACGCGGGCACGCACCAGATACGCCGGATCGTTCGTGGTGTCGTAGCGGCGGGTGAAGACGGCGAAAAGTCGGACGCCGAACACATTGAGATTCTCGATGCGGAGGGAGAACCGCACCCGGACGACGCACTGACGTCGCTTCTGGCCGGCGTCGACAAGCCCACGTTCAACAACGTGTTCGCCGTCGAGCTGCGCGAGCTGCAGCAACTCGCCACGCTCAATGACACCGACGCCGCGGACCACCTGTACAAGCTCACCAGCGGGCTCGATCGTGTGTCGCTGATCGACGTGATGCGCGAGCTGGGTCGTGCACGAGGTCGGCTGCTCGCACCGGACGGCAGCGGAGAAATCGTTGCGCTGTTGCAGGAACGGGAACGTTTACTCGCCCAGTGCCGCGAGCTGGCCGCGCTCGGCGGTCAGTGGCGCGGCCTGGCGGCTCGCCGCACGTCCCTGGCCGAACACATCAAAGAACTCAAGCAACGGCTGGATAAGACACAGCACAGCCTCGAGACCGTCGAAGCCGCTCGCGAAGTGCAATCGGCATGGCAGCAGAAAGCGGCGCTCGATGAGCAGCTCGCCGCGCTGTCCGGCATTCCCGACCTACCGCCGCGGTCCGCCGAGCGAATGGCCCGATTGGAATCGGCACGCAGCAAGCACCGGCGTCGGCTGGTTCGGCTGACCCGCCGTCAGGCAGCGCTGCGGCAGCAGTGGATATCGGCGGCGGTGAACGAGGCTCTCTGGGCCAACGGCCCCCGAATCCGGGCGCTCGCGGCGCAGCAGTCGTGGCTCGTGGCGACGTACGCAGAGGTGCAGCAGCTTGAGCGGGGGGTTGCCGATCTTTCGGACCAACATGCACAAGCCTGCCGCGAGCTGGGTTTGCCCGCGGCCATGGAAACCGGCGCGCCCGCCGTGATGATTATCGTCGGAGGCAAGTCTGCCCAAGATGAGGTAGTCCTGGAGGAGGAAGACACGTCGATCGAGCGACCGGACGAATTGGACGACAACTCCGCTGAAGAAGTGGACGATTCGGCGAGTCTCCGCGAGGTTCGCGCGCTCGCCGACTTCGACCTCGCGCCGCGGACTCTGTCGGCACTGCGCGGGCGCGTCAAGGAAACGAAGCAGGCGGCCAAAGCGCTGGCCGCGGCGCGTGCCGAGTTCCGCGCCGCGGGCACCGAAGCCTCAGAATTACGCCAACAATTCGACGAATCGCTCGTGCGGCAGGGATCGCCCGACCTGGCCGAGGCGGTGCCCGAAGCGACTCGCAACGTATCGCAGTTCGAGCGTCGCATCACCATCGACGAGCGTATCGACCAGCTCACCCGCCGGCGGAGCGAGCTGGAACAGCAAAGCCGCGATCTGGGCGAGCGGCAAGTGCTCTCGCTCCCGATGATGGCGGTGCTCTTTATTCCCTTTGCCCTCGGCGTGGTGCTCGTGCTCACCGGGCTGGTGGGGGGCGCCCTGTTTCATCTGGCGGCGGGCATCGGCTGGGGGATGGCGATTATCGGCATCGCCGGAACCGCATCGGCCGTGGCAGCCAAGGTGGTGCTGGAGCGTTCCGCCGCTCGTCGACTGGCCGCCTGCAGCAAACAGCGCGAAGAGGCCCGGCAGGAGCTGGAACAAGCAATTCAGGACCGCGATGCCCTCGACCTGCTCCTTCCGCTGGGAAGCGGCCCCTTCGACGTCCGCTTGCAAGAGGCGCGCCGCCAGCTTGCCGGGCTTGAGGCGGTGCTGGCGATGCGGGAAAAGGCGAAGGCGGCCGTGCAGCGGCGCAAGGCGGCGCGACTTGCCGGAAAGCGGGCAAGCGAAGCGCTAAAAGAGTGCCGCGCCGGATGGCGCTCGGCTCTCGCGTCGGCCGGATTGCCCGAGACGCTTTCGCCACGGCAGCTTCGCAACCTGGTGCGTCACCGGCCTCGGCTCGTCGAGAGCCAGCGCCGGCTTCGCGAGGCACGCGAGGCCCTGAATCACAAGCGACGCCAATGGATGCACATCGTCCACGCGGTCGAGCAATTGGCGGCCGAATCGGGCGTCGAACTATCCGGTCCGGCGCCGCACGACATGAAACCAAACGAGAAAGTGCAGCAGCTTGTGGCGGCTCTCGACCACGAGGAACAACAAACCGCCAAACGTCGCGCTCTTGCGGAGCGAAGGAAGCGGCTGCGCCGTGCCGGTCGGCGCTCGCGCCAGAGGGTCCGGCTCCTCGGCGCTCGGCGTCGGCAATTGCTACGCCAGGCGGGCGCCGAAACCGTCGAGGACTTTCAGCGCATTGCCGCGCAGCATGAGGAAGCCAGGTCGCTGCGCACACAGCGTGATGAGCTGGCTCAGCTCATCACGGCGGTTCTTTCGGGCCGCTGCGACGAGACGGAAGCGACAAAGCTCCTTAGTTCGAACGACGAAGCGGCGCTGTCGGCGCGTCGCGCGGAGCTCGCCGCCGAGGTCACCGAGTCGCAGGATCGCGTGGCCCAGCTTCACGAGCATCGCGGCGACTTGCAGCGGCAAATGGACGACCACGCACGCGATCGCCGCCTCGATGTGTCGCGGCTGGAGCTGCGCAATGTCGAAGAGCGGCTACGACGCGCGGTCGGACGCTGGCAAGTGCTGGCCGCCACCGACTATCTGCTCGACGCCGTTCGCCGTCACTACGAAACCGAGCGACAGCCGCAGACGCTCCACGACGCCTCGGCGTACCTCGAAAAGCTCACACTCGGGCAGCACGTCCGAGTCTGGGCGCCGCTGGGTGAGCGCTCGCTTCGCGTCGACGATTCCAGCGGCCGCTCATTGCCGATCGACGTGCTGAGCCGCGGTACGCGGGAGGCCGTGCTTCTGGCCTTGCGGCTGGCATTGGCCGAGGACTACGCGCGGCGCGGGGCTGAGCTGCCCCTGGTGTGGGACGACGTGCTGGTAAACCTCGACGCACAGCGCGTGCAGGCGGCCGTGCAGCTCCTGAAAGACTTCGCCGCGGCGGGCCACCAGGTGCTGCTGCTGACGTGTCATGACCACATTGTCAAGTGTTTTCGCTCGGCAAGAGTGCCGGTGTGGCAGCTTCCGGCACGCGGCGGAGAGGTCGAACCGACCAGCGAGCCGGGCAAAAAACCGCGACGCACGCGCCGCGCCCCTGCGACGACGCAAGCACTCGCCGACCAAATCAAGGAATCGGCCCGCAAGCCCAAGACAAAACGACCTCGGGTAAATCAAGCGACGGTCACCACTGACTCGCCTTCCCTTTCATCATCGAACGACGACGCCGACGCGGTACCGCCCGGCAAAGCGGCGCTTTCCGAAGAAAGTGGTCAACGAGACTCGCGCGAACGTCGGCTCGATCCGCCGGACGATGGCACACCCCCACCTCCCAAAAAGCGTCGCCGCACGTTCACCTGGCAATCGCCCGAGTTTGGGGCCGACGGCGATTCGCACGAAACGTAGCTGAATTCGCATGAATTCAGCCTCGACGAGGCGAGTCTTGCACCTACGAAGGAGCGTTGCTGAACTCTTGCGAGTCCAGCTACCGTCCTTCACGCCGGTGATGCGCCGGCCGCTCTCGACTGGGTCAGCAGCGACCGATAGCGGGAGTAAACGCCCCACCCGAGCCAGCCGAGGTACACGTTGCCCGCCACCGAGACGAATAGCAACAGTGCTGTAATCACCAGGGGAACCCAAGGTTTGGCCGGCACCGATTCGGCAGGCTGCTCTTTGGTTGCTTGCTGAGCGGTCGTACCCTTGGCTGTATCCGACGGAGTGTCGTCGGAAGCCAGCACGGTCCCACCGTTGCCTGCGGTCTCGTCCGGTGTTGGCTCGATCTGTTGATGGTCGCGCTGCGTGCGCGCGGCATCGCGTCGCCAGTCGAGCGGCTGACTACGCGAATCGTTCGGTGCGAGTTCGCCGGCAAGGGGCTCAGGTTTCTCGGAATTGGTAAATCGCCCCCCGATACCAATGCCGATTGCGTCGTCGGCGCCTTGGGCGTCGTCGGTCCCTCGTGCGTCGTCGTTCGCCCCATCGCCTGGCGCGGCGTCGGTCCCTCGCGCGTCGTCGTTCGGCGCCTCCTCGACAAAGCCGGCGGGGCGGTTACCCAGTGGTCGCCTGAAGGGATCGGGATCGATCGGCGCCGGCCTGCCATCCGCGCGCGGGGATGCTCCCAGGTCGGGTCCCTCACCTTCGTCGGTCCACCAACGCGGACGAGGGCGTTCCAAGTGCTGAGATTCGGCGCCGTCGGCAACTCCCTCGCGATCCGTTTCCGCGATGCCCCCCTGTCGGCCTGCTTCGCCGACAACACCCTCAAGGTCTACATCTCCTGCAACTCCCTGGCGGCCGGCATCGCCAACTCTCTGCGGCGGCTCGGCACGATGAGGGTCGTCTACCTCGTCGGGCGAATCGCCACCAAGCTGGGGAGCAGCTCGCAGCGCAGGGTCGCGCCAGGCACCGTCGCCCGTCGCGAGCGGTCGCGCCCCGTCGGCGACTCCCTGTGGTTCGGCACGCGGCGGCAACTCGTGCGGCAGCTCGCCACTGCCCACTTGGATGCGAAAGCTGCGCACCGCGCCCACTTCGGGCGGAACGCGGCTGACGATCGGCTCGCCCTCGCGCAGTAGCGCCAGCAGCGATGGCTCGATCTGAATGATGTACTCGACCGCTCCGTCGCTAGCGGGCTGCCAGCCGTAGTCGACCCCGATTGCCGATGCGGCCAGGAGTATCGCGACTGCTTGCATGGCTGTTTCTCCTTGTGAGCCTGCTGATCATTCCGTTTGTGTGTGTCCCGCGACGCGAACCCGCACCGTACGTTCATCGTATCCGCGTGGGCAATGAGGCGTAAAGGTCGAGTGGGAGCGTGCCGGCCCCCTGGTATCCCTAAACACGGACGATCACGGACGAACAAGGACTGACACGGATGGTTCCCAATCCCCTAATCCCCGCGCGCTCCGCTGCGCGTCGCGGCTAACCGAGGTGCTTTATCCCGATTCGGGTTGAGCATTCTTCCAGCGGTCGAGCGAAGCCAGCTCTCGGTGCAGAATATTCAGCAGTGTGCGCAGAAAGACGACGACCATCGGGCCGACCAACACCCCGATCGGCCCCAAAGCCTGCACTCCTCCCAGCACACTCAATAGCGCAAGCAATGGATGCAGCTTCGATTGCCCGTGCAGCACCCACGGCTTGATCAAGTTGTCGACCGTGCCGACTACGAGCGCCCCGTAAACCGCCAAGAGCGCCGCCGCCACGATCCGGTCTTCGTACAACCATAGCCACAGGCAAATGGGCACCCACACCACGGGGGCACCGAAAAAGGGAACCATCGCCAGCAGGGTGGTCAACAAGATGAGCAGGAAAACGCCGTCGAGGCCAGCCAGCCAATACCCAATCCCCGCCAGCAGGCCCTGGGCCGCCGCCGACAGCAGCGTTGCCAGCACTACCGCGCGGCTCACGTTGTCGAACTCGGCCAGCAGCTCTCGCTCGTAGCGGTCGTCCAACGGCGAAAGCCGCAGCAGGGTGTTGATCATGGCGGGGCCATCGGCCAGAAAAAAGTAAACCGCCACAATCGTGATGATGACTCCCACGACAAGCTTGCCGAGGAATGCCGTCGTGCGCCCCGTATAGCGGGGAATCGCTTCCTGCGCCGCCTGGTATGCTTGCTGGCTGATCTGGCGAATCTCCTCTTTCGAGGGATTGGCCATTTCCTTCAGCCATGCCTGATAGGGTCCGCCGAGCAGCGCCTGCTTGACTCGCACGAACTCGCGCTGCGCCTCGCGGGCCGCCGCCTCGACGTCGAACGTGCTGGCTCGGGAGTCGGCGACACCTTGCAGGGCCTTGCGCAGCGGAGCCAGATCGACCGGCGGAAGTCCGACGTCCCCCTTGGCCAGATCCTCTTCGAGTCGGTCGATCCGCGCCAAGGCGCCTTCGACGGCTTCGCGCCTTTCATCGCGCGGCTGATCGGCCTGTTGCACCAGTGAATCCAGCGAGGCGTCGATCTGGTGAATTGGTTCGGCCAGTGGCATTTCGAGCCCCAGACGCCCGCGCACCTTCGCGAGACTGTCGTTCAGCGAGGCGGCGTCCAACTTTGAGGCCAGAGAAACTCCCTCGACCGCCGCCAGCGAAACGACCAGCGCTGTAGGCAGGAACACCGCCAGCACAATCGCCAAAGTGGTCAGCGCTGCGGGCACCCACTTTCGCTTCGAGAATCTCGCTTGGAGCCGGCGATGCACCGGTTTGAACAAGACGACGAGCACGGCCGCCAGAAACAGCGGCAGCAAGAAACTCGCCATCACGCGGAAGAACAAGACCACGATGATGAGGATAACGATCGAAAGCACCAACAGGGAAATCATGCGCGACATGGTCGGCTCCAGTGCAACCAGATGGCTCGCATTGACCGGGCTTCATCGCCCACTCGACGCATCGCGCGGCATTCTAGCACGAAAGTCGCGTATGCTTGCGTGGGGCGAAACTCGTCGCATGGTGCGGCAAGCGTGACCCACGAAATGAGCACTTGCCAACGCGCGGCATTCGCTCTGCTTGGACCTACGAGACCATCGAACGGCCGAGACGGTCCAACGCCGACGGCACGTGATCGGCCTTGTTGCCAGGGCGGTCAGCGATCAGAATACTCGCCGCCCTCCTGCCGGGTTGTTGCCGGCGAGATCGATTCCCGCGGCCAGGGAGTGCGCGCGTGCCCGACGAAGTCGAACAGCGTCGTAGAAAAAAACGCCTGATTGCGATCGGCGTCGTGGCGTTTCGCATCGCCGTGCTGGCGGCCGTGGTGGCCTGCGTCGTGCAAACGGTGGTCAAGTCGATCGACCGCTTTCGCGAAGCGCCCTTCTCGCTGGCCGAATTGGATTATCGCTGGCTCGCCGCCGCCTGCTGTTTGTATGTGGCAGGGCTGGCCATGTCGTGGCTGTTCTGGCATCGCGTGCTCTTGGCGATGGGACAGCGGCCGACCATGTGGGAATCGCTGCGCGCCTTCTATCTTTCGCAGCTCGGCAAATACGTACCGGGCAAAGCGATGGTGGTCGTGTTGCGGACCGACGCCGTGCGCAGCGACCGCGTCGATACCACTGTCGCGGCGACCAGCGTATTCGTGGAAACACTCACCGCGATGGCCGTGGGTTCGCTCACGGCCGCCGTCCTGTTGGCCATTCTCTTCACCGAAGAGAGGTACCTCTTGCTCCTTTCGCTCGGCTTGATGCTGTGTGCCGGCGTGCCCGTGCTGCCCCCTGTGTTCCGGCGGCTGGTGCGATTGGTGGGTGTTCGACGGGCGAACCCCGCGATCGACGAGGCGCTGGCCGGGTTAAGCTGGCGCGTGATGCTCTTCGGCTGGATAGCGACGGCTGCCGGTTGGTGGATCTATGGAGCAAGCCTGTGGGCCACGCTGCGGGCGATGCCGGGCGTGTCGATCGACGCCGGCCACTTGCCACTGGTGACGGCGTGCGTGGCGCTGGCGGTGGTGGCGGGTTTCGTGTCGATGCTGCCGGGGGGCGTCGGTGTGCGCGAACTGGTGGTGATGACGCTGCTGGCCCCGGCGTTCGGCCAGGTGGCGGCGATTCTATCGGCAGTGCTATTGCGTCTGGCGTGGTTAGTGTCGGAGGCCGTGGTTTCGATTATCCTATACACAGTGGGCCGTGCCCCGCGCCGAGAGCGCAATTTGCCCGACTCACCGCCACAAATGTAAATTCGTCCGCCGATCGTCTCTCCGATTCATCATGGTCTCCGTCGTAATACCCGTCTGCAACGAAGAGGCGAGTCTCGCGCAACTGCATGCCGAGCTCGACGAAGTCGCGCGCGGCCACGAATACGACATGGAGATCGTCATCGTCGACGACGGCTCGACCGACGGCACCTGGCGGCAGATCGAAAGCCTGGCCGCCGAGGATTCCCGCGTGCGGGGCATCCGCCTGCGGCGCAACTTTGGCAAGGCGGCGGCGCTCCGCGCGGCGTTCGACACCGTGCGGGGCGACATCGTTTTTACGCTCGACGGCGATTTGCAGGACGACCCCGCGGAGATACCGCGGTTTCTCGAAGAAATGTCGGGCGAGGTCGACCTCGTAAGCGGTTGGAAGAAACAGCGGCACGATCCGTGGCACAAGGTTTTCCCCTCGCGCGTGTTCAATTGGCTGGTGAGCCGGATGACCGGCGTGCGGCTGCACGACCACAACTGCGGCTTTAAGTGCTACCGCCGCGAGGTGCTGGCCGACGTGACGCTGTACGGTGAGATGCATCGTTTCGTGCCGGTGCTGGCGGCGGCTCGCGGCTGGAAGGTAGGCGAGATCGTCGTCAACCATCGCCCGCGACGGCACGGCCGCTCGAAGTATGGCCTGGGGCGCATCGTCCGCGGATTCCTCGACCTGTTGACCGTTTGTTTTTTGACAGGCTTCGGGCATCGCCCGCTGCACTTGCTGGGAGCAGCCGGGCTGATTTGTTTCCTTGCCGGTGGACTGGGGCTAACGGTTCTTTCGGCTCTGTGGGTTATCTCGCGTGCCGTTGGGTTTCTCGAACCGGTGCATCTGCACGAACGGGCCGTGTTCTACTATTGCATTGTCGGTGTGCTGCTGGGGGCCCAGTTCATGTCGATCGGGTTTCTGGCGGAGCTGTTAACGGCACATTTCGGCCGCGATGTTCGGCCGTACTCCGTTCGCCAACGAACGGCGACGATCTCGCCGAAGCATCGAGAAGCAGAAAATCCACACGAAGCAACACCGCATAGTTGACGCGACGAAAATGATGACAGAGTTCGGAAGTCACAGATCGAATTACGGAGCGCGAAACCGCAAGCGGAAAGCTACGACTGACAACTGACAACTGACCATGGACGACACACAACTGACAACCGACAACGAACCACGCCCCGACTAACTCCTCCTTGATTCGCACCAAAGAGAAATGAATCCACTGTCCGACAACACCGGCGCTTCGCTCCGCCGGGCCGTGTACTGGTTGCTGATCGTGACGTCGGCGGCAGCCATGACGGGTCGCATTGTTTCAGTGCACTCGGCCGACGGCAAAACGCCCTTCCTCAGCGCCAACGATCGCAGCCGCTGGTGTACGATTCGCGCGCTGGTCGACTACCGTCGGTACTCGATCGACGAAGTAGTCGTCCGCGATCCCCATGCCACTGACTACCGCCGTAAGTTCGACCCAAGCTGGCAATCCATTGACATGGTGCGCCACAAGGGTCCCGACGGATTCGAGCACTACTATTCGAGCAAGCCGGCGCTATTGCCCACGCTGCTGGCCGGGCTGTATTGGATCATCAAGGCGATCACCGGCGTCGGCCTGGGCGATCATCCGTTTTATGTTGCGCGGTACATGCTCATCATCACCAACGTGCTGCCGTTGGTGGGCGCCTTCGTGTGCCTGTATCGAATCGTGGAGCGGTGCGGCACAACCCACTGGGGTCGGATCTTCGTGATGGCGTGCGCCACCTGGGGCACGTTTCTGACCACGTTCGCCGTGACGCTCAACAATCACGTGCCGGCGGCGGTTTGCGCGCTGGTTGCGGTGTATGCCGCGCTGCCCATCTGGTGGGGCGAAACGAAGCACGTGGGGAATTTTATCGTGGCCGGGCTGTTGGCCGCCTTGGCCGCGGCGTTCGAGCTGCCGGCGCTTTCGCTGGTGCCCGTGCTGGCGGTGGCGCTCTTGATTCGCTCGCCCTGGAAGACCCTGATCGCTTATGTGCCGCCGGTGCTGTTGGTGGCGGCGGCATTTTTTCTGACCGAGTACGCGGCCCACGGCGATTGGAAGCCTCCTTACGCACACCGCCAGGACGGACCCGTCGTGAAATCCATCGACCCGGTAGTGAAGACCAGCAACGAGCCCACAATCGATTCCAAGACAAAGAGCGACACTGACGCAACGGATGACGCCGAGACCGACACAGACGCAACGAATGACGCCAAGAGCGCAGGCAGCCAGCAGAACGATACCAAGGCGGGCAATGACGGGAACGGGAAGAAGAACTCCGAGGAGAAGAGCGATACCGACGAGAAGGGCGATGCCGAAGAAAACAGCGAACCGGAATCGAAAAGCAATGCCGAGGCCCAGATCGACGCCCAAGCGCGAAGACAAGCCATGGCCAGCTTCCAGGCCGACCTCGACGGCGGTAGGATTCCCGACACGCTACAGAAGTCGCTAAGTTTCTCCGACAAAACGACCATCCGTCCGTCCGGCGAAGGCCGCTGGGAGATACTGGACCCGGAGGGGATCGAGCAGCACTATGCAGTGCTCCGAACCGACGATCGCTTCGAGGTCCGCGAGTGGGATAACTGGTACGATTTCGAGGGCTCGTACTGGACTACCGATCGCGTGCGCGGCATCGACCGCGGCGAGCCCTCGCGGGCCATCTACGCCTACAACATGCTGATCGGCCACCACGGCGTCTTCTCGCTCACGCCCATCTGGGTGCTCAGCGTGGTGGGGCTGATCGTCATGCTCATCGGCGCCAAGGGGGGCATGCGCGGCTTCGCGCTGATGGTACTGGCGGTGTCGGCCGCCTGCTTTGTGTTCTACTTGATGCGCCCGCTGGAAGACCGCAACTACGGCGGTGTCTCGTGCGGCCTGCGGTGGCTGTTCTGGCTGGCGCCGCTGTGGCTGGTGGCGATGCTGCCCGTTTGCGACGACATGGCCGCCAACCGCTGGGGACGATTCGCGGGCTTGGCGCTGCTGTTGGCCAGCGGCATCTCAGCCGCCTACGGCTGGAGCAATCCCTGGTCGCACCCGTGGATCCTCGACTACTGGCTCTATATGCACTGGATCGCGCTGTAGGGCCGTCGCCTGCGAACGCGGCCTGGCGGCGCCACTCCTCGGCAGTCATGGCAGCGGGATCGTCGTGCGGCCGCAAGGGGACATCTCCGTTGGAAGTCGCCCACAACGACCTTCGATCTGCGACTGGCAGGCTGTCTGGCGTTCGTGGTACGTCTACTCTGCCGAAATCAGTGGCGTCGCTAAGCCGAGCCGAACGGGATTACCCCTAGCCCGCCAGAGCAGCTTGTCAATGAGATCGATCACCGTCACTCGGGCCGTCGATTGGCCGCTATGGCTTCGCATCAAGTCTTGGGCTCGGGCAGCTTGCACATTGAGCGCTGTTTTGTCTTCCGGCGTGCTGGCGTTCCAAATCGTGCGGTAGAAGTTCAGAACAGCCGAGTATCCGTATCCCCCGGTGTCACCCAACACGAGCTCATCAAATCGAGTTGCAACAGCCTTGTCCGCGGCGTCGTCATCGTCGAATGCAAAGACCGCCCACATGTGGATCGACTTCGCCGCCTGGCTATCGTAAATCGCAAAGGTCGTCGGGAAGCAAAAGTGGAGGAACTTGGTGACCAAGGAATACGGCCGCTTGGCACCGCCCGCCTTGGTTCGCTGTAGCACATTCTTCACGACGCCTGTTATCGCCTGGAGTTGATCTTCCGGGTACTCCAACAATTGCGGAGGCGCAGCCAACAACCAGTCGCACGTCCACAGCGTCGCGAGCAACTCGTCACGAAGTAGAGGCAAGTCTTCGCTCTTGAAACGCGTCTTATACAACCGATTCAGTTGGCGAAGGGCCACGAGGGCGTCTTGTTGGCATTCCTCGCGGCGCTGTAGCCTATTGACGAGCGCGTCGAATTGCTCGCGGATCGCCGCCTCGTAAGCCACTTGCTCTACAAAATAGGTCCGAATGAGTCCGGTATCGGCTGCAGAAATGACCCGTCGTACGAGATACTGACTGGCTCCGCGACATCTATCTGTGAGCATGATTGTCTCCGTAGAGCAATGGCCGGTTGGTTGCCATCAGCCAGACCAGCTAGGTGTTAACCTACCCGGTTTCGGTTCGGGGGGACGAAACCGGGGGCGCCGAATCCAACCCTCTTCGTCAACAAGCGCGCCATTTTCCCCAGAGCGAACAAGCCGCAAGCAACTGCCAAGTCAAGACTTCTGAGCATTCGGGTTGGCGACGGTGGCGGAGCGCGTTTCCAACCCTTTGTGTTCTATCGCAGAGCGAAAGACGACAAACTTGCTAGAATTGCGGGGGCACAACGCGATCGTATCACGCGGGCGACGTTCATAGGCGCAATGGACACGCAACCGAAAGACATCATCGACGGGCAGATCGCAGCCCATGCCGCGGTGCATGCCGAGGATGTTGCCCGTTACCGTGCGATGAGCGTGGCCGAGCGGGTGCGGTTGCTGGAAGCGGCGTGTCGGGCGGCGGCGATTCAGATGCGCGATCGCGAGGCGGCCGGGCTGCCGCCCGTCCAGCCCGTGCCGTGGCCGCAGTCAACTTGGGATTTTTTGAAGTTTCACGCGGAGCGAGTGCGCAACGGTCGCCCATTCGAGCGATGGCCGCCGGAAGACTCGCCATCGCCATGAATTAGCGCGGCGCCCGAGTAGCCGACGGCCGAGGTTTCGCTGGCGTCGTGGTCTAAGAGGCTATCCGGAAAGCGTCTCAGAGAAGGGGACAGGCACATTTTGCTCCGCGGATGCCGCACTCTGAATGGCAAATCCAATGCCAGCTACGCAAAATGAGCCAGTCCCCGACGCTTTCCGGATAGCCTCTTAGACCCGCTTGATCAACTTCTCGGCCAGGCGACGGAGGGTTTCGCTGCTGTCGAGTGGATCGACGTGCACGTGGATCAGGCTCATCGACTCGGTGTCGGCCCACGCTTTCTTGAGGGCGGCATCGAACTCTCCTTCGGTTCGCACTTCGTAGCCGGTGCCGCCGCCGAGCACTTCGGGCAGCTTGTGGTATTGCCACGAGTGGATATCGTTGTACGCCCACGTGCCGGTGTGCAGCACGCGCTCGGTGCCGTAGCCGCCGTTATTGACCACGATGATGATCGGCGAGTAGCCGCGGCGGACGATGGTCGACAGCTCCATGCCGGTCATCTGGAAGGCGCCGTCACCGCAGATCACCAGGACACGGTCGTCGGGTCGGGCCACCTGGGCGCCCAGGGCGGCGGGAACCGAGAAGCCCATTGAGGTGTAGTAGGCGGGGCTGATGAAGTCGGTCCGCTCGTGGGTCACCAGCTCGGTGGCGGCGAACAGCGCGTCGCCGATGTCGGCGATGACGATCGTGCGCTCGTCGAGCTGCACGTTGAGCCGGGCGATCATGCGGCTGATGGTGAGGGGCGCCTGGGCGTCGAGCTCGTACTTGCGGATTGTGGGGTGCAGCGCGGGCGGAATCTCGCGGCGCGGCGGCTTGGGTTTGCGCTCCCGCAGCGCGTCGATAAACTCGCCCAGCGCCACGCCGTGGTAGTGGTGGTGCCGAATGCGAAGCTGCTCGCTGGTGACGTACACGCAGCGGGCCGGGTCGAGGTTGGCGGTGTAGATTCCCAGGTTCAGGTCGGTCATGAACGTGCCCAACAGCAGCACGCAGTCGCTCTCCTCGACGAAGCGGGTCACGTCCTCCCGCCCCATGGCCCCCTCGTACAGGCCCACGTAGAGCGGGTGCGTCTCGCGAATCACGCTTTTGCCCAGGAGCGTGGCGGCGATGGGCACCTGCATCGCTTCGGCCAGCGCCAGCAGCTTGTCCTGCAGGCCGAAGCGGTGCACTTCGACCCCCGCGATAATGATGGGCCGCTTGCACTGTAAGAGGAGCGCGGCGGTTTCGTCGGCGGCTTCGGCGGCGGCCTGCGGTTCGCACGGCGGTTCGCACTCCTGGAAGCGGTGCCCCACGTGCGGCACCACGTTCACCATGTCGCGGGGAATCTCAATGTAGACTGGTCGCTTGAAGCGCTGCGCCGCGTCGAGCACGCGGTCGATCTCGCGGAAAGCCACCACGGGGTCCGACAGGTCGCACCCGGCGACGCACAGCTTCTCGAACACTTCGAGCTGCGTGTGGAAGTCGCGCACCTTGTGGTGCAGCAGCGGGTTGTTCACGCGCTCGGAGAGGCCCGGCGCCCCGCTGATGACCACCACCGGCGACTTTTCGGCGTACGCGCCGGCAATCGAGTTGCACACGCTCAGGCCCCCGACGCAGTACGTGACGCACACGGCCCCCATGCCGTTGATGCGGGCATAGGCGTCGGCGGCGAAACCGGCGCAGTCCTCGCGCGTGCAGCCGACCACGTTGATGGGGCTTTTCTCCAGCATGCCGTAGAATGTGAGAATGTAGTCCCCCGGCACGCCGAACAGGTCGCGGAGACCGTAGTCCTGCAAGCGTTGGATCAGGTATTGCCCGATCGACTGGCCCGCGCCGGCGGACGGCGCCTTCGTGGCAGGCGCTTTGGCAGGGGAAATCGTTTCCAACGGCGTCATCGGAAGGCCCTCATGGCGTGGGGATGCCCTGGTTCGATGTGCGAGAGTTGCAACGCGACGCGCGGCAGGCAAAGTGGCCATGTCATTCAGCCGCCGCGCATCGTACTGCACCCGTACAAGCATACGCGACGGCCGCAAAAGCGGGCAGACGAAAACGCCGCAAAGCGGCGGCGGGCGCGAATCGCGGCGTTCATTGTTGCCGCATAAGTGGTTACGCGGCAACCTATTTTGCGACGCTCGAATTGGCGTGCTCGAACGCGGGTGAAAGTGGCCGGCATTCAGCTACCGGCGACACTTGGCCGGAACGTGAATCGCAGCGCTTAGAGCTTATCCAAAAACCGTCTCAGATAAGGGGACAGGCACATTTTGCTCCGCGGACTGCGCAAAATGAGCCAGTCCCCGACGGTTTTTGGATAAGCTCTTAATCCGGATGTTCTAGCGGTGTGCATTGGTCATTGAAACTTGGTCATTGGTCATTGACCGGTCCCTTGCCTTTCGTCATCGGGCCGTTGCGGCGGGTCATTTCCCGGATCGCCAGCATGACGCCCCAGAAAAGCAGGAAGGCGGCCGTGAACGAGTAAACGATGACGCCCTTGCGCCAATCGAAGTTGAACAGAAACGCGCCGGCCGCCAGCACCGCCCCCCAAATCAGAACGGCGAGCATGATCGCGCTGATCATCCACTGCCCAGCGCCGCGCGGCCCGATCATGGGCTCACTCCATAGAATCCGGCTGCGTCGAGACGGGTGTGGTCCTTGACGCGGGCTACTATCGCATCGACCTGATCGTTCGATAGCGGCGTTACGTAGCTCTCGGCGGGCGGCCGGGCGACCGTGTAGACCTGTACGAGCGAAATGCGCCCGCCGCCGGCGACGACCTCGTTCAGCCGGTCGCAAAAGGCGTCGATTTCGGCATCGGGGGCCGGCTCCCCTTCGATGTTCATGAACAGCGATTGGATCACCAGCGGACGCACGCGGGCGGCAATCGCGATGTTGTCGATCACCTGGCGGAAGGGAATGCGGGTCCGCTCGACGCGGTCGTAATACGCTTCGGTGCCCGCGTCGAACTTGGCCCAGATTTCGCCGTTGTTGGCGTCGAGGATTGCGAGCCCGCGCTCGACGTGCGGTCGGTGGAACATACTGGCGTTGGTGATGAGCACGAGCTTGACGTCGTCGAGGTTGTGGCGGCGTTTTACCTCGGCGCACGCGGCGACGATCTCGTCGAAGTTGGTGTACGTGGTCGGTTCGCCGTCGCCGGAGAATGCGATATCATTCAGGCGGCGGAGCGGCGCGGGAACCTGAGTGAACGGCTCCTGCTCATAGATGCGGCCCGATACGGCCAGTTCCAGACCCGCGTCCAACTCTTCCAGCAGGCGATCCGTTTCCACGAAGCGAGTTTCGCTTTCGGTGGTGCGGTCGACCTGGCAGTAGATGCAGTCGAAGTTGCACACCTTGTCGGGGTTGAGATTCACGCCGATCGACAGCCCGTGCGACCGCCGGCTGAGCACCGGATAGACGAAGCGGAACGAGTCGAAAAGTCGCGGGTGCAGGATGTGCAGGCGGTCGAGAGTCATGCGTCGGAAGGCGCCGTAACGCCGGAAGGCGACGAAGCGCCGGAGGCCGCGGGTGCATTCGAGGCGGAGGCGGAAGCGGCCGCACCGCCGGCGCGGCGGACGACTCGCAACTGCGAGAACTCGTCGAGCGTGACGGTCGTCAGCTCGCCGTCGTTACGCTTGAGCACAATCACGTCGCTATACACCTTGTCGTCGCGGTTGCGGTCGAAGTGCAGGCTGTGGCGGCGGCGCTCGGTGCGGACAACGGTGCCGGTAACCGAGGTCGACCAGCTCTTGAATCCGACGCGCACGTCGTGCGTGACTTCGACCTCGTCGCCCGGCTGGAGGCTGCGAAACGTTTCGATCACTTGCTGGTAGGTCATGGGACAATCGCGGGACGGTCGGTGTTACTCCACTTCCTTGGCGTCGATCCACTTCATTAACCGCCGCAGGTTGCGGCCGACCTGCTCGATCTGCAGGTTTCGGTCGCGGCGACGGATGGCCTTGAATTCCGGGGCGCCGGCCTTGTTCTCCAGAATCCACTCGCGGGCAAACTTGCCGGTCTGCACTTCATCCAAGATGCGTTTCATTTCGGCGCGAGTCTCGTCGGTGATAATTCGTGGGCCGCGGGTGTAATCTCCGTATTCGGCCGTATTGCTCACGCTGTACCGCATGTAGCTCAGCCCGCCCTGGTAGAACAGATCGACAATCAGCTTCAGCTCGTGCAGGCACTCGAAGAAGCAGATCTCGGGCGGATAGCCGGCCCCGACGAGCGTTTCGAACGCGGCTTTGATCAAGGCGGTCACACCACCGCAAAGCACCACCTGCTCGCCGAAGAGGTCGGTCTCGGTCTCCTCGGCAAACGTGGTTTCGATCACGCCGCCGCGCGTTCCGCCGATGCCCTTGGCGTAGGCGAGTCCCAGCTTGAGCGTTTCGTTGTTCGCGCCTGCCCCCACGGCGATGAGGCAAGGCACACCGCCCCCCTTTTCGAACTCGCTCCGCACCAGGTGACCGGGCCCCTTGGGCGCGACCAGCAGCGTGTCGACGCCTGGTGGCGGCTCGATTTGCCCGAAGTGGATGTTGAAGCCGTGCGAGCACATGAGCACGTTGCCCGACTTGAGGTTTTCGCGCACGTGCTGGCGATAGACATCGCCCTGCACCTCGTCGGGCAAGAGGATGTTGACCAGGTCGGCCCGCTTGGTTGCCTCTTCGACCGGCAGCGGCTCGAAGCCGTGCTTCTTGGCCAGGTCGTAGTTGCGGCTTCCCGGGCGCTGCCCGACGATCACGGTGCATCCGCTGTCGCGCAGGTTTTGTGCCTGGGCATGCCCCTGCGAACCATACCCGAGAATGGCGATGGTCTTGTTCTTCAAGAGTGAGAGGTCGGCATCGTCGTCGTAATAGATCTGAGCGGGCATGGAGGAATCTCTGAATGGGATCTCTGAATGGGAAGGAACGGCAGGGCGCCCCAGGTCGTCGCGGCGCGATCTCCAGGAGCGGCAATTCTCGGTTTGTGTTCGGCTAAGGAGCGACTGTCTTTTCGAGAGCACTTTCGCGGCGGGAGTCCTCTCGCGGAGCGAGAGGCTACTTTGTGCGAGAGGCTACTGGGTGCCGGTGTATTTGCGGATCGAGCCGTCGTGTAGCTGGGGGCCGCCCTGGGTATCGGCGTTTTCGCGGCCGCCGCGAACCATGGCAATTCGCCCGGTACGCACAAGCTCGGTAATGCCGTAGGGACGCATGCGCTCGATAAAGGCTTCGATCTTGCTTTCTCGTCCGGAGATTTCGATCATTATCTCATCGGCGCCCACGTCGACGATGCGACCGCGAAAGATGTCGACCAGCTCGCGAATCTCGCTCCGCTTGCCGCCGGGAGGCGATTGCACTTTGAGCAGCATCAGGTCGCGCTCGACGTGCTCCTGCGAACTGATGTCGTCGACGCGGACCACGGTAACGATCTTTTCGAGCTGCTTGCGCACCTGTTCCAGGATGCGGTCGTCCCCCACGACGACAAACGTCATCCGCGACAGGTTCGCGTCCTCCGTTTCTCCCACGGCCAGCGAATCGATGTTGTACCCCCGCGATGCCAGCATGCCCGAAATATGGGCCAGCACGCCGGGTACGTTCTGCACGAGCGCCGAGAGTACGTGACGCATGACAGCCACTCAGTTGGGGGAGAAGGCAGGCGGAAAACCGATCATAGCCATCGCCCCCAGGGCGAACAAGAGGAGTGCTCCCGCGGCCCAGCAGCAACGCAGAATCAACGGGAGCCCGCGACTAAGGCAGTTTCGAATCAACGGATCGGCGTGTGCGAGGCAGCATGTCGCGCTCGGTCCCTTCGTACTCTGGGCATCCGCCGCAGAGCTAACCCCAGAACTGCCACCAGGCGCGCTTGTCCTTCTTGCGAAAGCCCCCCCGCATGTCGACCCGCTGTCCGTGCGTGCCGATGGTGCCGTCCATCTGCGTGCGCAGCAGCACGGCATCCGCCAGCTTGGCGTTGGTCAGGTTGGCGTGGCTGAGATTGGCGCCGGTAAGATTGGCGCCGGTAAGATCGGCACCGCGCAAGTCGGCCCCGCTGAGGTTGCAGTCATTCAGATTGCCGCGCAGATCGGCCATGCTCATGTCGGAACCGGAGAAATTGCTGCCGGTAAGTTCGCACTCCGCGAGGCGCGCGTAGCGAAAGATCGACTCGGCGGCCGACACCTCGGTGAGCCTCACGCCCAGAAGAAAGGCGTCGGTAAAGTCGGCGCCCGCCAGGTTGGCGCCATCCATTACCGCGCCGTTCAGGCACGCACTGCGGAAGTTGCAGTTGTCGAGCTGCGCGTCGGTGAAGTCGACGTCGCACAGGTTCGCGTTGCGAAAGTCGACGCCCGAGAGTTGTGCTCCCGCCAGGCTCGCTCCGGCCAATTGCGCGCCGGCGAAGCTGCAGTTCTCGAGGCTGTCGGCGTCGACCTGCAACAGAACGCCGCCCGACTCCTTGTGCTTGATCTCGATCATTCGCCACCCGGAGAAATCAACTCGCCACCCGGTGCACAACCCCACCCATGCACGACGGCGGCGTGAAGGCAGCCGGCGCGCAGATTCATCCGCCGCGCCCCTTCTCTGCTTTGTCCGCTGGCGACCTCGATGCCCTTTGGTACCCCGACTGCACATGCAGGTTCGCCGCGCGGCGGTGTGTTTCATCCGCTGGGGGGGCTGCTGGGAGCAGATTTCGGAGGTCGGTCACGTGCCCGCGCTGCCGCCTTTGGCAACGCGTCCGAACGGCCAAGAGACGGCGACCACGCACGGCGCGCCGACACCGGTACCACATCGAGCAGGGCATCCTGCCGGAAACCACGGAGAGACCATCGGCCTGGCTCGGACAGCCGCCCGGGCAGCACCAGCGTTGCTAGCCTGTTGATGCTCGTGCCGGCCGGCCGAAGTCTGTCTCCACACTGGCGTTACCAGTATAACAGAACGCAAATGGGAATACCTATTGCAATCGCCCGAGGGTGTCACGAGACAATTAGCTTACGAACGGAAGTCGACGGTTCCGAGCACATCAGGCCCGTCCCTGCGTGCGATCGGGGCCGGCGCGGGATCTGACACTGGAAACATCAAGTCGACCGCCTCCGACAGTCGAAAGACGGTGATGGAAACCGGTTTGCCTATGATACTTGCGGCGAATCCTCCAGGCAGCTTTTGCCCGTGTTTCCCACGTCGGGGGCACTGTGGCACGTCCTGAGCCAAGCGCCAAAACAATTACGATGAAGAAGTTACGATTCGATCCGCCATCCTGCTCCCGAGAAGCCTCCTCCACCCCTCCCCCTAACCGCAACTGACCACTACCCCATGTCGTTTCGCGTCGATCTCGACATCTTCCGTGGGCCGCTCGACCTGCTGCTGTACCTGGTGCGCAAGCACGAGGTGGAGATCACTGACATTCCCGTGGCGCTGATCACCGACCAGTTCGTGGCGCACCTGGAAGTGCTCGAAACGCTGGACGTCGACGCGGTGGGCGACTTCCTCGAAATGGCTAGCACGCTGATCGAGATCAAATCGCGGATGGTGCTTCCGCACGGAGGAGAAGAGGACGAAACGTGGAACGACCCGCGCGAGGAATTGGTGCAGCGACTGCTGGAGTACAAAAACTACCGCGACGCGGCCAGCATGCTCGACGAAAAGGGTCGCCAGTGGCAACAGCGCTTCGGCCGCGTGGCCAACGACCACCCGGCGCGGCGCCTCGACCCGGCCGACCAGCCGATTCACGAGGTCGAGATGTGGGACCTGGTGAGCGCGCTCGGTCGCATCCTGCGCGAAAGCCGCGCGGCGAAGCCGTCGAACATCGTTTACGATGACACGCCGATCCATGTCTACATGCAGCGCATCCACCAGCAATTGGTCGAAAAGAGAGGCGCCACGTTTTCGGAGATGTTCGCGCCGGGAATGCACAAGTCGGCCATGATCGGCGTGTTCCTGGCGATACTCGAGCTCGTGCGGTACCACAGCGTGCGCACCGAGCAGCACGAGCTGCACGGCGAAATCATGATTATGCCGGGCGAGCGGTTCGACGAGGCGCTCAACCTGTCGCGTGTCGACAGCTACGACGGCGCCCAGCGCGGTAACGACGGAAGCGACGACGCGAATGACTCGATCGACGCGGCCCGCGATGATGCGGTCTAAATGATCGTCGCGCACGTCGATTTCGAGCTCGATGGGACTGAACTCTGGCGAGTTGTGCCGCGAGTGTGTTCAGCGGTTCTGCTTCTCGCCGCGAAACGCGCTCAACCGTTCGAGCTGCCGCAAAACCTCGGGATCGCTCTCGCTCCCCTGCATCTCGCGGAGCCGGTTGAGCAGTTGCGGATCGCGGCTGGTGGCCATCACCGTTACGGCGGCCAGGCGCACGCCGGCATCCTCGTCCTGGCTCAGCCACAGCAGCCATCGCCGCGTATCGATCTGGCCGAGCCGGGGGAGTCGCTCCACAAGTTCACGGCGCTGCTGGGCATCGGCCCCGGCGATTCGCCACGCAAAAGCCAGCTCTTCGCTGGTGAGTCCACGCCGCTGAAGCTCGTACGCCGCCGCCTGCACGACGCGATCGTCGCTCGATCGCAGCAGCGTTACCAGCGACGTGGCGTCCGCCTGCCCCCAGTCAGCCGGGGGCCGCATCGCGCCGCGATCGGGTGTGGGCATACGCTGCGCCTCGACATCGGGAAGCGTGCCGGGCGCGTTGTCGTCGAGACTGTCGAGCAGAGCCGGGGGGGCCGGCCCGCGCGGCTCCGCGCTGCCGGGGTCGATGCGGCGGGCGTCTTCCGGCTGCAAGCGTCGCGGAACAGCACCCGACCGCGACGATTGCAGTTGCGCTCCTTGCCCCGGCGCGTCGCCGGACGGCATCCAATCGGCGGGGTTCCAATCCAGACCCGCGGGGAGCGGCGGCACCAGAGCCGACTCCATCGGCAGATTGCCCCCGGGAACGTTGCGCACCGTTGGCAGGCGCGGCAAACCGGGCATCTCGTCGTCGCCAAAGCCGGCGCCGCGCGGCGATTCGCTGGCGCTGTTTTCCGACGAGCCATTCGCGTTCGATTGGGCGACCGCATCCGTCGGCGTATCGGCCGACACCTCGGGCGCGGTTTGCAACACATACTCGCAGTCGGCAATCATCCGGCTCGCGTCGCGGGTGCCCGAACCAGCGGGCCAGGTCAGCAATCGCTCGGCCAGCGATGCCGCTGCACTCTGACCGGTCGGGCTCAATTCATCGACGCGCGACGCAAGCGAGCGGGCCAGAACCGCCGCGCGGCGGGACGAGCGGTCGGGCGGCAACTCGCGCCACCGCTCGAATTGTTCGTTCAGCACCGCGCGGGCGGATCGGGCAACCATTTCGCGATCGCTTCCCAGCGATTCGACCAGCACGGGGATTCCAGCATCCTCCAAGGCAGCCAATTGCTCCATGCGAGGCAGCACCTCTTCGTCCGGCAGCCGCTCCAACTGACTTGCCCACC
>CAYQAJ010000041.1:17061-25436 GCA_964415245.1 uncultured Pirellulaceae bacterium | reverse complement strand
GCGAGCGTGCTGACCATCAGCTTGGGAACGCCCAAGGGCAGGCCCCGCATGGCGGCGGTGCCGATCGTCGTGCCGGCGGAACCGCCTAGGCCCAGAACGCCGCTCAACTCGCCGCGCGCGTAGGCCTGCGTGACGATCTGCACGGCGCCGGCGGCCGCGCGCTCGACGGCTTTCCCGCGATCGCCTTGCTTCACAAGCTCCGCGTGCGACGACGACGCAGCGGCGAACACTTCATCGCGCGAAATGTCGGCGACGAACGCCGGTTCCCCCAGGCAACCCGTGTCGACGACGCGCACTTCGACCCCCAGCACATCGAGCCGGTCGCGTACGAACGCGGCCTCGGGGCCTTTGGTATCGAGCGTGACGAGGAGGTATACGGCCATCGTGCCGAGCTCAATATCGCGCGACGTCACCGGTCGCCGCTTCGGGGTGCAGCTCTCTCAGGATCTCTTGCGCCTTCTGCGTCATCATTCGCAGTTCGCTGCCGATGGCCAGAAACTGCATGCCTTGCCGCGTGCGTTCGAGGGCCGCCTGTGTGTCCATGGTGTGAATGCCGGTCGGCGTGCCGACTTTTTTGCCTGCGGCGATCACGCGCTGCACGGCCGCTTCGTGCTCGGCGTCGGTCGGGTCTTTGCCGTCGGCGGAGCGCATCTGGGCCCGCAGATCGGCCGGCCCGATGAAGATTGCGTCGACGCCGGGCAGGCTGTAAATCGCTTCGGCGTTTTCGATTCCGCGGGGGCTTTCGGTCATCAGCACGACCAGGATTTCGTCGTTGGCGCGCGCGTAGTAATCGCCGGCCGATGCCGCGAAGTTCATGGAGTGCATGCCGCCCCCTACGCTGCGATTTCCTTGAGGCGGGTACTTGGCGGCGGCAATGGCGATTCGGGCCTGCTCGACGGTGTCGACCATCGGCACCACGATGCCCCACGCGCCCGCATCGAGGGCTCGCTTGATGTAGTGGTGCGAACCCTCGGGCACGCGGGCCAGCGGGACGCAGCCGGCGTCGGCGATGGCCGCGAACATGGTTGTGGCCTGCGACCAGTCGATGGCCGAGTGTTCCATGTCGAGCGTGAGCCAGTCGAAGCCGAGCCGGGCCAGCACGCGGGTGGCGTACAGATCGCCCAACGACAGCCACGTGCCGTAGCTGGGCTCGCCACGGCGGAGTTTTTGTTTGACGGGGTTGGTCTTCATGCGGCGTGAATTATCGCGAATAGGGTCGTTGGGAGCGCGATCCCGGCGCGGCCGTGCAAGTTGCAGGGCGCCACGGTTGGCCACGAGCGCCATCCGGCCGGGTCCGTCGGCAATCGTAGCGGCTGGGCAGAGGGCGTGCAATCGTCCGGCTCGCACGTTGAATCGTTTCGCGCCGCGGTGATGCGAATGTGGGTAGATTCAATTCGTGCCGCTGGCCGGTCGTGCGGTATAATGTCCTAGTTGGAGCACGCGGCGAGGGGCGCCGCGTTCGACGAAGGGGACAACCATGTCGACAAAATGGCCCGGTTTATTGCTGTGCTGTGCCTTGGCGCTTCTCGCCATTTCCGCCGTGCCCGCCGTCGCCCAGACCGAGCGGCAGTTCGAAGCATTGCGGCAACGCATGGTCGACGAGTCGATCGTCGGCGCGGGAGTGCAGAATAAGCGCGTGATCGACTCGATGCGCAAAATTCCGCGGCATGAATTCGTCCTCACCGCCGATCGCAAGAGCGCCTATCACGACATGGCCATTCCCATCGGCGAGGGACAAACCATTTCCGCCCCGTTCATCGTCGGCTACATGACCGAAGCGATCGATCCCCAGCCGGACGACAAGGTGCTGGAGATCGGTACCGGCAGCGGCTATCAGGCGGCCGTGCTCAGCCCGCTGGTGAAGGAGGTCTACACCATCGAGATTGTCGAGCCGTTGGCCGAACGGGCGGAGCGCACCCTGAAGCGGCTCAAGTACGACAACGTGCACGTGAAGGCGGGCGACGGCTTCCTCGGCTGGCCCGACGCCGCGCCGTTCGACAAGATCATCGTCACGTGCTCGCCCGAGAAGGTGCCCCGGCCCCTCTTCGACCAGCTCCGGGAAAGAGGCCTGATGGTGATTCCCGTAGGCGAGCGCTACCAGCAAACGCTCTATCGCCTCCGCAAGACCGACGGAAAACTCGAGGCCGAGGAACTGCTACCCACGCTGTTTGTCCCCATGACCGGCGCGGCGGAAGACATACGACGCGTGAAGCCGGACCCGCTCCATCCGCAAATCGTCAACGGTGGATTCGAGGAGGACCTGCCGGAGAATGGCTTTGTCCCCGGTTGGTACTACCAGCAGCAGTTTGCGCTGGAAACCGACAACAAGACTCCCGAGGGTTCGCACTACGTTACCTTTCGCAATCGCGAACCCGGCCGCGCCTCGCATATGATGCAGGGCTTTCCGATCGACGGGCGTGAAATCAAGCAGCTCGATCTGTCCGCGTGGGTCAAGAACGACGACGTGAGCCCGGGCCGGCACCGCGACGAGCTTCCCATGGTGGCCGTTACGTTCTACGACGCGAAGCGGAAGGACCTCGGCACTGCGTGGCTCGGTCCGTTCCACGGCACCAGCGACTGGCGCGAGGAGTCGAAAACCGTGCGCGTGCCCCCCGAGGCGCGGGAGGCGATCCTGCGCATCGGCCTGTTCGGCGCAATGGGCAAGGTATCGTTCGACCGGGTGCGGATTGACGCCCAGACGGAGTAGGGGACGCGGACGCTGGCTTCCCGTTATGCGGGAAATCGCGGGTTTCTGCAAAGTGGGCGCCGTAAAACTGAACCCATTTTAGCTGGCTTATGTGAGCGGCAGATTTTCCGCAGACTCCTTGAATTCCATGCTATGGTAGCTATGCTGGTGGGGGTTCGGGCAGTGTGCCGTATTCTCCGGTCGATCTGGCCTATCATCTTTGAGCAATGGGAGTCTCTTACATGTACCGTCGAATGGTGCGAATTCTGGCGATGGGTTTTGTCGCCGCAGCCGTGGCGGCGTTCGCTGGCCAGGCACATGCCGGTTGGCGTCACGGAAGCTCGGGAGGCTCTTACGGCAGCCATGGCAGTTGGGGTAGCTGCGGGAGCTATGGAAGCTGGGGTAGTAGCGGTGGCTATTACCACCACCACAAGACGCGAGTCGTCGTTTATTCGTCGTGCGGCTCTTCCGGCGGAAGCTGGGGATCGTACGGCAGCTACGGCTCCTCGGGCGGCAGTTGGGGATCGTACGGTAGCTGTGGCTCCTCGGGCGGATACATCGTGCCGCAGCAACCTCCGCAGCAGCAGGGCGGCGAATCGTCCGAAGGCGACGGCGAAGCCGCCGAAGGAGACGAGGCCTACTACGGCGGCAGCAGCGCCGTGCTGACGGTCGACGTTCCCGCCGAAGCGCGCGTGCTCGTCAACGGCACGTTGACGCGTACCACGGGCACCCATCGCCGCTACATCTCGCGAGCGCTGGCTCCCGGATACAGCTACACCTACACGGTGCAAGCCCAGATCGAGCGAGACGGCAAGACGATCGACGAAACGAAGACCATCGACTTGCAATCGGGCGGCTCGGCCAACCTGGCCTTCACGCTCGATTCTCCGCCCGCCACGACGCTGACGTTGCACGTTCCCGCGGGCGCGCAAGTGTACCTGGCAGGCAACGCGACGACCTCGAAGGGCGCGGTCCGCACGTTTACGACGCGGTCGCTGCCCCAGGGACAAGAGTGGTCGAATTACGAGATCAAGGTCACGCTGGAGTCGGAAGGCCAGATGTTGACCAAGACCGAGACCATCGCGCTGAAGTCGGGCGAGTCGCGCGAAGTGAACATCGACTTCTCCGAGGCCAAGATCGCGTCGGCCCAGTAGGTCGGACGAATTGCAATCGCGGCGCGGTGCCAGCGCCCCGGTGCCGCTACCAGCGACATTCCCGAACCAATCGATAAAACCCTTGCGCCGGTGAAAACCTGCGTGAGGGTTTTTTTGTTTTGCCCGCAGGCCGACGCGGCGCAGTGAGATTCGTGCGGCAAATCCGGGGCAGTCGATAAAAGGAAATGCGGGTAAATCGGTCGAGTCCCCGCCGCAGTGCCTCCCCCCAACCGGAAAGCAGCGAAATCCCCGGGCCAAACCGGCGGCGCTATCATGAAACGCAGCTCCGAGACCCCACCAACGCAGTCCGAGCGGTCGACGGCGGCCGGCGGATGGTCGCGACCACTGCGCGTCGTAGTCAGCGTGCTCGTGGTCCTGCACCTGGCAGCGGTGATCATCCCCCCCTTTACACTGGCCACGTCGTCGCCGATGGAAGGCACGGTGTCGCCGCTTGCCAGCCGCTTGCTGGTCGTCGTGCGACCTTACGTCGAGGCGGCCTACCTGTGGCATGGCTACGCCTTCTTCGCCCCCAACCCAGGGCCGAGCCATTTGGTGCGCTATCGCCTGACGTTCGACGACGGGCGCCCTCCCGTCGTGGCGATGTTCCCCAACCGTGATCGACACTGGCCGCGTCTGCTGTACCACCGGCATTTCATGCTGGCCGAGCAACTGCACGCCGACTTCGTTCCGCCGCGGTTCGAAGATTTGCTCGAAATGACGGAGGAGCGCCCTGACCGCGCCGCGCCAGACCAGGATAGCGCGGCAGATCGCGCAGCGCCTCCCCATGGCGAACCGGCTGCGGTCGGCGAAACGCTACCATCGAGCGTGACGCCGCCCGAAGAGCTTGCCCCCCCCAGTGCCGCCCAACTCGACGAGATGCGGCGCTACTGGGAATTGTCCCGGCAGGTGTACGAAGCCAAGTGGCGCTCGTTCGAGCAACACCTGCTGACGCGGTACGGAGCCCAGGGCGTCGAGATGTCGCGCGTCGAACACGGGCTCCTCTCGCCCGATGCGTTTCTGAGCCGAGACATACCCATCGACGCCGAGGAGCTCTATTTCGAATTGCCCGAGGACGAACCGCCGCGAGCTTTTCCCGGCGCCGGCGCACGGGCCGAGGGAGCGCGTTTTGTCGATCGGGCTGATGACGCGTCGGCGGAGTTATCGCCATGACCGCTCCCACCGCAGCCATGCGTACTTGGTCACTTCAGGCGGTCGGCGGCTGGAACCGTTTCTGGTTCACTCCCTCGCTGCCGCACACGCTGGCTTTGATGCGCATTCTGGCCGGCGCGATGATTCTCTACACGCACCTGATTTGGACTCTCGATCTGTCGGCGTTTCTCGGCCCCGATAGCTGGATCACCGGCGACGTGGCGCGGCAGATCCATGCCTCGAACGTCGCCCGCATGGGGGGAGGCAGCTCCCTGGCGTGGAGTCACCTGTGGTACATCGATTCGCCGGTGGTGTTGTGGCTGGCGCACGTGGCGGCGCTGGCCGTGTTCGCCATGTTCATGCTGGGGCTGTTTACCCGCGTGACATCGATCCTTACCTGGCTGCTGGTCGTGTCGTATTGCCACCGGCTCGTGGGGTCGCTTTTCGGCCTGGATCAGATCAACGCCATGCTGGCCATGTACCTGATGCTCGCCCCGTGCGGTAGCGTCTGGTCGCTCGATCGACTCCTTGCGCGCCGTCGCGGTGGAAAGCTGTCGCCGGTAGCGCCGACCGTCTCGGCCAACGTAGCCACGCGGCTCATTCAGTTGCACATGTGCGTCATCTACCTGTTCGGCGGCATCGCCAAAATGCGCGGCGTAACGTGGTGGGACGGTTCGGCCATGTGGCTTTCCGTGGCCAACTACGAATACCAATCGCTTGACATGACGTGGCTGGTGCACGTCCCCCTGTTGGTTTCCCTGTTGACGCACATGACCGTCTTCTGGGAAGCATTTTACTGCGCGCTCGTGTGGCCCCGGCTGACGCGGCCACTTGTCCTGCTCATGGCAGTGGCCGTGCACGGCGGTATCGCGCTGTTTTTGGGCATGATTACGTTCGGGCTGGCGATGCTGATCGGCAACCTGGCGTTCATCGCGCCGGAGACGGTGGAGCGAAGCCGAGAAGCGCTGATGCGCGGCCTGGGGCGATTGGCGACGGGGCAGGGGAGTGGCGCCGAACCGGCGACCGCGGGATCCGCGCATTCGCCTGGACATCGCGGTCGGAAGTAGCGCCGGCGAGCGTCGATGGGGCAGGGGGGGCGCTCGAGCGTCGCAGCGGTGCGGCATTGATGGATCGCGCTGGAGCGACCTATACTGCACGGTACCGAGTACCCAGTACGGAGTACCAGATACCAGGTTCCAAGTTCAGCAACGCCGTCCGCTTTCAACTTTCCGGCTCTTGACTCTCGACTCATCGAGGATGTAGATCGTGTTCGAAAACCTTGCCGTGGTGGGTGCCACCGGTGCCGTGGGGAGAATTGTTCGGCAATTGCTGGAGGAGAGAAACTTCCCCTCCCGCCAGATCAAGTTCCTCGCCTCGGCCCGCAGCATAGGGCAGAAAATCAACTTCCGCGGCCGCTCGGTCACCGTCGAGGAGCTCCGCCCCGAAGCGTTTGACGGCGTCGACCTCGTGATCGCCAGCACGCCCGACGACGTGGCCAAAGAATTTGCCCCGTGGGCGGTGGAACGCGGGGCGGTGGTGGTCGACGAAAGCGGCGCGTGGCGGATGGACCCCAAGGTGCCGCTCGTGGTGCCCGAGGTGAATCCCGAGGCGGCGCTCAAGCACCAGGGCATTATCGCCAGCCCGAACTGCTCAACCACGCAGATGGTGGTGGCCTTGAAGCCGCTCCACGACGCCGCCCGCGTAACGCGCGTGGTGGTCAGCACGTATCAGGCCACCAGCGGAGCGGGGGTCGCCGGTCAGCAGGAGTTGGACGACGCGACCCGTGCGCGGCTGGCGGGGCAGGAGCACGAGTGCGAGGCGTTTCGGTACCCGATTGCGTTCAATCTCATTCCGCAGATCGGATCGCCCAAGAAGACAGGCTACACATCGGAAGAGATGAAGATGGTGCTCGAAACGCAGAAAATCTTCGGCGACGACGCCATGCGCATCTGCCCCACGTGCGTCCGCGTCCCCGTGGCGAATTGCCACAGCGAGAGCATCCTGGCAGAGACCGAGCGCAAGCTGTCGGTCGACGAGGCGCGACGATTGTTTGCGGCGGCACCCGGCATCGTGCTGGTCGACGACGTGGAATCCGGGCGCTATCCGATGCCACTCGACTGCGACAACCGCGACGAAGTGTTCATTGGCCGCGTGCGCGAAGACCTTTCGTGCGATAGCGGAGTGGCATTCTGGTGCGTGAGCGACAACTTGCGCAAAGGGGCCGCCACGAACGCCGTGCAGATCGCCGAGCTGCTGGTCGCTGCGAAGGCAGGGGTGTCGTAGAGAAACCGGTACGGCTGCTTCTCCCGACTCTCCGGGAAGAAGCCGACCGACAGAGCAAAGAGCGTAGCCGGCCTTGTGCCGCTGGACATGCGATTTCTTAAGGTTACGCTCGCTTACGACGGCACCGACTACTTCGGATGGCAGGTGCAGCACGGGCAGCGCTCGCTGCAAGGAGCCTTCGAGGCCGCGCTGCACAAGGTCACGCAGGAGTCGATTCGCGTATTCGCCTCGGGCCGCACCGATACGGGAGTGCACGCGCTGGGGCAAGTGGTCAGCTTCTCGACCGCTTCGAGCTTGGCGCCCGAGGTGCTTTGCCGGGCGCTCAACGCCAACCTGCCCGACGACATGCTCGTATTGTCGGTGGTCGAGGCGCCGGAGGGTTTTCATGCCACGCGCGACGCTGTCCGTAAACGGTATCGATACGTAATCCAGGACTCGTGGCGGCCCGATCTTTTCAGCCGGCGGTACGCGTGGCAGTTGCGTCAACGGCTCGACGAGCATCTCATGGCCGAGGCGGCTCGGCCGCTTGTGGGTCGCCACGATTTCGCAAGCTTCCAGCGTGCCGGCTCCCCGCGCAAGGGCACCGTCCGCACGGTTAACGAACTGAGCGTGCGGCGTGCGACGGGGGAGGGGGCCGAACGAATCGTGATTGAGATCGAGGCCGACGGTTTCCTCTACAACATGGTGCGCAACATCGTGGGCACGCTGGCGGCGGTGGGAACAAAGAAACAGCCGGTCGCGTGGATGGCCGAGGTGCTGGCGGCCGCCGACCGTCGCGTGGCGGGGGCCACCGCGCCGCCGCACGGCCTATACCTCGTGTCGGTCGAGTATGATGGAGTGTAGTGCTCTACGGACCGGCTTGCATGCAGGGGCGGCAAGCTCCAAATCCCAAATCCCAAATCACAAACCCCAAAAAAATCGCAAATCCCAAGACTCAAATTCCAAGGGTTGGAGCGCGACCGACGAGTTGTGGCCGGTCTCCCGACCATGCCACGACTGCGACCAAATGTCTCCTCGCCGCCGGTCGCGGGAGACCTTCGGTCGGTCAGGTGTCGCGGTCGGGAGACCGCGACGCAACCGTTGCCGGCGACACAACCGTTGCC
>CAYQAJ010000041.1:13294-16961 GCA_964415245.1 uncultured Pirellulaceae bacterium | reverse complement strand
CCGCGACACAACCGTTGACCCGATTCCACGACACGGCAGCGTTTGGTGTTTGGAACTTGAATGTTGAGATTTGTTTGTGATTTGGGATTTGTGATTCGGAGTTTGAGCACCCAATTGCAGGTTCCGCAATGAGAATCGCCCATATTATCACGCGGATGATCATCGGCGGCGCGCAGGAGAACACGCTCCTGTGCTGCCGCGATCTTGTGCGCGTCCACGGGGACGACGTGCTTCTGGTGACCGGACCGGCACAAGGGCCCGAAGGCGACCTGCTCGAAACGGTGCGCGAAGAGGAGGTGCCGCTGGCCCTGCTACCGTCGCTGCGCCGCGACATCCACCCGTGGCGCGACGTGGTGAGCTATCGCGCGCTCAAGAGCGTGCTGCGCGACTTTCGGCCTGACGTAGTCCACACGCACAGCGCGAAGGGGGGGTTCCTCGGGCGTTTGGCCGCGGCGTCGCTCGGCGTGCCGGCGATCGTGCACACCGTACACGGGGCGCCGTTTCATCCCTATCAAAGTAGCGCCGCACGAGCTCTGTTCCGCTGTTGCGAGCGGTACGCGGCGCGACGTTGTCACGCAATCGTGAGCGTGGCCGACGCGATGACCGACTTGATGGTCGAGGCAAGGGTAGCGCCACGCGAAAAGTTTACGACCGTATACAGCGGAATGGACGTCGAGCCGTTCTTGGCAGCCGACGCGCATCGCCGCGCCATGCGCGAGGAGCTCGGCTTCGCGCCGCAGCACATAGTGGTGGGCAAGATCGCGCGACTGTTTCACCTCAAGGGGCACGAGTACGTAATCGAAGCGGCGCGGCGTCTGGTTCCGCGTTTTCCGAACGTGCGGTTTCTATGGGTAGGGGACGGCATCCTCCGCGAGCGGCTCGCTGCCGAGATCCAAAGCGCCGGTCTGACGGATCACTTTCAGTTCGCCGGCCTGGTTCCTCCCGACGACATTCCCAAGTATCTCGGCGCCATGGACGTGTTAGTGCACGCCAGCCTGCGCGAAGGGCTGGCTCGCGCGCTGCCGCAAGCGCTCATCGCCGGCAAGCCGGTGGTGAGTTTCGACGTCGACGGCGCGCGCGAAGTAGTTATCCCCGGTCAGACGGGCTTTCTCGTGCCGCCGCGCAGCGCCCTCGACCTGATGGAGGCGCTCGAAACACTGCTCGACGACGAGGCGCTGCGGCGGAGATTGGGCCTCGAGGGGCAACAGCGATTCACCGAGCGATTCCGCCACGAGCACATGACCGAGCAGCTTCGTGAGTTGTATCTGCGGCTCTTGAACCGGGCGGAGCACATGGCACCGCACGGAAGCGAAGCTCTTTCGCCGCCGGCCCGCATCGACTAGACTAAGGTGCTAAGAAGTCGCCTCTCGCTCCGCGAGAGGACGTTCTCTGGCGGACGTTTCGTTGCGGAGAAGACCTTCTCTCGGGGAGAGGTCGTCCATTCGCGGAGAGGACGTTCTCTCGCGGAGCGAGAGACGACTTGGATTAGGTCGTTAGCCCTACGACTCCAACAGGCCGCAGAACCGCCGAGTGACCGCGACACGCGGTCCGGCTGCGCCGTCGCCGCGGCGCACAAGGTAATGAGCGGCCGCGCAAAAGGCGGACTAGCGGCTCCGTGTCACGTGGACGCGATCATCTGGGCTCATACCGGCTCGTCCGTCTCGTGCGGACCGGTCAAACGTGCGCGATCTGGGAGGCCGTTCACGCGATCAGTGGGAGGCGCGTGGCCTTAAAGGCGCTCTTGCAGGAGCGCGCCAACGACCGCGAGGAGATCGCCTACCTGAAACACGAGCTCGAGGTGGGCCGCGCGTTCAAGCATCCTAACGTCATCGAAATCTACGAAACCGAAATCGACCGCGAAATCCCGTTTCTCGTACTGGAGTACTTCAACTCGATCAACCTCAAGCAGGCGATCCGCGCCGATGCCGATCGCATATTGGGCCAGTTCGCCTCGATCGCCGAACAGTCGGCCGAAGGGCTCCGCTATTTGCACGACCAAGGATGGGTGCACTGCGACGTCAAACCCGATAACTTTCTCGTGAACGCCGCTTGCGACGTCAAGCTGATCGACTTCGCCATCGCGCGGCGCGCTCCCGGTGGACTGGGAAAATTGTTCGGCGGGCGCAATAAGGTAGTGAAGGGGACCCGCAGCTACATGTCGCCCGAGCAGATTCGCGGACACGCGATCGATCCGCGCAGCGATATGTATGGCCTGGGCTGCATGTTTTTCGAACTTTTGGGGGGCCGTCCACCGTACACAGCGGTCAGCCCGAACGAATTGCTGAACCGCCATCTCTCGGCGGCGATCCCATCGCTTTTGGCCTTGAATTCGAACGTCTCCACTGAGTTTGCCGATCTTGTAACCAGAATGCTGGCCAAGAAGCGCAGCCACCGCCCCCAGTCGATGGAAGAGCTGATTCATGAAATGAAGGACATCCGGCCGTTCAAGTCGCGCCCCCGAGCGGTCGATACCACGCAGCAGGCTACCTCGGAATAGGAAACGAGCACCGCCAACCGATTCGCAATCGCCCACGGCTCTCCGACGAACATCGTGAACCTCTGATTCTCGAAGCGCCACGATTCGGCCGGCGGCCCCCACAAACACGTTCCCCCTACGAAACGATGCAAAACGGTACCACGCCACTGGCATTTGAACAGCCGATCGTCGAACTGGAAGCGCGGCTGCGCGACGCCGAGAAGGCGCTCCAAGCCGGCGCCGGTGACGAAGACGAAGTACGCGGCCTCCGCCGCCAGTTGACCGACACCATCAAGCGCGTCTATGCGAATCTGAGTCCCTGGGAGACGGTTCAGGTCGCGCGACACAAGGATCGACCCCAGACGGCCGACTACCTCACGCAGGTGTTCGACGAGTTCGTCGAGCTGCACGGCGACAAGCACTTCGGAGACGATCGCGCCATCCGATGCGGCTTCGCCAGGCTCGACCAGTACAAGATCATGGTGGTGGGACATCAGAAGGGACGCACCGTCAAGGAGCGCAGCGCCTGCTACTTCGGCTGCGCACATCCCGAGGGGTATCGCAAGGCGCTGGCCAAGATGCGGATGGGGGCCAAGTTCGGCCTGCCGGTGGTATGCCTCGTGGATACCCCGGGCGCCTACCCGGGCATCGGCGCCGAAGAGCGCGGTCAGGCGCAGGTCATTGCCGAGAACATGTTCGAGATGTCGCGGCTCGAGACGCCCATCGTGTGTGTTGTCATTGGCGAAGGGGGCAGCGGCGGCGCACTGGGCATCGGTGTGGGCGACCGCGTGGCCATGCTCCAGCACGCCTACTATTCGGTCATCAGCCCCGAAGGGTGCGCCGGCATCCTCTGGAAGAGCGGCCAATACGCGGAACAGGCGGCCACCGCCTTGAAGTTCACCTCGGCCGACCTGTTGCGGCTGGGCGTCATCGATCACTCGATCGAAGAGCCGCTCGGCGGGGCGCACCGCGACTATCACCAGATGGCCGTCCGACTGAAGCTGTATCTGGCCAAGACACTCCGTGAGCTGGTCGGCCAACCGCTCAACCAGCTTCTCCAGCAGCGGTACGAGAAGTTTCGCCGCATGGGTGTCTTTTTGGATCAGCCACCCGAGCCCGAGGCGGCGGGCGGCCCGGAGGCGGCGGGCGGCCCGGAGGCGGCGGGCGGCCCGGAGGCGGCGGGCGGCCCGG